>DATBPG010000289.1:0-12532 GCA_036561485.1 Steroidobacteraceae bacterium | reverse complement strand
GTGATCGCCGGCTGCACCGGATAGCCGCTGGCGGTGACCAGCTGACCGGTAGTGCTGACCTGAAAGCTGCCGTCACGTGTATAGGCCATCGAGCCGTCGGGCATCAGCACCTGGAAGAAGCCGCTGCCATTGACCGCCAGGTCCAAGGCGTTGCCGGTCTGGTTGATATTGCCCTGCGTGTAAACCTTTTCCGTCGCCACCAGATTCACGCCGGTGCCGAGCTCGACGCCGCTCGGCGCCTGGGTGTTCTGGGTGGTGGCGGCACCGACCTGCTGCACGTTCTGGTAGAGCAGGTCCTGGAATACCGCGCGGCTCTTCTTGAAGCCGTCGGTATTGACGTTGGCGAGATTGTTGGAAATCACCGCCATCTCGGTCTGCTGGGCGTCAAGCCCGGTTTTGGCGACCCAAAGTGCTGCATCCATGACTATGCGTTCCTATCTATCTGGTGCCGGAATCGAACGTCAGCTCGGCTGCAGGAGCTTGGAGCTCGCCGAGGCGTTGTCCTCGGCGGCCTTCATGGCCTTGACCTGGACCTCGTAGCTGCGTGCGAGCTCGATCATGTTGGCCATGCTCTCGGCGATGTTGACGTTGCTGGACTCGAGCGTGCCGGGCTCGAGCTTCACGCTCGCGTCGGCGACCACCGGCGTGTCCCCGGTGCTGCGAAACAGGCCATCGGCGCCGCGCGTGAGGCTTGCCGCCGGGGGATTCACCAGCTTGATGCGTCCGACCGTGGAGATGGAAGTCGCCGGTTGACCCTGTCCGACGATCGACACCGAGCCATCGCCGCCGATGTTGATCGCGGTCTCCGGCGGCACGGTGATCGGGCCGGAATCGCCCAGCACCGGATTGCCGGCTGCCGTCATCAGCACGCCGCTCGGGTCCAGATGCAGATCCCCGGCCCGGGTGTACGCCTCGGAGCCGTCGCTCGCTTGCACCGCAAGCCAGCCGGCACCCTTGATGGCCACATCCAGCGGCTGACCGGTGTGCTGCAGCACCCCGGAGCTGGCATCCCAGCCCGCGCTGGTATCGGTCGCGTAGGCGCGCGAGGGCAGTCCGGCGCCGGTGACCTGCTGCGTCTGGAATGCCGTCAGATCGGCGCGGAAGCCGGTGGTGTTGGCATTCGCCAGGTTGGCGTTGTTGGCCGCCTGCGCATCGAGGATCTGCTTCGCGCCCGACATCGCCACATAGACCAGACGATCCATCGACTGCCTCCCTGTTGGCTCTCAGCGCCGCCGCATCAGCCCTGCTGCGGAATGCCGATCACCGTCTGGGTGATCTGATTTTCCGTAGAGACCATCTCGGCGTTGGCCTGAAAGGCGCGCTGCGCGGTGATCATGTTGACCAGCTGAGTGGTGATGTCCACGTTCGAATTCTCGAGCGAGCCGGAAGCGATGGTGCCCACGCCCGCGCCGCCCGCCTGGCCGTAGAGCGCGGCACCGGAGGCAAAGGTGGCCACCCAATTGGTGTTGTCGACCTGCTGCAGGGCCTGCTCGTCGGGAAAGTTGGCGATGGCCACCTGGCCCAGCACCGTTGACTGCCCGTTGGTGTAATTCGCCTGCATGACGCCGGTAGAGCTGACCGACACACCCGAGAGCTGTCCGGTCGTGAAACCGTTCTGCGTCTCGGAGGTCACGCCGAAGGTGGCGCCAAACTGGGTGGTGTGATCCAGGTTGTAGGTGATGTCCAAAGGCTTGGCGCCAGCGGGCGTGTAGGCGCCGAAGCTGATCGCCTCGGGATTGGTACCGGCAGCCGCATCGGTCACGCCCGTCAGGATGCCGCTGGTGTCGTACGACAGCTGCACGGGCGTCGTATTCACCTGGGCGCCATCGATGTACTCATAGGCATTCCACTTGCCGGCGGCCGTGTTGACGAAGTAGAAGCTCGCGGCATGAGCGGCTCCTTCCGAGTCGTATATCGTCAGGGAAGTCGACTGGTTGTAGCTGTTGGCGTCGATCGCGCTGAAGGGCGAATCGGCCGGGGGCTTCGAATCCGCCGGCAGATTGAACACCATCGAGGCGGTGGTCGTGGCCGCGGGCTGGCTGTCGCCGCTCGGCACCTGCAGATTCTGCAGCGAGGTGGTATTGAAGGTTCCCGAGGGGGTGGGCGCGTACACCTGCAGGTACTGACCCTGCGAGTTGACGACGTATCCCTGATTGTTGGTCGTGAACGAGCCCGCGCGCGTGTACTGCGTGGCGCCATCATTGCTGACGGTGAAGAAGCCGTTACCGTTGAGCGCCAGGTCCAGGCTGTTGCCGGTGGTGCTCAGATTGCCCTGCGAGAACTGCTGCTGCACCTGCGCGAGCTGCACGCCTCCGCCGATCTGGGTATTGCTCACGCCCGCCGCCGAGGTCGAGAACAGCTCGGAGAACTCCGAGTCGCTGGACTTGTAACCCGTGGTGGACGCATTGGCGATGTTGTTCGCCGTGACGTTCAGATCGCCTTGTGCGGCATTCAGGCCGCTGAGCGCTATTCCAAATGACATGCCGGTTGCTCCTTGAAAATTCGGTCGTCAATCGAGCTGCTGCACGTTGCTCAGCGCCACAGAGCCGAGCTGCGGGGTATTGAGCAGCACGCCGGAGGCGCCCGGATCCAGCGTGACGCTCGAGACGGTGCCGTTGAGGTAGGTCGTGGCGGCCTCGCTGGTATTGCCGACCACCGCGGCGGCGCTGACACCGTACACCCCGGGAGGCGCCGTGTTGCCGTTGGCGCTCTGGCCGTTCCAGCTGAAGCCCTGCATGCCAGCGCCCGTGGGCATCGCCACCTGCGCCACGGTCACACCGGCGGCATTGGTGATGCTGAGCGTCACGCTCTTGGCGCCGCTGGGCACCTGCACCGCGCCGCTGATGGATCCGCCACTGGCGAGCTCGCTCGCGCTGGCGGGCGCGAGGATCGTCTGGCCCACCAGCGCCGCGCTGTTGACCGCCTGCGAAGCGAGCATCGAATTGGACAGCGTGCCCATCGAAGTATTCAGCTGCGAGATGCCCTCGACCGTGCTCAGCTCGGAGAGCTGGCTCAGAAACTGGTTGCTGTCGGTCGGATTGAGTGGATCCTGGTGCTGCAGCTGCGCCGTCATCAGTGTCAGAAAGTCGTTCATGGTCAGGCCACCGAGGCCATTGCTGCCCGGGGTGCCCGAGGTGCCGCTGGGGGTCTGGGCGCCGGTCACGGAATTCACAGGGGTGGTCATGGCGTTGTCCTGTCGGAAGGCATTGCGAATGGGTAACTACTGTCCGATGCGGTCGGCGCGGCGTTGCGATGCATGGGCCGCGCCTCAGCTCTGTCCGAGCTTGAGGGTGTCGAGCATCATGTCGCGTGCCGTGTTCAGCACCTCGACATTGTTCTGATAGGAGCGTGATGCGGAGATCATGTCCGTCATCTCCTCCACGACATTCACTGCCGGGGCATAGACGTAGCCCTGCGCATCGGCGAGTGGATTGCCCGGGTCATAGCGTGTCTCGGGTGTGGCCGGATTCTCCGCGATCCCGGTTACCTCCACGCTCGCCGTTGCCGCATCGGTGCCGCCGCCCGCCCCGAGTCCATCGCCGAGCACCGCCTTGAACACCGGATGCTTGGCGCGATAGACCGTCGAGGGGTCGCTGCTGACACTGTCCGCATTGGCGAGGTTGCTCGCCACGGTATTCAGGCGCACCGATTGCGCGCTCATTCCCGAGCCGGCGATATCGAAGATCTTGAAATCAGACATGGTGTGCTCCGTGGGCTGTCAGGTGTCGCCGCTAGGAGGAGCTGATCGCGGTGAGCAGACCGCGCAGCTTGATGTTCAGGAAGGCCAGGCTCGCCTGATAGCGCACGCTGTTCTCGGCGAAGGCCGACTGTTCGAGCTGTTCGTCCACCGTATTGCCGTCGAGCGCCGGCGCAAGGGGCACACGGTATTTGAGATAGGTCGGGTCCGCGGCCGACGTGGCAGCGCCGCCGTCAGCAGCAGCCGGCGTCCCGGCGTTGGTCAGATCGGCCCCATTGGTTGTGGTCAGCGTCAGGGTCGACGCATCGCTCTGACCGCTCGCGGCCGCGAGCGCCGCCTTGAAGTCCATGTCGCGCGCCTTGTAGTTGGGCGTATCGACATTGGCCAGATTGGCGGCGAGCACGTCGGTGCGCTGTGCCTCCAGGGCGAGCGCCTGGGCGTGAATGCCGAGATAGTTGTCCAGTACCGAGTGCATGCGCGCCTCGCGCCAACCGATCGTTTCGATCGTTGCGCAAGCGGGAGCAATCGCTATGCCACGGCTGCGACATGCCCTTCGGCGTCCGGCAATCTGTGACGCAGTCGATGCGGCGCGGCGCGGCGAGGGTTGCAAGCCGATGACAGGCGGCAGACCGTTGCCGCCGGCAGGCAGCGCGCTGCCGGGAGGCGAGCGCATGCGCTCCCCGGGGCCGTATCGGCAGCGCAGTGTGCGACTTGAACGTCGGAAATCCGTCACTCCATGCAGCTCTGCCCATGGCACAGCCCTTGCTCGGCTCGCACC
Source organism: Steroidobacteraceae bacterium (assembly GCA_036561485.1). Classification (GTDB taxonomy): domain Bacteria; phylum Pseudomonadota; class Gammaproteobacteria; order Steroidobacterales; family Steroidobacteraceae; genus FEN-1191. The sequence continues at coordinate 8,057 of DATBPG010000289.1, read as the reverse complement.
TTCAATGACATCGGCAGGCAATCCCATGAGCTCATCGCGCGCGATCCGCATCGTTCCCAACCCGGCGCTGCTGGCCCTGGCGCTGTTTGCGCTCGCGGGCGCACCGCTGCACGCCGCTCCCGCCCGCTCCATCACCAGCACACGGGCGATCGGCGCGGCAGCCGAGCAGGCCATCGTCTCGCAGGCCGGTGCCAATGCCGCACAGCTGTCGCTGGCGGTCGCGCCGATGGATCCGCGCCTGCGTCTGCCTGCCTGCGATGCGCCGCTGCAGGCGTTTCTGACCCAGGACGGACAGGTGCGCCACCAGACGACCGTGGGCGTGCGCTGTGCTGGCTCGGTGCGCTGGACGATCTACACCAGTGTCACGGTCGATTCGATGGCGCCGGTGCTCGTGGCGCGCTACGCGCTGCCGCGCGATGCCATGCTGACCGCCGCGGATTTCGACCTGCAGACGCGTCGCGTGCCGGGTCTGGCCGCCGAGTACCCCGCCAACCCGGATGTTTTGACGGGCCAGCGCCTGCGCCTGGCACTCAGCGCTGGCCAGCCGCTGACTCGCGATGCGCTCGCCCCTGCCCCGCTGGTGCACCGTGGCCAGCAGGTGGTGATTCTCGCGCATGCCTCCGGCATCGAGGTGCGCATGGGCGGCGTTGCGCTCAGCGACGGGCGCATCGCCGATCATATCCGCGTGCAGAATCTGTCTTCGCAGCGCATCGTCGAGGCCATCGTGCGCTCCGACAGCGTCGTGGAAGCACCGCTTTGAGCCACGCGTCGCACCGATGGTCGCGGCGCCGCGCGCAGGCGGCGGTCGTTATGACCAATCAGTCGCGCCTAAAGTTTGACGCGTATCTGCCGATAGAGGCCTCGAGGAGCGCAAGGAGAGCCTAGTGGCCAATCGCATCAATCAGCTCGACGGGGCAGCCGTGTCCTCCGGTAGCGGCGGCGCCGTGGAGAGCATCCTGCCAGCAAAGACGGTGGGCTCGGCGGCCAGCGGCTCGAGCGGCAACGGGGGCCCGGCGCCCGACAGCGTGCACATCACGGCTTCCGGCCGTGCGCTGGCGGCTCTGTCACAAGCGGTCCAGGAAGCCCCGGAGGTGGACAGCGCCCGCGTCAGCACGCTGCAGCAGGCCATCGCTTCCGGCGACTACAGCGTCGATACCGAGCGCACAGCCGGCCGTATGCTGCAGCTGGAGCAGGACCTCAGCGGGAACGGACAGTGAGTCCGCAGCGCACGCAGATCGAGCCTGCCCTGCAGCGCATCCTCGCAGAAGAGTCCGCCGGGCTCGCCGAGCTGGAAACGCTGCTGGTACGCGAAACCCACATTCTGCAGGGCGAGGATGTCGTCGCCATCCAGACGATCGGCTCCGAGCGCCACCGCTGCGTCGAGCGTCTCACGCGCCTGGATGTCGAGCGCGCCGATCTGTCCCGCATGCTCTCCTTCGGCAGCGGCCGGGCGGCGCTCGAGAAGCTGCTGGCCTGGGCCGACCCGCGCGGACAGCTGCAGCAGCAGTGGCAGTCGAACCTGGAGCTTGCGCTTCGCTGTCGCGAAATCAACGACCGCAACGGCGCCATCGTCGCGGTCAAGCTCGGCCGCGTCCAGCAGCGTCTGGCACTGCTGCGCGGCAGCCCCGTGCCGCAGGTCTACAGCCAGCGGCCCCTGCGCCACATGGCGCTCGCCGCGCGCGATCTGGGACGGGCCTGAGCGCTGCCAGGGCGCGTCGCTACGGCGCCCACCAGATCGTCACCGGAACATTTTGCTGCGCGAACAGTGCGCGCACCGGCATATCGACCGCAGGCCCACGAGCACGCGCGCGCTCATAGGTGGCCCATTTGGCCTGCCCGACGATCAGCACCGCGATACGCCGTGCATCCAGCAGCGCGCGCAGATTCAGCGTCATGCGGGTGCGCGGCGCTGCGGGCGCCGTCACCGCCGCACAGCCAGGCGGCAGGCTCAGATCGAGCGCGGCGGCGAGGCCGGGTGAATCCGGAAACAGCGAGGCCACATGGCCATCATCGCCCATGCCAAGCAGCACGAAGTCGAACGGACGCGGCAGTTCCGCGAGCGCCGACCAGCAACCGGCCGCCGCGGCCTGCGGATCGGCATGCGAGCTTTTCAGTCCAACGAACTGCGCCTGCGCGGCCGCATTGCGCAGCAGGTGCTCGCGCACCAGATGCTCATTGCTCGCGCTGCTGTGCGGATCCACCCAACGCTCGTCGGTGAGCGTGATCCAGACACTCGACCAGTCCAGCTGCTCAGTGGAGAGTCGATCGAACAGCGCCACGGGCGTGTGTCCGCCGGGTACCACGAGGCTCGTGCCGCGCCCGGCCGCCAGTCCTTGCTGCAGGCTCGCGACGATCTCCCCGCACAGCGCTTCGGTCAGCGCCGCTGCGTTGGGAAAGCGTCGCTCGTGTGTCGAGTAGCCAATGAATTCCGCCATGGCCCTCAGACTGCCCGCCGCCTGCGTCAGAATCAATCAGCGGCGCGACGATAACGATCAGCCGCCGGGCCAAGGCCAACGCGCCTACAGGGCCCGCGCTGCGTGACATCGGCGGTGCCTGCTCCACGGCGTGGAAGCTGGCCTGACGCACCCATTCAACGACCCGCCGGGTGGCCCTTAAGCGCGCGCGAGGATGGCCTCAACTTGTGCGACAGAATCTTTGCTGCATCGCAGCGTATCGCTGTCGCGGACTGCATTGCGCCCTTGGCGAGTTCAACACACAATCGGCCCCCCGGCTCGACCCTGGGGGTTGAGGCGCGGCCGTAACCGACGGTCGCTCATTCTTGTTTCAGCTACACATTAAATGTCTTTAACTAAACACTGGTTGACGGTGGGTTGATTTAACTACGCTCGCGCCGCGCGCTCGCCCACTGCCGGAGTACGACTTGCGCGCTCAAGCGCCTGTCACAGCCTTCGGCCAGAGTCTTCACACGGATAGCAACACGCAATGAGCTCGCAGATGCCCCCGCAGGATGCCGACCCCGCTGTTCACGGCGAGATGAGCCGCACGAAGAAGATCGTCTGGACAGCGATCGTCCTGGCCGTGGTGCTCGTGACTGTTCTTATCGTGCATCAGCGCATCGTCGCCCAACGCGGCGGCGGAAGCGGATTCGTCAATCAGGCAGCGCGCGCCGGCTTTGCCGCACCGCTGTCGGTCGGGGTCGCGCAGGTCACACGCGGGGACGTCCCCATCACCCTCGATTCGCTCGGCACCGTCACGCCGCTGGCGACCGTCACGGTACACCCGCAGGTCACCGGTCCCCTGATCAAGATCGCCTTTTCCGAGGGTCAGCAGGTCAAGAAGGGCGATCTGTTGGCCGAGATCGATCCGCGCCCCTTCCAGGCCACGGTCGACCAGGACCAGGCCCAGCTGCAGCACGACGAGGCACTGCTCAATAACGCCAAGGTGGATCTGGCGCGCTACAAGGTGCTGGTCGCGCAGAACTCCGTTGCCGAGCAGACCTACGCCACCCAGCAGGCCACCGTGCTGCAGGACCAGGCCACACTCGCCGCCGACCAGGCTGCTCTGGCCTCCGCCAAGCTCAACCTGAGCTACTGCCGCATCACCGCCCCGGTGGACGGCAGCGTTGGGTTGCGGCAGGTCGATGTGGGCAACGTGGTCAGCGCCTACAGCAGCACTATCGCGGTGGTCACGCAGCTGCATCCGATGTCGGTGCTGTTCACGATTCCCGAGGATGATCTCTCGCAGGTGCTGACGCGGATGCGTCAGAAGGTCAAGCTTCAGGCCGTCGCCTACGATCGTACGTTCACCACCGCGCTGGATACCGGCGTGCTCTCCGATGTCGATAACCAGGTGGACCCCACCACCGGTACCCTGAAGCTGCGCGCGATGTTCAACAATATGGCCCTGCAGCTGTTTCCGCAGCAGTTCGTGAACGTGCGCCTGACGCTGCAGACGCTGCAAAACCAGATTTTGGTGCCGGGCTCGGCCGTTCAGACCGGCAACGCCGGCAGCTACGTTTACGTCGTGGACCCGGGGCCGGCGCCGGCAGCCGCGTTTGATCCTCCCGGGGGACCGGCCTCGGGCGCACCGGGTGCGGCGGGCCGGCGCGGACGTCGTGGCGCGGGCGGTGGCCGCCGCTTCGGCGGCGCGGGCGATCTCGGCGAGGCCGCAGGCCCGGTGCACGCGGTACACCTGCGTCCAGTCACGACCGGCCCCACCGTCGGCGAGCTGATCTCGATCCGCAGCGGCCTGTCCGTCGGCGAGAGCGTGGTGGTCGACGGCGCCGAGCAGCTCAAGGACGGCTCGCTGGTAACCACGCCAGGGGTCGACCAGCCGGGTGCTGCGGGTCAGCCGGGTGCTGCGGGTCAACCGGCCGCCTTGCCCGGCGGGGCTGCACCTCAGGGCTCACCGCAGGGAACCAGTAACCCCGCGGCTTCGAGCGCCGGGGCCGGTGCGCGCTATGGCGGCGGCGGCTCGCGCGCGCATGCCGGCCGCCGTCCTCCTGGCTCTCAGTCGGCGGGGCCCCCCACGTCGGGGCCGGCGCCGGGCGCTCAGCAGGCGCCGCAGCCCTGACACCCCCCTGACCCGCAACCCCCTTCAGGCTCTGCCATGCTGAACCCCTCGCGCCCGTTCATCCTGCGGCCGGTGGCGACCGCGCTGTTGATGGCCGCCATTCTGGCCGTCGGCCTCCTGGGCTATCACCTCTTGCCGCTCTCGGCGCTACCCGAGGTCGATTACCCGACGATCCAGATTCAGACCTTCCTTCCAGGCGCGAGCCCGGATGTCATGACCTCCACGGTCACCGCGCCGCTGGAGCGTCAGTTCGGCGAGATGCCCGGATTGGACCAGATGACCTCGCGCAGCTCCGCGGGCGCCTCGATCATCACCCTGCAGTTCGCCCTGGACCTCGACCTCGACGTGGCCGAGCAGGAAGTGCAGGCGGCGATCAACGCGGCGAGCAACCTGCTGCCGGCGAGCCTGCCGGCGCCGCCCATCTACAACAAGGTCAACCCGGCGGATGCGCCCATCCTGACGCTCGCGGTGACCTCGACCGGCATGCCGCTCACGCAGGTCGAGGATCTCGCCGAGACGCGCATTGCGCAGAAGATCTCGCAGGTGTCGGGCGTGGGCCTGGTGAGTCTGAACGGCGCGCAACGCCCCGCGGTGCGCATCCAGGCCAACATGGATGCCCTGGCCGCCTACGGCATCAGCATCGATGATCTGCGCACCACGATTTCCAATGCCAACGAAAACGCCCCCAAGGGCAGCTTCGACGGCCCCGCGCAGGCCTGGACCATCGACGCCAACGATCAGATCTCCACCGCCTCCCAATACTCCTCGCTCGTGGTTGCCTACCGCAATGGCAATCCCGTGTTCCTGCGCAACGTCGCGCAGGTCACCCAGAGCGCCGAGAACACCCAGCTCGCCAGCTGGGTGAACGATACGCCGGCGGTGCTGTTGAACATCCAGCGTCAGCCGGGCGGCAACGTCATCGCGATCGTCAAATCAATTCAGCAGCTGCTGCCGCAGATCAGCGCCTCGCTCCCGGCGAATGTCCGCATCGCCACGGTGACCGACCGCACCAATACGATCCGCGCCTCGGTCACCGACGTGGAGTTCGAGCTGGCACTGGCGGTCGGGCTGGTGGTGCTGGTCATCTTCCTGTTCCTGCGCAATCTGCCGGCCACCGTGATCCCGGGCGTGTCGGTCCCACTGTCCCTGGTGGGGACCTTTGCGATCATGTACCTGTTCGGCTTCAGCCTCGACAACCTGTCACTGATGGCGCTCACGATCGCCTCCGGGTTCGTAGTCGATGACGCCATCGTCATGATCGAAAACATCTCCCGCTACGTGGAGAAGGGTGAAAGACCGTTCCAGGCCGCGCTCAAGGGCGCCGGGGAGATCGGCTTCACCATCATGTCGCTGACGGTATCGCTGCTCGCCGTGCTGATCCCGCTGCTGTTCATGCGCGAGGTGGTCGGACGGCTGTTCCGCGAGTTCGCCATCACGCTGAGCATCTCCATCCTGCTGTCGGCGCTGGTGTCGCTGACGCTGGTGCCGATGCTCTGCTCGAGAATGTTCAAGAGCCGCGAGGAGCGCGAGGCCCGCGGGCGCAACCGCGCGGATCTCGCCGCCGAGCGCGGCTTCGAGCGCCTCATCAGCTGGTACGGCAGCGCGCTGCGCTGGGTGCTCGGCCACCAGCTGTTCGTGCTCTGGTGTGCGGTCGGCACGGTCGGCTTGACCATATTCCTCTACATCGCCATTCCCAAGGGTTTCTTCCCGGTGCAGGACACGAGCCTGCTGCAGGCCATGACGCAGGCCGCCCCGAGCGTGTCCTTCCAGGCCATGGCGCAGCGACAGCAGGTGCTTGCCGATGCGATCCGACGCGACCCGGCGGTGGAGAGCCTGTCGTCGTTCATCGGCGTTGACGGCACCAATACGACCCTCAACGACGGGCGCATGATGATCAACCTCAAGCCCAAGGACGAGCGCAGCGACAGCATCGAAACCATCATGGCGCGGCTGCGCCGGGAAACCCAGGGCATTGCCGGCATCAGCGTTTACTTTCAGCCGGTGCAGGACCTGACGATCGATTCGACCGTATCGCGTGCGCAGTACCAATTCGTGCTCGGCGCAGCGAGCGATTCCATCCTCTCGCCCTGGGCGCCGCGGCTGCTCACCGCGTTGAACAGCGCGCCGCAGGTGCAGAACGTTTCCACCAACTATCTCGACAAGGGCCTGACCGCGCAGATCCAGGTCGATCGCGACACCGCCGCGCGTTTCGGCGTGACCGCCGCCACCATCGACAATGCGCTCTATGACGCCTTCGGCCAGCGCATCATCTCCACCATCTACTCACAGTCGAACCAGTATCGCGTCATCCTGCAGGCGATGCCGAGCATGGAGGACACGGTCGCTGCACTCAACACCATCTATGTGCCAGCGGCCGGCGGCGGCCAGGTGCGCATGGACTCGATTGCACACGTGCTGGTCAGTCAGTCGCCGCTCGAGCACGATCACCTCGGACAATTCCCGGCTGCCATGTTCTCCTTCGACGTCGCCCCGGGCGCCTCGCTGCAGTCGGCCGTGCAGGCGGTGCGCGATGCCGAACAGTCGATCGGGCTGCCGGTCAGCATCACCACCACCTTCCAGGGCTCGGCGCTGGCGTTCCAGTCGGCGCTCTCGAGCGAAGTGCTGCTGGTGCTGGCGGCCATCGCCTCGGTCTACATCGTGCTCGGGGTGCTGTATGAGAGCTTCATCCACCCGCTGACGATCCTCTCGACGCTGCCATCGGCCGGCATCGGCGCACTGCTCGGGCTCATGGTCGCGGGGCTGGAGCTCAACATCATCTCGATCATCGGCATCATCCTGCTGATCGGCATCGTCATGCAGAACGCCATCATGATGATCGACTTCGCGCTCACCGCCGAGCGCGATGGCGGCAAGGCACCCGCCGAGGCGATCTACCAGGCCGCGCTGCTGCGCTTCCGGCCGATCCTCATGACGACGGTCGCGGCGCTGTTCGCCGCTCTGCCGCTGATGCTCGGCACCGGCACCGGCTCGGAGCTGCGCACGCCCCTGGGCGTGTCGATCGTGGGTGGCCTGCTCGTCAGCCAGGCCCTGACCCTGTTCACCACGCCGGTGATCTACCTGTTCTTCGACCGCCTGGCGCACCTCGCGCGCGGCGATCGGCGCTCGCATGATGCCGATGGCGAACCGGGCGATTGGGCGGGCACAGCCGGACAGCCCGCCGGCGGTGCGCTCGGCAGCCGTCCGCACCCGGCCGCGCCGCACAGGTAAGCCGCGACACCGACAGTGCACGCATGAACATCTCCGCGCCCTTCATCCACCGTCCGGTCGCCACGACGCTGCTGACGCTTGCCATGGCCCTGGCGGGCGGCATCGCATTCTTCCTGCTGCCGGTGGCGCCGCTGCCGAACGTGGACATCCCCACGGTGATGGTCCAGGCCTCACTGCCGGGCGCAAGCCCCGAAACCGTGGCCACGAGCGTCACGACGCCACTGGAGCGCCACCTCGGTAGCATCGCCGGGGTCACCGAGATGACCTCCTCGAGCTCGGTGAGCTCCTCGCGCATC
>DATBPG010000288.1:0-26023 GCA_036561485.1 Steroidobacteraceae bacterium | reverse complement strand
AACAGCACCATCGAGCAGATGAAGATGTTCCTGACGCGCATCGGCTTCGGCTCGCGCGCCGTGGTGACGGGGGATCTGACGCAGACTGACCTGCCGCCCGGGCGCATGTCGGGCCTGCACCACGCACAGCAGATCCTGCGCGGCGTCGCCGGTGTGGCTTTCACGACTTTCGACGCCGCCGACGTCGTGCGTCATCCCCTCGTGCAGCGCATCGTGCAGGCCTACGAGGCACACGAGCGCGCTCCGGGAGCCGCGGCCCCCCCGTGAGCGCGGCACGCAAGCGCCCGCTGATGCCCAGCCGTCGCAGCCCCCGGGCGCGGCGCGCTCGGGGTGCCGCCGTGAGCGTGCGCGCCGCCGTACGCGCTTCCCATCCACCCCATCGACAGCTCGGGCGCTGGATGGATGCGGCACTGGGCCGACGGGCACGGGGCGCGCAGATCTCGGTGCTGCTGGTGGGCCCGGCCAGGAGCCGCGCGCTCAACGCGCGCTACCGCGACCGCGATCGCCCGACCAACGTGCTGTCCTTTCCGGCCACCGGCGAGGCGCAGCGTCACGATGGGCTGCTCGGGGATCTGGTCATCTGCCCGGCGGTTCTGGCCGCCGAGGCGCGCGCCCAGGGCAAGCGGCTCGCGGCACACTGGGCGCACCTGGTGGTGCACGGAGCGCTGCATCTGGTCGGCTACGATCACGAGCGCGAGCGGGAGGCAGTGCGCATGGAGCGTCGCGAAATTCGCGTGCTGCGCGGTCTCGGCTTCGATAATCCCTACCGGATGAGATGAGCATGGCGAAGAGCACCGGCAGCACGGGACGCTGGCGATCGCGCCTGACACGTACGCTCGCCGCGCGGCTCTCGGACCGCGGCTCGCTGGTGGAGCTGCTGGCCGAATTCAAGCAGCGCGGCGTGCTCGATGCCGAGGCGTTCGCAATGCTCCAGGGGGTGCTGGAGGTCGCGGATCTGCAGGTGCGCGACATCATGGTGCCGCGCGCGCAGATGATCTGTCTGCGCCGTGAGGAGCCGCTGACGCGCATCATGCCGGCGATCGTGGAGTCGGGGCACTCGCGCTTTCCGGTACTGGCCGACGATCGCGACGACGTCGTGGGCATCCTGCTCGCCAAGGATCTGCTGCGTCAGTTTGCCGCCGCGCCGACGGAGAAATTCGACATCCGCGAGTATCTGCGACCGGCGACCTTCGTGCCCGAGTCCAAGCGGCTGAACGTGCTGCTGAAGGAATTTCGCGTCAATCGCAATCACATGGCGATCGTGGTGGACGAGTACGCGGGTGTTGCGGGACTGGTAACCATCGAGGATGTCATCGAGCAGATCATCGGCGACATCGACGATGAGTTCGACATCGAAGAGGATCAGGACATCCGCCGCGAGGGCGAGCGCCAGTACAGTGTGCGCGGGGGTACGCGCATTGCGGAGTTCAATCAGTACTTCAATGTGGAGCTGCCGGAGGACGAGTTCGATACGATCGCGGGACTGGTCATGAAGCAATTCGGGCGAATGCCACGGCGGGGAGAGAGCGTGCACCTGGCGGGCCTCGAACTGCGGGTGACGCGTACCGACCGGCGCCGCATCGATGCGCTGCGCGTGATCATCCCAGGCATGGTCCATCCACCGGTCGCGCGGACCGAGTAGCAGATCGCATCGTGAGCGAGGCGGGCACCCCGCTGGCCGAGGTCGCGCCGCCCGCGCTTGACGCGGCGGGCGATGCGCCTGCCCCGGGCGCCGAGGCTGCCGGCATGCACGGGGGCCCCCAACCCCTGCCCGCATCGGCCCGCTCAGCGCTGCCCGCGCGGCTGCCAGCGCCGGTGCGCGCGCTGCTGGCGCTCGCGGGCGGAGCCGCACTGGCCTGCGCCTTCGCGCCGCTGTCGCTCTGGCCGCTCGCGCTGCTGTGTCCGGCGCTGCAGTTCTGGCTATGGGAGGACGCCAGCCCCGCGAGCGCTGCACGCTCGGGCTTCTGGTTCGGCGCGGGCACCTTCGGCGTCGGGACCTGGTGGCTGTACATCAGCATTCACGGCATCGGTCAGGCGCCGGTCTGGCTGTCGCTGGGCCTGGTGCTGGCGCTGGTTTCCATCATGGGGCTCTACCAGGCATTGCTCGGCTGGCTGGCGGCGCGGCTGCTGCCGCCCGCGGGCGCGCTGCGCTGGCTCGTGGGACTGCCGGGGCTGTGGCTGCTGGTGGAATGGTGGCGCGGCTGGTTCCTGTCAGGGTTCCCCTGGCTGTCGCTGGGCTATTCGCAGACGGAGACCGTGCTGGCGGGCTTCGCGCCGCTCGCTGGGGTCTATGGGATCTCGGCGCTGCTGCTGTTGGGTGCGGGGGCCCTGGTGGCGCTGCTGCGAGCGCCACGGCGCCTGGCGCCCTGGGCGCTCGCACTGCTGCTGCTGCCATGGGGTGCCGGCTGGCTGCTCGAGCGCGTCTCCTGGACCCATCCGGCTGGCCCGCCGCTGAGCGTGGCGGTGCTGCAGGGTGCGGTGCCAGAAGACCTGAAATGGCAGGCGGACAATATCGGTCCGATCCGCGATCTGTACTCGCGCCTGCAGCAGCAGGCGCTGGGGGCGCGTCTGATCGTCTGGCCCGAGGCGGCCATTCCCGAATTCGCCAACGACGATGCGCAGTTTCTCGGCCAGCTCTACTCGCGCGCCAGGATGCACGGTTCGGACGTCGTCATGGGCATCCTGCGCGCCGACGAGGCCGACCATGAATACAACTCCCTGATGACGCTCTCCGACGGGGTGAGCTTTTACGACAAACATCATCTGGTGCCCTTCGGCGAGTACTTTCCGGTCCCGCAGTTCGTGCGCACCTGGATGCGACTGCGCAATCTTCCCTACCTCGACTTCACGCCCGGCGCGCCGGTGCAGCCGCCGCTGCACGCTGCCGGTACGCTGCTTGCGCCGAGCATCTGCTACGAGGACGCCTATGGCGACGCGATGTTGCCCGATCTGCGCCACGGCGCAACGCTGCTCGTGAATGTCACCAACGACTCATGGTTCGGCCGCTCCTGGGCCCGTTATCAGCACTTTCAGATCGCGCGCATGCGTGCTCTGGAGGCCGACCGCCCGCTGATTCGTGCCACGCAGGATGGTATTTCAGCGATCGTCGACGGCCGCGGGCGCATCCTTGCCGAGGCGCAGCAGTTCCAGCCGGTGGTGCTGCGCTCGACAGTGCAGCCGCGCGGGGGGCTGCCGCCTTACGTGCGCCTGGGCAATGGGCTGGTTGTAGTCCTGGGACTACTGGCGACGGCTCTGGCGGCCGGGATGCGCATGACGCGATCGACAGGAACCGGCCGAGCCTGAGCTGGTCTATGATTCCCTCTTTACCGGCCCCGGAGTGAGCCATATGTTTCATCGGGACGTCAGCCCGCGTCTGCTGGGCGCCATCCTCTTCATTTCCTTGTTCGCGGCCTGCTCGCCGCAGTCGGGCTCAGCGGCGCCGACGGGCGGGGCAGACACATCGAGCACCGCCAGCCGCGGCTCCGAGGGTAGTCACCTGTTTCAGACCGGCGTCGTCACCGCCTCGCCGGCGGCGGTCGCCGCCGCCTCGCGCGGCCTGCCGGATTTCTCCGGCCTGGTGCAGCAGGTGGGCTCCGCGGTCGTGAACGTGCAGGTGGTGGAAAAGCAGCAGGAGCAGGGCGGCGGCGAGGAGCAGGGCGGTGGGGGTGGTGACAATGACGACCCCTTCGGCGATTTCTTCCGCCGTTTCGGGATCCCCGCGCCGAACATGCCGCCGCGCAACAGCGCGCCGGTACGCGGTGTCGGCTCGGGCTTCATCATCAGCCAGAACGGCTACATTCTCACCAACGCGCACGTCGTCAACAACGCCACCAAGGTGACCGTGAGGCTCACGGACCGGCGTGAATTCGATGCCAAGGTCATCGGCGTCGATCAACGCAGCGACATCGCCGTCATCAAGATCAGCGCGCAGGGCAATTTGCCGGTGGTGAGTGTCGGCAATTCCGATTCGCTCAAGCCCGGCCAGTGGGTGCTGGCGATCGGCTCGCCCTTCAACTTCGTCAATACGGTGACAGCCGGCATCGTCAGCGCGACGGCGCGCACACTGAACAATGGCTTCGTGCCCTTCATCCAGACCGACGTGCCGGTCAATCCGGGCAACTCCGGCGGCCCGCTGTTCAATCTGCAGGGCCAGGTCGTTGGCATCAACTCCGAGATCTACAGCCAGAGCGGTGCCTATGAAGGCATCTCCTTCGCGATCCCCATCAACGTGGCCACCAATGTGGCCGACCAGCTCGTGCGCACCGGTCACGTCGTGCGCGGGCGCATCGGCGTGACCATCCAGACGGTCACCGCCGCCACGGCGGATAACCTCGGGCTGCCATTCCCGCGCGGCGCGGCCGTGGCCTCGGTGGAGCCGGGCGGCCCGGCGGACAAGGCCGGCATCCAACCGCTCGATGTCATCCTGAGCGTCAATGGCAAGGAAGTCCCCGACTCGGACGAGCTGCCCTCGATCATCGCCGAGATCCCGCCGGGCAACGTCGCGCACCTGCAGGTCTGGCGCGACAAGAAGACGATTGCGGTCGACGTGCGCGTGGGCGTGCTGCCGGCGAGCGGGGAGACGGCCAGCTCCAGCGGCCCGGGCGGCGGTGGCTCGGCCGTGGAACGCAATGTGGGCCTGTCGGTGCGCACGCTCAGTGCCGCGGAGAAGACCCAGCTCAAGACGCGCGGCAATGTGGTGATCACCAACGTGTCCGGACCGGCTGCGGAAGCGATGCTGCAGCCGGGTGATGTGATCATCAGCATCAACCGCACGCCGATCAGCAACATCGAGCAGTTCCAGCGCGCGATCCGCAGCGGCCACGAATGGACGCTGCTCATCCAGCGCAGCGTGGATGGCATGCCCCAGCAGCTGATCGTGACGATCTCCGTGCAGTAAACGGCGCGGTGGCGCGGCGGCGGCTCGCGGGCGTGGCGGCGCGCCGCCCCGCAGCCGGGCGCGCCGCTCGTGTATTCTTCCGGCATGCAGGAGCGATACGAGGCGGCCGTCGTCGAGCGCGCGGCCCAGCAGTACTGGCAACAACAGGGCGCTTTCACCGCGCGCGAGCGCGCCGGCGTGCGCAAGTACTACTGCCTGTCGATGTTTCCGTACCCCTCCGGGCGGCTGCATATGGGGCACGTGCGCAACTACACCATCGGTGATGTGCTGGCGCGCTTCATGCGCATGCAGGGCTGCAATGTGCTGCAGCCCATGGGCTGGGACGCTTTCGGACTGCCGGCCGAAAATGCCGCCATCGCCAACAACCGGCCCCCCGCCGCCTGGACGCGCGAGAATATCGGCTACATGCGCGGTCAGCTGCGCTCGCTGGGGCTCGCGATCGACTGGTCGCGCGAGCTCGCCACCTGCGATCCGCAGTACTACCGCTGGAATCAATGGATGTTCCTGCGCATGCGCGAGCGTGGGCTCGCCTACAAGGCGAGCGGTGTGGTCAATTGGGATCCGCTGGATCAGACCGTGCTCGCCAACGAGCAGGTCATCGACGGGCGCGGCTGGCGCACCGGTGCGCTGGTGGAAAAGCGCGAAATCCCGATGTATTACCTGCGCATTACCGCCTACGCGCAGGATCTGCTGGCGGCACTGGATACCCTGAGCGGCTGGCCCGAACGCGTGCGGCTGATGCAGGCCAACTGGATTGGCCGCAGCGAGGGCGTGGAGCTGTCGTTCGACTATGCCGCGGATGCGCAGGCGTTGCTCGGGGAGCTGCGGGAGGCCGGCGCCGCGGCAGTGCCCGCGGGACTGAAGGTATTCACGACACGCGCCGACACGCTGTTCGGCGTGACCTTCATGGCCGTGGCCGCCGAGCACCCGCTGGCGCAGGCGGCGGGCAGGCGCGATGCACGCCTGGCAGCTTTCATCGAGGAGTGCAGACGTGGCAGCACAATGGAGGCCGACGTCGCTACCGCCGAGAAGCGTGGTATGCCGACCGGTTTGCATGTACGCCACCCCTTCACGGGCGATCGCATTCCCGTGTTCGTCGCCAACTACGTGCTCATGACCTACGGCGAGGGCGCCGTGATGGGCGTGCCCGCCCACGATGAGCGCGATTTCGAGTTCGCGCTGCGTCACGACATCCCCATCCGTACGGTGGTGGCGCCGGCCAACGGCGCCTGCGAGAACGTCGGGGAGGCGTGGCAGGGGGAGTACGCCGAGTACGGCGTGCTCGTGAACTCAGGAGCATTCACCGGCCTGCCTTCGCTGGCCGCGATCGATGCGATTGCCGATGCCCTCGAGCGCGAGGGGCGCGGTCGCAAGCGCGTGCAATGGCGGCTGCGCGACTGGGGTATCTCGCGCCAGCGCTATTGGGGCTGTCCGATTCCCCTCATCCACTGCGAGCGCTGCGGTGAGGTGGCGGTGCCGGATGATCAGCTGCCGGTGGTGCTGCCCGAGTCCCTGGTACCCGATGGCGCCGGCAACCCGCTCGCGCGCTGCGCCGAATTCGTCAGCTGTCGCTGCCCTCAGTGTGGCGGGGCCGCGCGACGCGAAACCGACACCATGGACACGTTCGTGGACTCCTCCTGGTACTTCCTGCGCTACGCCAGCGCGGACCAAAGCGCCGCGGTGGTGGATGAGCGCGTGGACTACTGGCTGCCGGTGGACCAGTACATCGGCGGCATCGAGCACGCCATTTTGCACCTGCTGTACTCACGCTTCTGGACGCGCGCGATGCGCGATCTGGGTCTGGTGAAGATCTCCGAGCCGTTTGCCAATCTGTTCACGCAGGGCATGGTGCTCAACCACATCTGGAGCCGCAGGCTCCCCGACGGGCGACGGCAGTACATCAATCCCACCGATGTGCAGCCGCAGTACGACCAGAACAACGAGCGCGTGGGCGGGGTGTCGCTGGTGGACCATCTGCCCGTGGAGTACGAGGGGCTGGGGACCATGTCCAAGTCGAAGAACAATGGCGTGGACCCGCAGGCGCTCGTGGAGCAGTACGGCGCCGATACGGCGCGGCTGTTCGCCATGTCCGCCGCGCCGCCGGAACAGACGCTCGAGTGGTCCGAAGAGGGCGTGATCGGTCAGTACCGCTTCCTGCACCGTCTCTGGAAGAGTGTGCACGATCACGTCAGCGGCGGCGTGCTCAGGCGCTACAGCGGCGAGCCGGGCGGCCCGCTCAGCGAGGCGGCGCGCGAGCTGCGACGCCTCACGCACCACACGCTCGCCAAGGTCACGCATGACATCGGTCGCCGGCGCACGTTCAATACCGCGATCGCGGCCGTGCGCGAGCTGTTCAATGCCATCGGCCATTACGCCGAGGTTGATGCCCTCGGGCGTGCCGTGCGTCAGGAGGCGCTCGAGATCGCGGTCATCTGCCTCTCGCCGATCGCTCCACACGTCTGCCACACGCTCTGGCACGAGCTCGGGCATGAACGCGCCGTCATCGACGAGCCCTGGCCTGAGCCCGACCCGCAGGCGCTGGCCCAGTCGCTGGTGGAGCTGGTCGTGCAGGTCAATGGCAAGCTGCGCGGCCGCGTGCAGCTGCCGCCGGGGGCCAAGTCGCAGACCGCGATCGAAGCGGCGCTGGCGGACCCGACCGTACAGCGTTTCCTCGCCGGCAAAGCCGTGCGCAAGAGCATTCACGTGCCCGACAAGCTGGTCAATCTGGTGGTATGAAGCCTGCTCGAGAGCGAGACGTGCCCGCGTCTGCCCGGCGCGCAGGCGCCGCGAGCGTGCTGGGCGCTGGGAGCCTCGCCGCGATGGCCCTGCTGCTGTCCGGTTGCGGCTTTCACCTCGAAGGGCGCTACGCGCTGCCCCAGGCGCTCGCCACGGTGCGCATCGATGCGGTGGACACGCAGTCGGAGTTTTACTTCGGCCTGCGACGCGCACTGCTTGCCTCGGGGGCGCACGTGACCGACGACGTCAAGAATCCGAGCGCCGCGGTGGTGCATGTGCTGGCGGATTCAACCACCGACGTCATCCTGACGGTGTCCAGTCTCAACGTTCCGACCGAGTACGAGCTCACCTATCTGGTGCGTTTCTCGGTCGACGGGGCCGGGGGCAAGGTGCTGCTGGCGCCTGAGCAGCTCTCGCAGGTGCGCGATTACAACTACAGCGAAAGCGCCCAGCTCGCCAAGCAGCGCGAGCAGCAGGTTCTCAGCGCCGCTCTGGGCGATGAGCTGGCCGGCGTGGTCATGCGGCGGCTGTCGAGTCTGCAGCAGAAGGGCTAGCTGTGTCGCAGACGCTGCGATGATGCGCCTGGCGACGGTGGATGCGGCCGCGCTCACGCGCTTACTCGAGCGCTACGGCCTCTGCATGCAGGTGCTGGCGGACAGGGTTCCCATCCCCGGCTCCTATTGGGGCGGGAGCGAGGCGGGGCTGCAGGGTGAGCGATTGCTTGCGCGCCCCGACACGCCGCTGCATTCCATCCTGCACGAGTCGGCGCATTACATCTGCATGGATGCGCAGCGCCGCGCGCAGCTCGCTCGCGATGCCGGCGGCGATGACGCCGAAGAGAGCGCTGTGTGCTACCTGCAGGTGCTCATGGCCGAGGCGCTGCCGGGCGTGGGTCGCGCGGCCCTGTTTGCCGACATGGATGACTGGGGATACAGCTTTCGGCTTGGATCAACCGCCGCCTGGTTCGCGCATGACGCCGAGGATGCGCAGGCGTGGCTGGTGCGTGCCGGCATCATCGACGGCTGCGGGGCGCTCACCGGGCGGCGCCGCGGCTAGCTGCGAAACAAATCCCGCAGCTTGCTGAAAAACGACTGCGAGTGCATGTGGCGCAGCGTCGCTGACCACTTGTCCTCGGCCAGGAGCTTGCGCTGCAGGTCCTGCTCCTCGCGTTTCATGAGCTCCAGCACGCGCGTATCCTCATCGTCGTCGAGCCAGTAGCCGTGCTGGTTGGGACAGAACTCCATCTCCAGGTCGTAGAAGCGATAGCGGAAGCGCCGCAGCAGCGCGCTGCACTCGGGACACTTGTCGCTGGTCGGGGCGGAGCTGAAGACCAGCGTGCCCTTCCAGCGATCGCCAAAATCGAACACCTCGTCTTCGAGCTGCTGCAGCTCGGGGCTCTCGAGCCAGATGCCGCGGCACGAGGGGCAATGATTCACCGGCAGTTGATGCCGCACCACGGGCTGCAGGTCGACATTGCATCGGGGACACTTCACCGCGGCCTCCAAACAGGCAGTTGCCAGGCGCTGTCATTGAAGCCTATGCGGCAGGATCCCGCAATGGCATGGCGCCTACGAAGCGCGGCCCGCGGCCGCCCGGACCGTGGATTCTCGGTTCGATTCCGGATAGGTTGGAGTCCTCGTGCCCGCTAACCCACGCGTCATCGTCATTGGCGGCGGCTTTGCCGGGCTGCAGACTCTGCGGGGCCTGCGGCATGCCGCGGCCGATCTGCTGCTGATCGACCGTGTCAATCATCACACCTTTCAGCCGCTGCTGTATCAGGTCGCCACCGCGGGGCTCGCCGCACCGTCCATCGCGGCGCCCCTGCGCCATATCCTGCGCGCCCAGCGTAACGTCACGGTGCTGATGGGCACCGTCGAGCGCATCGACCTCGTGACGCGTCACGTGCACGTGGCCGACAGGAGCTATGCCTACGACTACCTGGTCGTGGCCGCTGGCGCAGCCCACGCCTACTTTGGACACGATGAGTGGGCGAACGTCGCGCCGAGCCTGAAAACGCTCGAGGATGCGCTCACGATGCGTGCGCGCATCCTCAGCGCCTTCGAGCGCGCGGAAGCTGCCGCGGAGCCGGCCGAACGGCAGGCATGGCTGACGTTCGTCATCGTCGGCGGTGGCTCGACCGGCGTGGAACTCGCCGGCACCCTGGCCGAGATCGCCCGTCACACCCTGCAGCGTGAATTCCGCCACTTCGATCCGACAGCGGCGCGGGTGCTGCTGGTGGAAGCCGGGGCTCGCGTGCTTCCAGGTTTCGCCGCGTCGCTGTCGGCCGCTGCGCAACGTCAGCTCGAGCGTCTGGGGGTGACGGTGCGCACCGGTAAGCCGATCACGGCGATCGACGCCGAGGGGGTGCGCCTCGATGCGGAGTGGATCGGCGCCCGCACGGTGCTGTGGGCCGCCGGCGTGGCAGCCTCGCCGCTTGGCGGTCAGCTGGGCGTCGCCCTCGATCGGGCCGGACGCGTGCCGGTCGCGCCAGACCTGAGCATTCCGGGGCACCCGGAAGTCTTCGTTGCCGGCGATCTGGCGCTGGTCACGCAGGGCTCGCAGGCCGTGCCGGGCATTGCCTCGGCGGCCAAGCAGATGGGCGATCAGGTCGCCCGCGCGCTGGGTGCTCGACTGCGCGGATCGGTATCACCGGTCTTTCGCTACCGGCACTATGGGCTGCTTGCCACGATCGGCAGGCGCTCGGCGGTCATCGAGATCGGATCCTTGCGCCTCGCCGGGCTGCTTGCCTGGTGGATATGGCTGAGCGCGCATATTTTCTTTCTGATCGGCTTTCGAAATCGCCTGGTGGTGCTGATCGATTGGGCGGGCGCGTATTGGACTTACCGACGCAGCGCGCGGATCATCGTGCGCTGATCGCTACGGTGCCGCACGGAGAAGCTGGCGTGCTGCTGATCATTCACCTCGCCATCGCGGCGATGTGGCTCCTGATCGTCTGCTACTGGCTGCTATCGGCAAGCAGTGCCAAGCCCAATGTCACACGCCAGCGACACTACGGCCTGCTCGTGCTCATGCGCGTCGCAGCGATCGTACTGATCGTCATCGTGCTGCGCACGCCGCAGCTGCGGCCGTGGCTGCGGCAGAGCCGTGCCCTGCTTGCCACCCATGTGTCCATTGCGCTCATCGGCCTTGTGCTCTGCGCGCTCGGTCTGGGCCTCGCCCTGGCGGCGCGCATCCAGCTCGGTCGCAACTGGGGGATGCCCATGTCGCAGAAGATGCAGCCCCACCTGGTCACGGGCGGCCCGTATGCCTATGTGCGCCATCCCATCTACGGCGGTCTGATCGTGGGGCTGCTCGGATCGGCCCTGGGGGCTGACCTTTTCTGGGCGCTGCCGCTGCTGCTGTCCACGCCGTATTTCATCGCCAGCGCGCTGCGAGAGGAAAAGCTCATGCTGAGCCAGTTTCCTGCCCAGTACCCTGCATACAAGAAGCACACCAGGATGCTGATACCGTTCATCGTCTGAAACGCTTCGGGCGACAGTAGCCGCCGGTGGGCTGCGGGGCGCGTGTGCCGCCGCCCGGCGGCCGTCAGGCCATCGAGCGCGTTGAACATAATCCGCCCGGTTGCGGGTGCATGATGACTGCGCAGTGTCGTGGCACTGTGCTAGCGTTGCTCATCCCTGCCGTAGCTGGACACGCCGTGGCCAATATCCATCTCATCGGTGGCGAGAAGGGCGGTGTCGGCAAATCCGTCGTCGCCCGCCTGCTCGCCCAGTACTGCATCGATCGCTCCATCCCGTTTCTGGGTTTCGATGCCGATCGCTCGCACGGTGCACTGATGCGCTTCTATGCCGACTATGCCTCCCCGGTGCTCGTGGATCGCTACGAGAGCCTCGATGCCATCGTGGAATCGGCGACGGACAATCCCGAGCGACGCATCATCGTGGATCTGGCCGCGCAGGCCGAGGAGCCGCTGACGCAATGGATGGACGAGTCGCAGCTGCTCGAGGTCGCGCGCGAGATCGGACTGAACATCCGCTACTGGCACGTCATGGACAGCGGACGCGATTCCGTGGATCTGCTGCGCCGTCTGTTCGATCGCTATGGGCAGCGCCTGAGCTACGTCATCGTGCTCAATCAGCTGCGCGGGGATGACTTCCATCTGTTCCGCAGTTCCGGCCTGCCCGAGCGCGCGCACGCATTCAACGTGGCGACGGTGACGCTCAAGCATCTCTCCGACGCCAGCATGCTGAAGATCGACGAGAACAGCAGCAGCTTTGCGACGGCCGCTCAGGGCGACAGCAGCGCTATGCGCTTTGGAGTACTCGAGCGGCAGCGCTTCAGGACCTGGCTCAAGAGCGCCTACGAGGCCATCGAGCCGCTGGCGGTATAGCGCCGACGCGCGTGCGGTGGAAGTCAGGTCGGTTGCTGTGCGCTGACCTCGTAGAGTGCCAGCTGCCGATCGCCGATTGCCAGCTCTGTCCAGCTCGAGCGCCACTGCGCGATATGGGCCGAGGCGAAGTGTCGCTCCAGGCAGCTGCGATCGCGCCACCGCTCGGTTATGCGGATGAGGCCCGGCTCGAGCACGTCCTCGGCATAGGAGTATTCGAGACAACCGTCCTCGGCGCGGCTCGCCTGGACCATGCGCGCCATCACCGGGCGCGCCGCGGTCAGATTGGCGGCGGGTAATCGGATGCTGCCGACGATGAGCAGCATGCTTCAGACCTCGTCGGGTGCGTGCTGTGCGAGCCAGTCGCGGATCAGGTTGAACAGCACGCGGTTGTTCTTTTCCAGCGGCATGACATTGGTGTTGTAGGGCAGACCGATGTGGCTGAGCTGCACGCATTCGGCGCTGCAGCCGGCCTGCTTGAGAAAGGCAACCTGCGCCGGTCCGGACCCGGGAACATAGGCATCATTGACGATCGAGATGATTGGGATGCCTTTGAGGTTGACGAGCTGGCGCGCCGGCTCGGCCTGCAGCTTGTAGGGCATGAGCGGCCGCGGCCAGTCTGAGGGCATCGTCTGCGGCACCAGATCGAAGTCCTGTGCTGAGCGCGCCGGCGGGTCGTAGGTCATCGGCAGCGCGGTCAGACCCCAGGAACACTGGGGGTCGAACGGGCGTCCGTTGACCTCGGCGGCGACGATGGCCGCGACGCGATCGGGCCGATCGTCGGCCAGCTTCCAGCCGAAGAAGCCGCCGGCGGCGTACGTCAGGACGATGGACTTGCCGATGCGATCGAGCAGCTCATTCAAGCCGCGCGCGCAGAGCTGGCTGTGCAGCGGCAGATCAGCAACGTTGCCGACCTCGCCGGCGGCGAACTGCGCCAGCAGCGGATCCTCAGCGGCCACGGCACTGCCGGGCCACTCGCGGCCGGCGCCCGCAATGCTCGCCATGATCTCGAGCGTCGCAAAGGGCCGCATCTGTCCCGGACCGAGCGCGTCGGGATGATAGGGAGAACGTCCATAGCCGGGGCGGTCGTACAGGTACACCCGATAGCCCTCCTGCAGCGCATAGTGCAGCCATCCAGGCCGCCGACCGATGCCGATGAAGTTCGTCATCTGCGAGCCGCCGCCGTGGATCATCACGATCGGATAGCGGTGTCGAACCTTGGCAGGCACGAAGTACTGCACGTAGGACTGACCGGCGGCGATGGTCCCGTACGGCATGGGTTTGCGTCCGATCCCGACCCAGAAGCAGCCCTGCCCGGCAATGGAAAGCCCGAGTGCGGCCTGCTCCGGATGCGCGCCGGTCGCCGACGCGGGCGCGGGTGCGAGTGCCCGCCCGGAGGCGGCCTCGGACGCATCGGCGGCGCCGTTGTCGCCGGCTCGCTGGTGCGCTGTCCACCAGCCCGAAACCACCTGGAGCACTTCGCGATGATTGCGCTCCATCATCATGTAGTGGCCGTTGCCGTGCAGGCCGTGATCGGCCAGCCGCACATGCTCCACGGCGCAGCCAAGCTGACGCAGCGCCTCGACAGTCTTTGCATCACCCGGACTCGACGCGGATGCCTCGGCGCTGATCACCGCGACCGGCAGAGCGCCCAGGTGCTTCAGAGACGACAGCGGGACGCCCTGTGCAGCAAATCCGGAAATATCAGGGACCGGGGCGCCGGGCTCGAGCAGCACCACCGCTTTGACCCGCGCGGGACGCGCATCGGCCGCCAGCCAGCCGAATGCAGCGCTGTCGCCATGGGCCACGATGATGGCCGGCCCGATGTCATCGAGCAGCAGCGCTGCGCGCGAGCGCCATACCTGCTGAGCGCGCAGCGAGCCTGAGAAGGCGGGACCCTGAGCAGCCATGAACTGATCGAGGGTCGGATCATCGACCTGCCCGCTGCCGGGCCACTGTGTATGCGGCGGGGCCGAGCCGGCCGGGCCGGCCGGGCCGGCCGGGCCGGTCGGGCCCGTGTAGGTGTGCGCAATCTCCTCGTAGGTTGGGGCATTGCGAAATGCACCATGAAACTGCGGTTCATAGGGAGCGCGCCCCTGAGCCGGCCGATCCACGAGATAGACCTTGTAGCCCTGCTCGAGCAGCAGCACCGCCCAACCCGGGCGCCCATCCGGGGTGCTCATCCAGTCGCTGCCCTGACCGCCATGGCCGTGCACCAGCACGATGGGATAGGGATGGCGAAGCTGCGCGGGAATCTGGCACTCCACAGACAGCTGCGTGCCATTGACCACGGTGCCGCGTGCAAGCTCCACGCCCTGCGCGCCGATGAAGTACTGGCTGTATTCCGCCAGCCCCACCGCAGCAGGCGCGCCCGTCCCGTCGGCGCTGTTGGGACGATGGCGTGCAGCAGCCTGCGCGCTTGTGGCAACAAGCGCCGGGCCGAGCAGTCCCGCCAGACCGATGACGGTGCCGTCGCGCGCAAATTCCCGGCGCGTCATCATGGCGTCGTCAGGCTGCGCCGAGCGCTCGTCGTTGGACCTCATGACCCCAGCGCTACCGCGACCTGGCTATCGAGCCGTTCTGATCAGTGTGGCGGCGCGGCGGGGGCTACGTGCGGGGGCCCGGCGGCCGCGGCCGGGGCCGGCGGCACAATGCCGAGCAGATGCACGTCGAAATCCAGCGTTGCGCCGGGCTTGATGACATCGCCGACGCCGCGCTCGCCATAGGCAAGCTTGGCGGGGCAGACGATACGGGCGCTGCCGCCGACCTTCATCAGCTGCAGGCCCTCGTCCCAGCAGGGAATGACGTGGCCGAGCGGAAAATTCACCGCACCACCGTGCTGCGCGGAGCTGTCGAAGACGGTGCCGTCGGCCAGCCGCCCGGTGTACTGCACGCGCACCTGGTCACCGATCTTCGGATTCGGGCCAGTGCCGGCCTGCATGGGGATGTAGACCAGACCGCTGGTCGTCGTGTGGGCGTGTGGCAGGGCAGACACCTTGCCCAGAAAGGCCGCGCCGGCCTTCTCTTGCTGCTGCGCCTGGACCTGCCCGCGCGAGCGCTCGAGCGCCTGCAGCTGCGCCACGTAAGGCTGGGCGGACTTGACGGTATCGGGATGGTGCACGCCATCGCTGATGCCGGCGAGCACGGCGCGCAGCTCTCGATCCGAGAGCTGAAAGGAGCCGAGCTGACGGCTGAGCAGCAGACCGAGCGCGTGCATCTGCGTGCTGTCGCTATCGGCAGCGCCGGCGGTGGAGCTTGCGGCCGCAGCGCGATGAGCATGGCTGGACGCCGCCTCGTCGGCAGCCTGGGCGAGTCCACAGGCGGCTGCGCTGGTGAGCAGCCCGAGACCCAGCACGGAGACGATGCGGCCCATCGGCATGGTCATATCCCTGGTTGACGGGCCATCAGTGGAACAGGATCAGCTGCCGGATGCAACCGACCAGCGCAATGACCACCAGCACCAGGATCGGCAGCACGCTCAGCCCAAAGCCCGGTCCGCGCTTGCGCGGCTCGGAGACATACAGGCGCAGATACAGCAGACGGCCCAGCAGGTAGAGCACGCCGAGCAGCACCGGCCAGATCGGCGCGACGTAGAACGAGGCGAGCCACAGCGCCGGCAGGAACATCACCAGCAGCTCGAGCGTATTCATCTGCACGCGAACGTAGCGCTCGAAGATGTCGTGGCCGCTGATGGCGGGTGCGGTTACGCCGTAGCGCGCGCGTGCCCGCGAGACCAATGTCCCGAAGAAAAAATATTGCAGCAATGCCAGCAGCGACACCAGCACCAGCACCGGAAAGCCCCAGCCTCTGGCCAATCCCATGGCAATCTCCCTGTTTTCTGTGTCTGGTTTTCGTACCGTTGCGCGCTGCGCGGCCCTAGCGCGCGAAGCGATCGGTCGCCGCCACCAGCTCGCGTGTGATGCCCGGCTCGAAGGCCGAGTGTCCGGCATCGGGCACGATGCGCAGCTGCGCCTCCGGCCACGCCCGGTGCAGGTCCCAGGCGCTGCGCAGCGGGCAGACCACGTCGTAGCGTCCCTGCACGATGACACCGGGTATGTGGCGCATGCGTCCGACGTCACGCAGCAGCTGATCGTCGTGCTCGAGAAAGCCTGCGTTGACGAAGTAGTGCGCCTCGATGCGCGCAAAGGCGCTGGCATAGTCGGCGTCGTCAAACCTGGCGACGTAGGCGCTGTTGGTGCGCAAAAAACTCGTCGCGCCTTCCCAGCTCGACCAGGCATGCGCGGCCTCGTGCCGCGTGGCGGCGTCCGCTGAGACGAGACGGCGATAGTAGGCATGCATCAGATGGGTGCGCTCGGCGGGCGGGATGGGCTGCACGTAGCGCTCCCACAGATCGGGAAAGAGCGCGCCGGCGCCCTGCGGATTCTCGTAGAACCACTCGAGCTCCGAGCGGCGCAGCAGGAAGATTCCCCGCAGCACCAGCTCGTTGACGCGCTCGGGATGGCGCTGCGCGTAGGCCAGCGCGAGCGTCGAGCCCCAGGAGCCGCCAAAGACGAGCCAGCGCTCGATGCCCAGATGCTCGCGCAGTGCCTCGATGTCGGCCACCAGGTCCCAGGTGGTGTTCTCGCGCAGCTCCCCGTGCGGTCGGCTCTGTCCGCAGCCGCGCTGATCGAACAGCACGATGCGGTAGCGTCGCGGATCGAAGAAACGGCGCATCGCCGCCTCAGTGGCGCCACCGGGCCCGCCGTGCAGGAACAGCGCCGCCTTGCCGGCTCGATTGCCGCTCTGCTCGTAGTAGAGCTCGTGCAGCGCCGAGACGCGCAGGTGTGCGCGCTGGTAGGGCCGGATGGACGGATATAGCCCCTCGCGCGGCGGTGGCTTGCGGGGGCGGGTGCGCCTGGCGGCGCTGCTCAACCCGACACCATGGGGCCGAGCGGCCTGCCGCCCAGCAGGTGCACGTGCAGGTGATAGACCTCCTGCCCGCCGTGTTCGCGGCAGTTGACGATGAGCCGATAGCCGCCTGCAGCGATGCCCTCGCTGCGGGCGATCTGCGCGGCCACGACCAGCAGGTGTCCGAGCAGCGCCTCGTCCGCGGCGCTGACGTCATCGGCGGTGGCAATCGGCTTGATGGGCACGATCAGGATGTGGGTGGGCGCGCGCGGATGGATGTCGCGGAAGGCGACCACGCGCTCGTCGCGGTAGACGAACTGTGCCGGGATCTCCCCGCCGATGATGCGTTCGAAGAGAGTCGGCATGTGCATGAGCTTAAGATAGCGCCCACACGGAACACAACCGATGAGCTGGCGATGAAACTGACGCTCGAGTCACTGGCCGCGCACCTGGCCGGGCAGCTGCTGCCCGCCTATCTGGTGTCCGGCGACGAGCCGTTGCTCACGGGCGAGGCCCTCGATGCCATTCGCGAGCGTGCGCGCGCCGCGGGTGCCAGCGCGCGCGAGGTGTTCTTCATCGAGCGCGGCAATGCCGTGTGGGATGCGGTGCTGCAGGCGGCGCAATCGCTGTCGTTGTTTGCCGAGCATCGCATCGTGGAGATCCGCATGCCGAGCGGTAAGCCCGGCACCGTCGGCGCCGCGGCGCTGCTGAAACTGCTGGAAGCGGCCGGGCCGGATCTGCTGGTGTTGATCGCCACCGAGCGGCTCGATCGGGACACTCAGGACGCCGCCTGGGTGCGCGCCGTGCAGAGCCGCGGCGCGTGGCTGCCGGTCTGGGCGGTGGAGCGCGCGCGCCTGCCGCAGTGGCTGCGCGGGCGGCTCGGCCACGCCGGGCTCACGGCCGACGCCGAGGCGCTGGCGCTGCTCGCCGAGCGCAGCGAGGGCAATCTGCTCGCGGCCAAGCAGGAGATCGACAAGCTCGCGCTGCTGTTGCCGCGCGGCTCGCGCGTGGGGGTAGCCGAAGTCATCGCCAGCAGCACGGATGCGGCGAGATTTGACGTATTCCAGCTCGGCGAGGCACTGCGCGCGCGCGATGCGGCGCGGGCGCTGCGTATTCTGGCAAGTCTGCGGGCTTCGGGCACCGAGCCGACGCTGGTGCTCTGGGCGGTGCTGCGCGAGATACGCGGGGCGGGGGCCGGGGGCGCGCGGGCGCGGCGCTGGATTGTGCGCGCGGCCGCCGTCGACCGCCTCGCCAAGGGTCTGGCCAGCGGCGATCCCTGGGATGAGCTCGCCTGGCTCGCGCTGGAGCTCACCGGCACCGCACGCGCGCCGCTGCTGGCGCCGACCCGCGATGAGGCCGCTGCGCGCACCTGAGGGCGGCAAGCTTGCGCCCGATCGCGCGCGCCACCACACTTATCGGCAATGCCAGAAGCTCCCATAGGCCTGTTTGGCGGCACTTTCGACCCCATCCACTACGGCCATCTGCGTACCGCCTTCGAGCTGCTACAGACCCTCAAGCTCATGCAGGTGCGCTTCCTGCCGACCGGCAACCCGCCGCATCGCGAGCTGCCGCTCGCGCCCGCGGAGCTGCGCCTGCAGATGGTGCGCGCCGCCGTGGCCGGGCAAGCTGGCTTCGTGGTGGACGATCGGGAGATGCGCCGCCAGGGGCCGTCCTATTCCATCGATACGCTGACGGAGCTGCGCGCCGACTATCCGCAGCATCCTCTGTGCCTGCTGCTGGGCATGGATGCGTTCCTCGGGCTGCCTACCTGGCATCGCTGGCGAGACATCTTCGAGCTCTGTCATGTGGTGGTCGCGCATCGCCCGGGCTGGAAGGCGCCGATGATGGGGCCGCTCGGCAAGCTCATGGTCGAGCGCGGCACCGGCAGCGTGCGCGAGCTGCACGGCTCGCTCGCGGGGCGCATTTATGTGCAGGCGGTCACGCAGCTGGAGATCGCCTCGACGGATCTGCGCGCCGTGGTGAGCTCGGGGCAGGATCTGCGCTACCTGGTGCCCGACGCGGTGCGCGACATCATCGCCGGTACCGGATGCTATGCTGCGCGCAACATCAAGCTGACCTGACGGAGGCAACCCTAACGCATGTCCACACCTGCTCGTCCCCGCCGGCCCGCGCGCCGCAAATCCGCTCTGGAATCCCTGGTCGTTGCGGCACTGGACGAGATGAAGGCAGTCAACATCAAGGTGCTGGACGTACGCGGCCTGACCGATTTTGCCGATGCCATGGTGATCGCTTCGGGCAACTCCGACCGCCATGTGCGCGCCATCGCGCAGCACGTCGTCGATCGCGCCCGCGAGCAGCAGCGCCGCCCCATGGGAGTGGAGGGTGGCCGCGACGGCGAATGGGTGCTGGTGGATATGCAGGACGTGGTGGTGCACGTGATGCTGCCGCGCGTGCGTGAGTTCTACGCGATCGAGCAGCTCTGGGAGCAGCCTTCGGTCGCCGCCTCGACCGCTGCTGCGGCCGCCTCGGTTGCCGCCGGGCCGGCTGGCGGGGGCGGCAGCACCCGTGGGGGCGGCAGCAGCCGTGCGCGCCCTGCGGGGCGTGGTCCGCGCATCTCGCGGCCGCGGCGCACCCCCAGGGCCACGCGCTGAGCATCGCCCTTGCGCATGCGTGTCATCGCCGTGGGCACGCGCATGCCGGACTGGGTGGATGAGGCCTGCGAAGACTACCGCCGCCGCCTGCGGCCCCCGTGGCGCCTGACGCTGACCGAACTGCCCGCGGTGCGGCGCGCACAGGGCGCTGACGCCGCAGCCCGCGCGCGCATCGCCGAGGGCCGCCAGATCCTCGCGCAGCTCTCCGAGCGCGAGCGGGCCGTGCCACTGGATGAGCAGGGCACCGAGCTGTCCACCGCGGAGCTTGCGGCGTGGCTGCGCGCCGAGCAGGCGGGCGGCGCCGAGCTGACCTTCATCATCGGCGGCGCCGATGGGCTGGACGCTGCCGTGTTCGCCCGCGGTGAGCGACGCTGGTCGCTGTCGCGCCTGACGCTGCCGCACGGGCTCGCGCGCGTGCTGCTCATGGAGCAGCTCTACCGCGCTGCAAGCCTGCTCGGCGGCCATCCCTATCATCGCGCCTGAGCGATGAGCGCGTCGGACCCGCTGTGCGACTGATCCTCGCCTCCGCCTCCCCCCGGCGCGCGCAATTGCTGGCGCAGATCGGCGTGGCGCACGAGGTCATGCACGCGCAGCTTCCCGAGCAACGCAAGCCCGGCGAGTCCATCGCCGAGTGCGTGCAGCGACTGGCCGAGAGCAAGGCGCGCGTGGTGCTCGAGCGGGTGTCTGCCCGGGGCAGCACGGTGCCTGCCGAGGCGGGCCAGGGCTCATGGGTCCTCGGAGCGGATACGGCCGTGGCGATCGACGGCCAGATGCTCGGCAAGCCGGGCGATGAGCGCGAGGGGCTCGGGATGCTCGAGCGCCTCTCCGGGCGTGTCCACGAGGTGTACTCGGCGGTGGCGCTGGTCGATGCCGCGGGCGTACGCTCGGCGCTGTCGGTGAGCCAGGTGCGGCTGCGACCCATTACAGCGGCCGAGGCGCGGCGTTATTGGGCCAGCGGGGAGCCGCGCGACAAGGCCGGTGCCTACGCCATCCAGGGGCTCGGCGCTGTCTTCGTGCAGACGCTGCAGGGCAGCTATTCGGGTGTGATGGGACTGCCACTGTTCGAGACCGCGCAGCTTCTCGAGCAGGCCGGTGTGCCGCTGTGGGGAGCCTGAAGATGAAAGTATCCAGCACCGCGACCGTCGCGGCATTGCAGATGAGCTCCGGTCCGGACGTGGCGGCCAACCTGGCAGCGGCGGCGACGCTGCTCACCCAGGCGCGCGATGCCGGCGCGCGCGTGGCCGTGCTGCCGGAGAACTTTTCCTTCATCGGGCGGCGCGATGCGGACAAGCGCGCCATCGCCGAGCGCGATGGGGATGGGCCGGTGCAGCGCTTTCTGTCCGAGCAGGCGCGCACGCTCGGGTTGTGGATCGTCGGGGGCACCACGCCGCTGTCTGCCTCCCCCGAGGAGCGCGTGGCCGCCGCCTGCCTGGTGTATGCGGACGATGGCCGGCGTATGGCGCGCTACGACAAGATTCACCTGTTCGATGTGGATATTCCCGGTCGCAGCGAGAGCTACCGCGAATCGGCGAATATCGCCCCGGGCTCGCGTCCCACGGTGGTGCCCACGCCGGCGGGCATGCTTGGTCTATCGGTCTGTTATGACGTGCGTTTTCCCGAGCTGTACCGCTTGCTCGCGGCGGCGGGGGCGCAGTGGCTGACGGTGCCGGCGGCGTTCACCGTGCCCACGGGGCGGGCGCACTGGGAGACGCTGCTGCGTGCGCGCGCGATCGAGAATCTGGCCTATGTCGTCGCGGCCGGGCAGTGGGGACGGCACGAGAATGGCCGCGAGACCTATGGCGACAGCCTGATCGTCGACCCCTGGGGCGTGGTGCTGGCCCGGCTGCCCGAGGGCATCGGGATTCTCACGGCGACGCTTGATCTGGCCGCGCAGGAGGAAACGCGCCAGCGTTTCCCCGCTCTAACCCATCGAGTATTGTGATTCGGGCCAGGCGCCCGCAGAAATCCCAGGCGCCCTCAGAAACCCATCGGAACCCCAGCGGAACCCCAGCGGAACCCCATGAGCACACCTTCTGCCGACCTGAACTGCACAGCCCCTGCGAGCGCGCTGGTGGCCGACCCGCTGCGCCTGGCGCGCGAGGGCATTCTGGCCCCCGCGGGCCTCGACGATGGCCGCATCGAGAAGGCGCTCGGGCTGGTACTCGGCTCGGCCGTGGATGCCGCCGACCTGTACTTCCAGCTCTCGCGCGAGGAGAGCTGGGCACTGGAGGACGGCATCGTCAAGGAAGGCCACGCTGCCATCGAGCAGGGCGTGGGCGTGCGCGCCCTGGCCGGAGAGAAGACCGGTTTTGCCTACTCCGACGAGATCATGCTGCCGGCACTGGAGGAGGCGGCCCGCGCCGCGCGTGCCATCTCCGCGACCGGAGCATCCCAGCCGCTGCAGGCCTGGCGCCAGGTCAGCGGCCATCGGCTGTATCTGCCGGTGGATCCGCGCACGGCGCTGGCCGATGAGGCGAAGATCGCCTGGCTCGAGCGCGTCGACCGCGAAACACGGCGCATCGATCCGCGCGTCACACAGGTCATGGCCAGCGTCTACGCGACCTATGAGCTGGTGCTGATAGCGCGCAGCGACGGCGTGCTGGCCGCCGATGTACGTCCCCTGGTGCGCATGAACGTCAGTGTCATCGTGGAGCAGGGCGGGCGACGTGAGCAGGGCTACGCTGGCAGCGGCGGACGCTACACGCTCGAAGAGCTCGTGGCGGAGGATCGGCCGCTCGCGCTTGGACGCGAAGCCGTGCGCCAGGCGCTGGTGAATCTGGAAGCGGTGGCCGCGCCGGCCGGTCCCATGACCGTGGTGCTCGGGCCCGGTTGGCCCGGCGTGCTGCTGCACGAGGCCATCGGCCATGGCCTGGAGGGGGATTTCAACCGCAAGGGCACCTCTGCCTTCACCAATCGTATCGGCGAGCGCGTGGGGGCCCCGGGTTGCACGGTGGTGGACGATGGCGCGCTGCCGCGCCGGCGCGGCTCGCTCAACATCGACGATGAGGGTACCCCGACCGAGTGCACCGTGCTCATCGAGGACGGCGTGCTGCGCGGCTACATGCAGGACCGGCTCAATGCGCGCCTCATGGGCATGCGCCCGACCGGCAATGGGCGGCGCGAGTCCTTCGCGCACGTGACCATGCCGCGCATGACCAACACCTACATGCGCCCCGGGCCCTACGATCCGGCCGAGATCCTCGCCTCGGTGCCGCGTGGTATCTATGCCGCCAATTTCGGCGGCGGTCAGGTCGACATCACGTCGGGCAAGTTCGTGTTCTCAGCCAGCGAGGCCTATTTCATCGAGAACGGCAAGCTCGGCGCACCGATCAAGGGCGCAACGCTGATCGGCAACGGCCCCGACGTGCTGATGCGTGTGGCCATGGTCGGCAACGATTTGAAACTCGACGAGGGCGTGGGCGTCTGCGGCAAGGAAGGCCAGAGCGTGCCGGTTGGGGTCGGCCAGCCGACGCTGCGCATCGATGGGCTCACCGTGGGCGGCACGGGCGGATGAGTTCCTGACCCCCATGAGGGGCCGGGGCCTGCTGCGGCCCTGGCTCAGCCAATCCGCCACGAAGGGCGCTGCATTGGTCAGCGCCGGCGCGGCCTCCAGATGCGACGCATCCAGGCTTGCACCTCATCGGCTTCGCTCGGCAGACTCGCCGAGA
Source organism: Steroidobacteraceae bacterium (assembly GCA_036561485.1). Taxonomy (GTDB): domain Bacteria; phylum Pseudomonadota; class Gammaproteobacteria; order Steroidobacterales; family Steroidobacteraceae; genus FEN-1191. The sequence continues at coordinate 2,914 of DATBPG010000288.1, read as the reverse complement.
GCACCCGGTGGCCCCGGGCCGTCACCAGGACGTCGTCCTCGATGCGCACGCCGATGCCGCGGTAGCGGCGCGGGACCGTCAGGTCGTCGGTCTGGAAGTACAGTCCCGGTTCTACCGTCAGCACCATGCCCGGCTGCAGCTTGCCGTACTTGTAGTTCTCGGCGCGCGCCTGCGCACAGTCATGCACGTCCAGCCCAAGCATGTGGCTGACGTTGTGCAGGGAGTAGCGACGGTAGAACTGGTTCTCATCGCGCAGGGCCTCCTCCGCCGGCACCGTCAGGATGCCGAGCTCTTCAAGACCGCGCGCGATGACCTCCATGGCTGCCTTGTTCGGGGCCATGAAGTCGTTTCCCGGCCGCACTAGCTGCAGCGCTGCGCGCTGCGCATCGAGCACGATCTGGTAGACGGCGCGCTGTTCGGGCTTGAATGTTCCGGAAATGGGCAGCGTGCGCGTAACGTCCGCCGTGTAGAGCGAATGTCCTTCGATGCCGGCATCGAGCAGCAGCAGGTCGCCCTGGCGGATGGCGCCGTCGTTGTGCTTCCAGTGCAGCGTGCAGGCATGCGCCCCAGAGGCGACGATCGAGGTATAGCCGACGTCGTTGCCTTCCATGCGCGCGCGCGTCCAGAAGACACCTTCGAGCTCGCGCTCGCTGCGGGCGTCTTTGAGGCGGGCAATGACGTCCTCGAAGCCACGCCGGGTGGCCTCGACTGCGCTTTGCAGCGCGCGCACTTCCGACGCGTCCTTGATCAGGCGCATCTCGGACAGGAAGCTCGCAAGCTCGGCATCGCGCGCCCCCTGATCCCTTGACCCTGCACCCAGCAATGCCTCGGTGGCCGGGGAGAAGCCGCGCACGATGCGCGCACGGGTTCCCGGTATCGCGGCGGCGGCCTGCAGTACCGACGCCAGCTCGGGCAGGCCGCGGCAGCTGATTGCGTACCGCACCTCGCTCTCGGGCACCCCCCGCCGGTAGCCTTCCCACAATTCCCCTTTGTTGCGATCGGTGAAGAAGGTGGCATCCGTCTTGCCGGGATTGGGCTCGACGAACAGCAGCGGCTCGTGTCCGTTGTCGCGCGGCAGCAGCAGCAGCACGCAGTCGGACTCGAGCGCGCCCGTCAGGTAGAAAAAATCCGTGCCCGGCCGGAAGGGGTAATAGGTGTCGTTGGCGCGCACCTTGCGATGACCGCTGGGTACTACGAGCAATTCGTCCGGGAAGCGCTGCGACAGGCGACGGCGGCGCTCGGCAAAGCTGGCGGCATTGGCCATGACCCGCGCAGGCTTGCGGGTGTCGGGAGCCCAGCTGCGCAGCATGAAGTTCAGCAGGTTGCCGGGCACATCGGCGTCGTAGGCGTTGCGCGCCGGGGCCTTGCTGGCATCGAAGGTAGACATGGAGGGCACTCCGTAGGAAGAGCCGACCCTCGCAGTGTACTGCTTCAGCGCACGCTGCGGCGCGTCAGCTGCGTGTCACGGTATCGAAGGCGTGTGTGTGCGTCTCGAGCGTGTGATCGGGCAGCACGGTGGTCGAGGCGTGAGCCTGGCCGTGGCCATGTTCCTCGCCCCCAGGGCGCTGGGCGGAGCGCTCGTCGATGTAGAGCAGCTCATGCTGGCCGATGATGACTACGTCGCCATCGTTGAGGTTGTGATAACGCACGCGCTTGCCCTGAACAAACATGCCGTTGGTGCTGTTGAGGTCCTCGATGATGCTCGCCTGGGCCGAGGTGATGATCTGACAGTGGTGACGGCTGACGAAGCGGCTGTCGATCTGCATGTCATTGGCGGCCGTGCGTCCGATGATGAGCCGGCCCGCGTGCAGCAGATGCGTGGCAATCGTGTGGCCGCCAGTGGCCAGCAGGACGCGCGCATAGGCGGGTCCGCTTTCCGCGGCGGAGGCACGCTGCTGGCCGTTCGCCGGGCGACCATCGATCGGCGGCTGCACGAGCTTGGTGCTGGTGCGCGAGGCGTATTCGATCCACTGCAGCTCGTTGACGGCTCCCTGCACATCCTCCAGGTGCACCTGGTCGCGGTTCTGGTTGAAAGCGGCGAGCATGGCCGTATCGCACAGGGTGTTGATCAGCCTGGGCACTCCACCGGTGTAGCGAAAAATCAGATCGAACGTGTCGGGTGAGAAGATCTCGCGGCCCTGTGAGCCGGCCACTTCCAACCGATGCCGGATGTAGGCAATGGCATCCGCTGGGGACAGCGCCGGCAGGTGAAAGCGCAGCCGGATGCGTTGTGCCAGCTGCTCGAGCTCGGGGGCATCGAGCTTGTCGTTGAGCTCAGGCTGGCCGGCGAGGATGATGCGCAGCACCTTGTCCTTGGTCGTCTCGATGCCCGAAAGCAGCCGCACCTCCTCGAGCACGCGCAGCGAGAGGTTCTGCGCCTCGTCGATGACCAGCACGACCTTGCGTCCCTCGTCGTATTGCTCGACCAGAAAATCCTGCAGCGTGGCCAGCAGCTCCGCCTTCTTCATCTGGAAGGGCTTGAAGCCGAATTGCACCAGCACCGTCTGCAGGAATTCGACCGAGGACACCTGCGTCTGGTTGACGCGTGCGACGACGATCTCGTGCTCGAGCTCGGCAAGGAAGGTTTCGATCAGCGTCGTCTTGCCGCAGCCGATCTCCCCGGTGATCACCACGAAGCCGTCGGCGAACCAGACCGTGGACTCCATGTACGCCTTGGCGCGTGCATGGGCCTTGCTGAGGTAAAGGAACTCCGGATCGGGGGTCAGCCGGAACGGTAGTTCCCGGAGGTTGAACAGTTCCGGGTACATGCCCGGGCAGAATACTACGGCCGGGGGGGCAGTTGCGGATACAGTCGCGCTAGCAAGGATCGAGCCCTACGATCGCGTCGGCCGGCGCTGGCTTCCACCATCGTGCAATGTCCTACTTTGCGGCCCTGACGCGCGTGCTTACCATA
>DATBPG010000287.1:0-7234 GCA_036561485.1 Steroidobacteraceae bacterium | reverse complement strand
ATCCGCTGCGGTCCCGTGGCTCAGCGCAGGTGATCCAGGCGTCGCAGCTGCGGGAACAACCCCATCCAGCTTCCGACCACCACCAGCGTCAGCGCCCCGCCGAGCAGCGTCGCCCGCACGGCACCGATCCAGCGTGCAGTGATTCCGGACTCGAATTCGCCCAGCTCGTTGGAGGCGCCGATGAACATCGAGTTGATGGCGCTGACGCGCCCACGGATGGCATCCGGGGTGTTGAGCTGTACCAGCATTCCGCGCACGTAGACGCTCACCATGTCGCCACAGCCGAGCACGAACAGAGCGCCCAGCGAGAGCGGGAAGCTGCTCGAGGCTCCGAACACCAGCGTACAGAGCCCGAAGGCGGCCACGCCGGCAAACATGTAGGGACCGGCCCGTCGGTCGATCGGGCGCAGCGTCAGAAATCCTGCCGTCAGCGCCGCACCCACGCCCGGTGCGGTACGCAGCAGTCCCAGGCCGGCAGGGCCGATATGCAGCACATCGCCGGCGAAGATCGGCAGCAGTGCCGTGGCGCCCCCGAACAGGACCGCAAACAGATCCAGTGAGATCACGCCGAGTACGACGCGCTGGCGCATGACGTAGCGCAGACCCTCGAGCAGCACGTGACCGCGCGACTCGTACGCGGCGGCGACCTGTGCAGCACTGCCGCCGCCCGCTGCGTCGCTCGCGTCAGCGGCTGCGCTCGCCTCGGACGCCTCTGCTACACGCGCTCTCAAGGAGAAAGACAGCGCAACCGTCACCACGAACAGCGCCAGGCAGGCGCCAAACACCACCACGGAACCGAGCAGATACAGCACGCCTCCCAGTGCAGGTCCCGTGATGACGGCCGCCTGAAACAGCGTCGAGTTCAACGAGAGGGCGCGCGGGAACTCCTCGCGCGGCACGAGGTTGGGGACCATCGCCTGCATGGCCGGCGCCCAGAAGGCACGCGTGCCGCCAAAGACGCCGACGGCCAGATAGATGGGCCAGACCGCCGTCAGCCCCAGCGCCGACCAGGCCACGAGCGCTGCGATGCAGACCGCCTCGATGCTCCAGGTGACCTGCAGCACGCGGTGGCGCGCGATGCGATCGGCAAGATGGCCGCCGACCAGCACCAGACAGGTGAAGGGGACGAATTCCGAGAGCCCCACCAGACCGAGCGAGAGCGCATCGTGCGTCAGGGCGTAAACGCGCCAGCCGACCGCCACGCCCAGCATCTGCCAGGACAGCGTCGTGACGAAGCGGCAGAGCGCAAAGCGCGCGTAGATCCCATGCCGCAGGACCGCGAGCGCTGGAAAGCGCTGGCTCATCCGGCCTGCTCAGGCACCTAGAAAGAGTCGGTAGGCTGCGTTGCCGCATTCATCGATGTACGGGTAGTGCAGCTCCTGCAGATGCCGCAGAAACTCATCGCGCTCGGCCGTTGGCACCTGGATACCCGCCAGTACGCGCCCGTAGTCCGAACCATGGTTGCGGTAGTGAAACAGGCTGATGTTCCAGGCGCTGCCGATGGCCGTCAGGAAGCGCAGCAGTGCTCCGGGCCGCTCGGGAAACTCGAAGCGGTACAGCAGCTCCTGGGTGCCCTCGCCGGGCCCGAGCGCGCGGCCGCCGATCATGTAGCGGATGTGCAGCTTCGCCATCTCGTTGCCACGCATGTCGGCGACGCTGTAGCCGGCCTCACGCAGCTGCGCAATGATGGCGTCCGCTTCGCCATGACCGTGGCCGGTGGCAAACCCGACGAACACGCGCGCGCGCTCGCTGCCCTGATAGCGATAATTGAGCTCGGTGATGCTGCGCTGACCGAGGGCCTCGCAGAACTTCAGGAAGCTCCCCGGCCGTTCGGGAATCTCCACGGCAAGCAGCGCCTCGCGCTCGGCGCCGAGGTCGGCGCGTTCGGCCACGTGTCGCAGGCGATCGAAATTGAGATTGGCGCCGCTGTTGACGGCCACCAGGTGCTGGCCGGCGGGAACGCCGCGGGCAACGTAGCGCTTGATGCCCGCCACGGCCAGTGCGCCCGCGGGCTCGAGGATCGAGCGCGTATCCTCGAAGACGTCCTGAATCGCAGCGCAGATCTCATCGGTGCTCACCAGCAGGATCTCATCGACGAAGCGCCGTACCAGCTCGAAAGTTTCCTCTCCGACCCGTCGCACCGCCACGCCGTCGGCAAAGATGCCGACACGCTCGAGCGTCACGCGCTTGCCGGCGACGCGTGACTCATGCATCGCCGCCGCGTCCTCGGGCTGCACGCCAATGATCTTGATGCGCGGATACAGCGCCTTGACGTACGCACCGATGCCGCTGATGAGTCCGCCGCCGCCGATGGGCACGAAGATCGCATCGATCTCGCCGCGCGCCTGGCGCAGGATCTCCATGCCGACGGTGCCCTGCCCGGCAATGACGTCCGGATCGTCGAACGGGTGCACGAAAATCAGATGCCGCTCGCGCGCGAGCGTCAGCGCATGTTCGTACGCCTCGTCATAGACGTCCCCGTGCAGCACCGTCTCTGCACTCAGATCCATCACCGCCTGAACCTTGATCGAGGGCGTCGTCTGCGGCATGACGATGAGTGCTGGCACGCCCCGGCGCCGCGCCGCCAGGGCGACCCCCTGAGCGTGATTGCCGGCCGAGGCACACACCACTCCGCGGGCCGCGGTGGCGGCCGACAGGTGCGCGATCTTGTTGTAGGCCCCGCGCAGCTTGAACGAGAACACCGGCTGCAGATCCTCGCGCTTGAGCAGCACGCTCTGGTTCAGGCGACGCGAGAGGCGCGGGGCCTCCTCGAGCGGTGATTCGATCGCTACGTCGTAGACGCGTGCCTTGAGCACGCGCTGCAGATAATCCTCGTACATCGGCTCCCCGCGCCGCGCTGCGGATGCAGCGGCAGAGAGCTTACGGCATTCCGTGCGCGCCGGTCAGGGCAGTCCGAGGAACTCACGCAGCTGGGCAGCCTGCTCCTGCAGCGGCGCACCGCTGCGGGCGCCGTTCTGCCCGGCGGCCAGATCGATCAGCAGCGTCGCATGGCGCAGGCTGCGAACTCGGGCCTGCAGGGCGTCGCTCGGCGGAGAGAGCACCAGGCGACCCACGTGCGCGGGGCGCAGCTCGAGCATCGACAGCGCCACGCCCACCCCCTGCTCGTGCGCCAGCAGATCCACCTGCCGCAGATGCATTGAGTCCAGAAAGTCGTACAGTGCCTGGGCCGCATCGGCATGCTCTACATGGCCGTCGACCGGGTCGGATTCGCCGCAGGAGGGAAGATCGGGCGCATAGGCGGAGCGGTCGCGTCCGAGGGAGGTGAGCAGCGGCACGAAGAAACGGCCCGAGCCCGGATGGCCCGGCAGACACAGCAGCGGTGTGGCCTCATCGAAACCGCCGCCGCTGGGAATCGCATAGTGCATATGCAATTGGCCATAGCGACACTCGAAATAGGCGCGGCGCACGCGTGCATCGGTGGGAACGGAACGAAGGGCGCGTCGGGCGGTGACCATACGATATGTTACCTGGAGTACATGGAAGCGAATGCAACCGAGGTGGGATTATTCCTCAAGCGCGCAGGACGCCGTGCGACACAGAACACACCCCGCGCACTGTCCGACTCCCGGGCGCTGGGAAGTCCTTTACTCCGACATGCCTGCGCGCCATCCGCCAAGCCTGCCGATACCATAATCGGATGATGCCGGTTGACGGGGCCGCAAGGCCGATGTTCCGATGCCGGCAATGTCCCGCTTACCCCCGCTGTTACCCATGCGCCTGATCCGCGGGACGCATCTGGCGCTCACCCTCGCAATTGCGCTTGCGTTTGCGCTCCCGTTTACCGTGCCACCGGCGGCGGCGGCGGCCTCTGCCGCTCCGGTGCCGCACGGCCCCGAGCCCACACCGTCTCCGCCTGCGAGCAAGCCACCCCCGGCGGAGAGCATTCCGGCGCCCCTGCGCAAAGTCTCTGCGCTGCCGAGCGATGCGCAGCTCGAGAAGCTGCATGCGCGTGTCGGCAAGATCGAGATCCACATCATTCAAGTCTTCGACCTGAGCGATCCGGCCAACAACAACTGGCTGTTCCGCACCGCCGACATCCTGCACGTGCCCACGCGTGCCTCGGCGGTGCGAGCGCAGCTGCTGTTCCGGGCCGGGGATCCCTATTCGCGCCGACTGCTGGATGAGTCGGCGCGCAATATCCGCGCGAGCTCGAACTTTCTGCGCGAGCCGGTCATCCGGCCGGTCGCCTATCACGATGGGGTGGTCGACGTCGAGGTCATCACGCACGACGTCTGGACGCTGCAGCCAGGCGTCAACTTCAGTCGTGCCGGCGGCGCGAACGCCTTCGGCTTTCAGGTCTCCGACTCCAACTTTCTGGGCACCGGCAAGTATCTTGAGCTCGGCCACTCCGAGAATGTGGACCGCGGCTCCACCTACCTGCATTGGCAGGATCCCAATATCAACGGCAGCCGCTGGACCGACGACCTGAACTATCAGGCCAATTCCGACGGCACCGTCTGGGGCATGGGGCTCTCGCACCCGTTCTACTCGCTCGAGACACCGCATGACATCGGCATCGATGCGGGGAACGACCACAGCGTCGTACAACGCTACCGGCTCGGTCACCCCTATGATTCCTATGACAATGCCTGGCGCACCGGTGACTTCTACCTGGGCGATGCACTGCTGATCAGCAGCAACTGGACCGACCGGTTGCTCCTTGGCTGGCGTGTGGATGAGAGCAGCTTCGGCAAGGCACCGCGCCACGAGCTGCTGGCACCGCTGCCACAGCAGCGGAATCTGTCCTATCCATTCGCGCGCATGCAATGGACGCGGAACAACTACGTCACGTTGCGCAACCTCGCCTTGATCGCGCGCACCGAGGATGTGCATCTGGGCCTGGATGCCAGCGTCGGCGTGGGTTTCGCCTCACCGATCTACGGTTCGGACCGCAGCTCGCTGCTCGTGGATTCGGAACTCGCCGACGCCTGGGAGATCGGCAAGAACCAGGACCTATTCCTGAACGGCCGGCTCGCCACCCGTTTCGAGGACGGCAACCTGCACGATGCCATCGTCACCGGCAGCGGCAACTACTACCTGCGCACCAGCGAGTACACGCGCTTCTTCGTCAATGTGGCCGCGAACATCGGGCACAACCTCGACGGCGATCATTATTTCGATCTGGGCGGGGACAATGGCCTGCGCGGTTATCCGCTGCGCTATCAGAACGGTCACCAGTCCGCGCTGCTGTCGATCGAGGAACGGCTGTATACCAACTATTTCCTGTTGCGGCTGGTCAACCTCGGGGCCGCGGCCTTCTTCGACATGGGCCGCACCTGGGGCTCGCCCCTGGTCGGCACGCCACAGCTCGGATTGCTGAAGGACATCGGAGTGGGGCTGCGGCTGGGCAACGCGCGCTCCTCCTTCGGCAGCGTGATCCACATCGACGCGGCCGTACCGCTCGACCGCAACGGCAGCGACATCAGCCGGGTGCAGTTTCTGGTCTCGACCCAGGCGAGCTACTGACCCGATGCGGCCGGCGCGCGCGCTTCAGAACATCGCCGAAGGCTCGATGTCCCCGGGGGTCACGTCACGCTCGCGTGCGGCGATGAAGTCCCCGGTGATCATGGCGTCGTAGCCCAGGCCCGGGCCGACCATCGGGTACACGCCGGCGTCCGGATCGATGATGACCTCGAGGAACGCCGGTCCTGGATACGCCAGGAACTCCTCGATGAGCGCCGGCACATCCTGCTTGCTCGTCAGCCGCTTCGCCCAAGCAAAGCCGTCGGCAGCGGCGGCGCGGATGAAGTCCTTCTTGTGCAGCGATTTATCGCTGCCGGACAGACGCCCCTTGAAAAACAGCTTCTGCCACTGCTTGACCATGCCGTCGCCGAAGTTGTTCAGCACGATGACCTTGATCGGCAGATCGTAGGTGGTGACGGTCTCCAGCTCCCCGACGTTCATGCGGATGCTGGCATCGCCGTCGAAATCGATGACCAGGCGGCCTGGATTGGCCACCTGCGCGCCGATGGCCGCGGGCAGTCCGAAGCCCATGGTGCCCATGCTGCCAGAGGTCAGCCAAAGCCGCGGCGCGCGGAAATCGAACATCTGCGCAGCCCACATCTGGTGCTGGCCGACGCCGGTGGTGATGATCGCCTCCCCGCGCGTGCGCCGGTTGATCTCCTCGATTACGTAGTGCGGCTGCACCAGCTCGCTCGCGCGGTCGTAGTTCATGGCGTGGCGGCGCTTGAGCTCAGCGAGCTCGGCGTGCCAGGCGCTGAAGTCGGCATGAAAGCCGCTGCGCAGGGCGGTGGCGAGCAGCATGCGCAATGCCTCGGGCAGCTGGCCCACATAGCTCCACTGCACGTTCTTGACCTTGTTGATCTCCGCCGGATCGATGTCCAGATGCGCGATCCGGCGCGCGCGCGCCGCGAATTTGCGCGGATCGCCGGCCACGCGATCATCGAAGCGCGCACCCACGGCGATCAGAAAATCGCAGTCATCCACGGCGTAGTTGGCGAACGCGGCGCCATGCATGCCGAGCATGCGCATGCAGAGCGCATCGGAGGTGTCGAAAGCGCCGATGCCCATGAGGGTCGTGACGACCGGAATACCCAGGCCGCGCGCCAGCTCGGTGAGCGGCGTGGATGCGGCTCCATTGATGACGCCGCCGCCGGCATAGATCAGCGGGCGGCGCGACTCGGCCAGCAGCTGCAGGAATTGCGCGGCGCCGGCCTCATCGATGCGACTGGCGGTCAGCTCCGCGAGCCGGGCGCGATAGCCGCTCACGGGCAGCTCGCCCTCGCCCTGAAAGATCACGGTGGCGTTCTGCACGTCCTTGGGCAGGTCGATGACGACCGGCCCGGGGCGCCCGGTGCGCGCCACCTCGAATGCCGTGCGCACGGTCGCCTCCAGGCGCGCTGGGTCGGTAATGAGGAAGACGTGCTTGGCCACTGCGCTCATCAGCGCAGCGACCGGTGCCTCCTGGAAGGCGTCGGTGCCGATGGCGGCGCGACCGACCTGACCGCAAATCACGACGATCGGCACCGAGTCGGCCATGCAGTCGCGCACCGGCGTGACGGTATTGGTGGCTCCGGGTCCGGAGGTCACCAGGCACACCCCGACCCGGCCGCTCGAGCGCGCGTAGCCGGCCGCCATGAAGCCTGCGCCCTGCTCATTGGCGGGCACGATCAATGGCACCTGCGGAGCGCCTAGCTTCCGCTGCCGCTCGTTGAAGGTAAAGATGGCATCGTAGGTGGGCAGGATCGCCCCG
>DATBPG010000286.1:0-1569 GCA_036561485.1 Steroidobacteraceae bacterium | reverse complement strand
TGTTCGTGCTCGGCTCGGCACTGTGCGCGCTGTCGTCGAGCCTGCGCGAGCTGGCCCTGGCGCGTGTCGTTCAGGGCGCGGGCGGTGCGATGCTGCTGCCGGTGGGCCGGCTGGCCGTTCTGCGCAACATTCCCCGCGACCGCTATCTGCCGGCGCTCGCACTGGTCACGGTCCCCGGGCTCGTCGGCCCGCTCATCGGCCCGACGCTCGGCGGGTGGCTCGCGCAATACTCCTCCTGGCACTGGATCTTCCTGATCAATATCCCCGTGGGCCTGGGAGGTGCGCTGTTCACGCTGACCAGTATGCCGCAGTCGCGCCGCCGGCCACTCGAGCGCTTCGATCTCACCGGCTACGTGATGATCGCGATCGCCATGGCGACCATCTCCGTCGCACTGGACGGGCTCGCGGAGCTGCATCTGCAGCACCCTGTGGTGCTGATGCTGTTGGTGTTCGGACTCGCCACGCTCTGCGGCTACTGGCTGCACGCCTCGCAGCGTGAGCAGCCGCTGTTTCCGGCGCGCCTGTTCCATGTGACCACCTTCAGCATCGGCTTGCTCGGCAATCTGTTTGCGCGCATCGGCAGTGGCGCCGTGCCGTATCTGCTGCCCCTGACCCTGCAGGTAGGGCTTGACTACACACCGATGCAGGCGGGTCTGATGATGGTTCCGGCCGCAGCCGCTGCGATGCTGACCAAACGCCCCGCGACGCCTCTGATCACGCGCCTGGGTTACCGGCGCGTGCTGATGATCAATACGCTGGTCGTGGGAGCCAGCATCGCCGCCTTTGGGCTGGTCGGCCCCGGAGAGCCGCTGTGGCTGCGCGTGCTGCAATTCGGCATCTTCGGCGCGGCCAATTCGCTGCAGTTCACGGCGATGAATACCTTGACACTCAAGGACCTGAGTCAGAGCTACGCCAGCAGCGGGAACAGTCTGCTGTCGATGGTGCAGATGGTCTCGATGAGCTTTGGAGTCGCCGCGGCCGCCGCGCTGCTGACGACCTTCACGACGATGCTGCGGGCGATGCCGACGCCGCAGCTGCTGCGGGCCTTTCACCTCACCTTTCTGTGCGTGGGTCTGCTCACGATGGCGGCGACCTGGATCTTCGCGCAGCTCGCCCCCCATGTGCGCGGCCGCGGCGAGCAGCAGGAGGTCGATATGGCACCCTCGTGAGCCCCTTGCGAAGGGGGGTGACTTGTCAGGACCGCGATAACGGAGTAGGCAGCCATATTGCCCTGCGCCCGCCATGAACGCTGAAAAGGAATATGTTCTCGGTACGCACGATGCGGAGATCGAGCGCCTCGGTCTGCAGCATCGGCTGTGGCGGCATCGCACGCTCGATTGCTGGCGACGGGCCGGCATCCGGCGCGGTGCCGACGTGCTGGATGTCGGCGCCGGTCCGGGATTTGCGACCATGGAGCTGGCGCAGCTCGTGGGCCCCGAGGGCAGCGTCACCGCGCTCGATATGTCGAGCCGGTTTCTCGCTCACCTGCGGGCCATCGCCGCGCAGCGTGGCCTGAGACAGGTCCGCGCGATCGAAACGGATCTCGACCAGGCGCAGGCGTGGCCAGGC
>DATBPG010000285.1:0-7757 GCA_036561485.1 Steroidobacteraceae bacterium | reverse complement strand
GCAGGCGCTGGGTGGCGAGCGTCCGGCCAGCGCGCTCTATGATCTGGCGCGCGGCAATGGCGCGCCCTATTCCCTGCGCGCGCTCGGCATGCCCGAGGGCGAGCTCGATCGCGCAGCGGACCTCGCGGTCGCCAATCCCTACTGGAATCCGCGTCCCGTCGAGCGCGCCGCTATTCGCACGCTGCTGCAGCAGGCCTGGGAAGGCAGTCGGCCCGCGTAAGGCCGCTGTCAGGGCGGGGCAGCCCCGGCTTGGCAGGGGTCAGTCTGAGCTCACAGGCAGCGCCAGCTCAGTGACTCGAGGGTTCGCGCACGAAGACGGTGGCCGCGGTGGGTCCACCCGCGCCTGCCTGCGCCCCCGGCGCCAGCAGCACCGTGACATGGGCGCCCATCTGCAGGACGCTTTTGTCGGCGATGCGCATGAGCGTCACCGTCACACCGCGTGGTACCTGCACCTCGGTCTGTCCGCCCTTGTAGGTGATGCGCAGCTGCTCAGCACCCGAGCCCTCACCCTGCGAGTGCGCCACGCTGCCGGTCACCGCCTCAACATTGCCGTTGGTCATCGTCGTGGTGGGCGCCCCCATGGGATAGTGGCCCTCGCCGGTACCGCGCATGGAGTCGGGAAAGATGTGGACCTCGGTTGCATGCAGCTTGCCGTCGGCACCCTGCACGGCGGTGGCGCCGATGAATTCACCGGCCTTGACCTCGTCCAGCGAGGCCGGTCGCTGCTCGACGATGCGCGTCGCGGCGGGCAGCGTCACGGAGACCTCGCCATGCTCGCTGGTATTCACCAGCAGCGTTTGCCCCGAGAGCGCCTCGACGGTGCCATTGAGCGGCGGGGTGCGACGCGCGGCGCGCGGCGCCGCCGTCTGCGCCAACGCACCCAGGGTAAAGGCTACCGACAGCACACCGAGCATCGCCCGCTGCAGGTGGCGGAAGCGACGCTGGAACGGGTCGGCCATGGGGCAGCTCTGAGGTAACCGGCGCCGACTGAAGCATGACATGGCATTCCCCCCGCAAGCGGCCGATGGGCCTCCCGGTATGCGAGAGCATACACCGCAGCGCAGCGGCAACTGCTCCTGCGCACCCGCGCCAAATTGCGCGCCCGACGCGACTATGTAAAGGGATCTTTGCATGGCGGCCGGCGCCGCCCTGGCGCGGCGCAGTGCTATGATTTAGCTCGCTGAAGGCTCTCAAAAAATATCGAGTGTCCGGATGTGGCAGCGCGTATAGCCCTATATCCGGGAACTCGCCCATCGGACGAAACCCGGGACCGCCTTGGGTTTGCGGTGGTAGGGAAGCCCGCGATAATGTTAATGTTGAAGGTTCATGACCGTTCGAGGGCTGTCTTCGGTGGAGATGGCCGCAATCAGAATAGGCGAGAGCAATTTCAGGAGAGGGGCATGACGAGATTCAAAGCAGTATGTGCCGGCGCAGTGCTGGCGGGGGTGCTGGGTGCGGCGGCAAGCGTGCCGGCGCAGGCGCATCACTCCTTTCCGGCCACCTACATGGTTGACCAGACGGTCACGATCCAGGGTACGGTGGTGCAGTTCCTGTTCCGCAATCCGCACTCCTTCGTGCACGTGATGGCGCCAGACCCGAAGACCAAGCAGAACGTGGTCTGGGCAGTCGAGTGGGGCGCAGGCGGAGCACTGGGCGCGGACAGCGTCAAGCAGGACACGCTGCGTCCAGGCGACAAGGTGGTCGTTACGGGCAATCCGGCACGTGATGCGACCTCGCATCGCCTGCGCATGCGGGCGATCACCCGTCCGTCTGACGGCTGGAAGTGGGCCGGCACATTCGGTTGATTGAGCTGAGCTGAGAGACGGAGGGGTCGCAGGACCCCTCCGTCCCGCCCATCAGGCGCGCGGATCGGTCCAGGCCTGCCAAGACCTGCGACCCCGGGGATGATTGCGCCGGCTGCGACATCGACGGCCCGATGTCCGTGGGCTAGAAGCCATGAAGGCGCGGCGGGCCGACCACAACGATGAGCGAGGACGGGATGGATCATCTGCTGCTGGCGTTGCAGAACAGCCACTTTGCTTACTGGCTGGCGCAGGGGGCATTCCCGCCCATCATCACCATTCATTCGGCCGGCATGGCGCTGCTCGTGGGCCTGCAGGGCATGATCAACCTGCGTGTGCTCGGCATCGGGCGCGGCGGCCTGCCCATCCCGGCGATGCGCCGCTTCATGAAGGTCGTGTGGGTCGGGTTCTGGATGAACCTGTGCTCAGGGGTGCTGCTGTTCTCGATCTACCCCGACAAGTACGTCCACAACACACTGTTTCGCTTCAAGATCGGATTCATCATTGCCGGACTGGTGCTCGGCGCGGTGCTCAACAGCTCGCTGCTGAGCGTGGGGGACGAATACTCCGCCGCCGGCACGCGCGCGCCCGGGCGTGCCAAGGCGCTGGCGGTCCTGTCGCTGGCCTGCTGGGTCAGCGCGATCGTGGCCGGCCGCTATCTGGCCTACAGCACCTTTGCCGACATCGGCGCCGGTGGCGCCGGCTGACATCGACGTTCCTGAACGGAGTCCCGCTTCCATGATGCACCTCGTTGTCGCAGCCGCCACCGCCGCCGCTGGCGGTTCGAGCGCCGCGTCCAGCGCTACCGATCTCGCCGCGCAGATGGCGGCACAGTACAAGGCCAACGTGGCGGCCTATTGGGCCGCGCACCCCTTCATGGGCTTCTGCTACAACACCAGCGTCGGCGAGTGGGTGCGCAACAGCGCCTGGGCCTTTCCCTTCCTGCAGTCCTGGCACTTCATCGGCATGACCATGCTGCTGGGCGTCGTGGGCGCCATCGACCTGCGGGTCCTGGGCGTTGCACGCGCGGTACCCCTGGCTCCCCTGCACCGCTTTCTGCCGCTGGCCTTCATCGGCTTTTTCATCAACCTGATTACCGGCATCTGCTTCTTCTGCCATGACCCCCGCGTCTATGCGTTGAACATCAGCTTTCGCATCAAGATGCTGCTGATCATCATCGCGGGACTGAACGCGCTGTGGTTCCGGCTCGGAGTATTCCTGGACCTGGAGCGCTGGGGACCGGGCATCGAGGCCTCGCGCCTCGCCAAGGTCATCTCGGGGCTGTCGATTCTGATCTGGCTGGCCGTGATCACGGCCGGCCGCTATATCGCCTTCACCTGATCCTGCCGCACCTCACGCCAAAAATTAACACCCTTCCCACGGTGGGGTAGCTGCAATGCCCCGCCCCAAACTGATCACCGACGAGCAGATCACCTCCGCCGCGCGCCATGTCTTCCGCGAGGTCGGCGTCAATGCGCCGGTGTCCCTGGTGGCGAAGGCGCTGGGCGTGACGCCGGCGGCGCTGTTCCATCGCACCGGCTCGCGCGAACAACTGTTCATCATGGCGCTGCGGCCCTCGCGACCCGAGCAGTTCAAGCTGCTGAAGGTGATGAGCGCAGGTCCGGTCGCTGCCATCCCGGTCCACAGTCAGCTCGAGGAGATCCTGACGCGCCTGAGCGCGCACCTGGCGGTCGTGTCTCCCAACGTCTTCATGATGTTTGCAGCGGGCATGTACCGGCATCGCGGCAGCCGGACGAACTTGCCACTGCGCACGCGCCGACATCTTGCCGCCTGGCTGCAGCGCGCGCGCCGGCGCGGCGCCTGGCAGTTCCGCAGCGCCACCGTGCTGGCCGATGCCCTGGTCGGCGCGCTCGAAGGCCGTCACCTCTGGGGCTATCTGCACGGTCGGCACTTCTCATTGCCCGGCGAGCGCCGCTTCGTGCGCGCGCTGGTCGACGAACTGGTGGTTGCGGGGCGCCGCTGATCGCGCCCGCGCGCGGCGGCACCCATCCTGCCCTCAGAGCAGCTCGAAGATCCCGTAGAGGGCGCCCTGCGCATTGCGGTGTCCAATACCGACCGCGAGGATGCGGTTGAGCCAGTCGTATTGCGGAGCCGCGGTTTCGAAGAACGGGCAGATACGCATGTAGTAGAGGGACGGATCGAGGAGCTCACCGCGGTCGATGCGCTCCAGGACCTCGGCCGGGCCGTGGCGAAATCCCCGGTATTGCATGCTGATGAGTGCATCATCGCGTGTCTTGAGCACCAGCCGCACATCGATGGTGGTGGCGCCATCGGGCCGCAGACGCTGCCAGTCGCTGCCGCCTTCGAGCACCTCACCGGACAGCCGCTCGCCTTCAAATGAGCCGTTGGCGATGATGCCGACGCGGCGATAGCCATCCGGAGAGGTCCCCAGAATCTGCGGCTTGCGCACCTGCACGAACAAATTGAACAGCGCACGCGTGCGCACCTGCCTGAGCAGATCGGGCAGCTCGAACTGCGTAGCCGTCATGCGTGCCTCTCCATGTGTCGCGCCTCTGTCGCGCTCTGTCGCGCTGTCGCGCTGCCTGCGGGCTAAGTGGCCGCGAGCGTGGGATAGTCGACGTACCCCCGGGCGCCGCCAGAATAGAACGTGCTGGCATCCCAGGCAGTCAGCGGCGCACCGACTTTGAAGCGCTGCGGCAGGTCGGGATTGGAAACGAAGGGCTTGCCGTACACGATGAGATCGGCAGCGCCGGAGGCGAGCGCCTCGTTACCGGATTCACGCGTGAAGCCGCCCGAGACCGCAAAGGTTCCCTTGTACAGTGGCCGCAGGATCTCGAATATGTTCGGCAGCGGGTCCGAGCGCAGCACGTGCAGAAACGCGAGCTTCATCGGCGAGATGGCCTTTACGAGCTCGGAATAGGTTGCGACCGGATCATCGTCCTGGATGGCATTGAAGGGCATTGCCGGGCTGATCTTGATGCTGATGCGCGAAGCAGAGCCCGCCGCCTCGATCATCGCCTCGAGAGTTTCGATGACGAATCTCAGCCGGTTCTGAAGACTGCCGCCATAGGCGTCCTTGCGCTGGTTGGATCCGCTGGACAGGAATTGCATCGGCAGATATCCCGACGCGGTGTGCAGCTGCACGCCCTCGAACCCGGCCGCAAGCGCATTGCGCGTCGCCAGCGCGTACTCGGCAATGACGCCGGCAATCTCCGCAGTCTCGAGCGCACGCGGCATGGAGAAATCCTGCATGCCTGCGTCGGTGAAGATCTGGCCCGGGACCCGGATGGCCGAGGGCGCCACCGGCGGGGTCTGCAGCACACGGTTGGCGATGTTGCTGACGCGACCGACGTGCATGAGCTGCAGGTACATCCTGCCGCCCCTGGCGTGCACGGCATCGACTATGCGCTTCCAGGCGGCAATCTGTTCGGCAGTCTCGATGGCGGGGGTGCGCACATATCCGAGCCCAGCAGCCGAGGGAGCGGTGCCCTCGCTGATGATGAGGCCGGCGGAAGCGCGCTGCGCGTAGTACTCCACCGCAAGCTCCGTGGGGACCGAGGTAAACGTGGCGCGATTGCGCGTCATGGGCGCCATGACGATGCGATTGGGAAGCGCGAGATCCCCGATCCGGCCCGGGCTGAACAGATCAATTGCGGACATTTGGATGCTTCATCCTCAGGTGATTGATGCCGAGCAGGCGCTCAGTGGACCATCGCCGCGAGCACGGCACAACACACGGCCCAGAACAGGGGATATTCGCAGCCGCCGATATGCCAGAGCCACTTTTTGGTGACCTTCAGCACAGCCGCGCTCGCGATGAGCAGATAAACGCAGGCCGCCCACGCCGCGATATGCACGTACAAGCCGAATATCAGCAGAATGGCGAGCACGGTCTCGATGACCATGGCGGCCCAGCGCCAGGTCTCGGCGGGCTTCATGCCCGCGGCGCGAAAGAAGCCCAGCGAGGCTTCGCGCGCGGTGAATTTGCCGACGATGTGCGGCACGAAGAAAAAGCCGCAGATGAACTGCAGCGCGTACAACGGCGTCAGCTGAATCATGATCCTGCATCCCTTATTTTAATTCGCTCACGGGCTCGCCCGCCTTGCGCCGCGACGCGGCTGCCCTCGCAGGCGAAAAATGGGCCGTACCAATGCGCTGCCGCGGTGTCTCAGGCGCCGCGTTGGGCCTGCTGCTGGTGCCATTGCGTCATCGCGATCCGCTGCTCGCGATGCGGATCGATGTGCAACTCGCATTGGTCGTTGAAGATCATGACCGCGCGGTGCTCGGGCGAATACGGCGACCAGCTCGGCAATCCCGGCGCCCCGGGAGTACCCGTGCGCGCGAAGGTCGCCCAGGCGCTGCTCATCCGCTCGGCCAGCGCATAGCGATCGGCCCCCGAGCCGGTGACGAGGGCCGAGGTGGGCACGTCGAGATTATCGAAGACGTAGGGAATCTCCAGCGTATGCGGGGCCCCCAGGCGCCCACCCTCCACCGGAGTGGTCTTCTCGAAGTGATAGACATACACCGGCGCGGCGCCCAATGCCGCCTTGCGCTCGGCCAGCAGCGCGATATTCGCGGTGAGCCAGTTGTCCGTGGAGATCAGCTGATAGAGACGCATATTGTCGGCCGCCGGAAAGCCATGGCGGTAGAGGGCGATGAAGCGATCGGCATCGGCGTCCCCGGCGTGCAGATTGCTCTTCACCAGATCGTGCAGCTCCCCATCGTCGATCGGATCGCGCGGCGTCGCCAGCATGAACGTGCTTTCGGTGAGGGTGCTGCCCGTGAGCAGCGGAACACTGGCAGACATGTGCGGTGCCGTCGGATCGAAGGGCGCGCCCGGCAGCGTGCGTCCATCGATGACCGGGCCGAAGGTCAGACCGCCGCCCGCACCCCGCGCGCCACGCGACAGGGCGCTCATGGCCGCGAGGATGCGCTTGACGGGCAGCTGCTGCAGCTCATTGACCTGCGAGGAGGCGAGACCGAGGCGCTGCATGAGCCGGCGTGTCGAGGCGGAGGCCACTTCGGGCTCGATACCGCGCAGGTTCATGCCGCTCTCGGCCACGGCGCGGTGGAACAGTCCCTGGGCCGATGGCGTGGCCATCAACGTCGTGGTCTTCCCGCCCCCGCCGGACTGCCCGAAGATCGTCACCCTGCCCGGATCGCCACCGAATTCGGCGATGTTGTCGTGCACCCAGCGCAGCGCGGCCACCAGATCGAGCAGTCCCGCGTTGCCGGAATCGGCGTATTTCGCGCCACCGATGTCCGCCAGATAGAGAAACCCAAAGGCATTCAGCCGCTCGTTCACGGTCACCAGCACGACATCGTGCTTGCGTGCGAGATTGCTGCCGTCATAGCGGATGTCACCGCCCGAGCCGTTGGAGAAGCCGCCGCCGTGGAACCACACCATGACTGGCCGCTGATGAGCATCGCGCACCCCGGCGGTCCAGACGTTCAGCGACAGGCAGTCCTCCCCCTGCGCAGAGTTGTCGAGCGAGATGACCTCTTCGGCGAGCATGGCAGCGGTGAGCTGCGGGCTCTGCTGGCCGTATTGGAACGCATCGCGCACGCCGCTCCAGGGCGCAGGCGGGCTCGGCGGCATGAAACGCCGCTCCCCGCCGGTCGGCGCAGCGTAGGGAATGCCGCGGAAAATGTGCACGCCCTGCACGTGCTGACCGCGCACGCGTCCGGCGGTCGTGTGTGCGATCGTGGTGGAAGCGGAGCCGGCTGCACCTGCGCCGGGCGCGCCGGTCTGGGCGGTTGCTGCGCCGCTGCCGCCCAGGAGCGCACCGCCCGCCAGCGCCGCGCCGCCGGCGGTCAGGAAATGGCGTCGATTCAGGACCGCGGCGTTCTTATTGTTGCTCTTCATGGTGTTCTCCTGGCGGCGCCCGCATCATGAGGCACCGATTGCAGCCCGCTGGTATGACTTCATTTTAACCTTTAAATCTGACAATCGCCTGCCGGACGCTGGCTGGA
>DATBPG010000284.1:0-2328 GCA_036561485.1 Steroidobacteraceae bacterium | reverse complement strand
AGCGGCGCATCGCTGTGCTGCTCGGAGAGGCGCCGGTAGTCGATGCTGCGCCCGTCGAGGCGCGGCGGCGTGCCGGTCTTGAGCCGCCCGGTCCGCGGCGCGATCTCGCGCAGGCGCTGCGCCAGGCGCAGCGAGGGCGGATCACCCGCGCGGCCGCCGGCATAGTGGGTCAGACCCACGTGGATGCGCCCGGCCAGGAACGTTCCCACGGTCAGCACCACCGCACGTGCGTGAAAACTCACCCCGCTCAACGTTACGACGCCGCGCACGCGGCCTGCCTCGATGATCAGGTCGGCGGCTTCCTGCTGAAACAGCTGCAGCTGCGGCTGATTCTCCAGGAAGCTGCGCATCGCACGCCGGTAGAGCATGCGATCGGCCTGCGCACGTGTGGCGCGCACCGCAGGCCCCTTGCTCGCATTGAGGGTGCGAAACTGGATGCCGGCGCGGTCCGCGGCGCGCGCCATCGCCCCGCCGAGCGCATCGATCTCGCGCACCAGGTGTCCCTTGCCAATGCCGCCGATCGCGGGGTTGCAGCTCATCGCCCCGAGTGTCTCGATGCTCTGCGTCAGCAGCAGCGTGCGACAGCCCATGCGCGCCGCCGCGAGCGCGGCCTCGCTGCCGGCATGGCCGCCGCCAATGACGATGACGTCGAATGAGGACTGAGGTTGCATGGGATGACTAGTATCTCATGGCGAAGCTTTCCGGTTGCGGGGGGAAGCTTGCCTCTATTCGCGCAAATACGGCTCGAAGTTGTTGTCATCGCGCGTCAGCAAGGCTACAAGCTTCGGGTGCACGAAAAGCTTTTCCCTGCCGAAAGACTGCTCGCGCAGCACACCGACCGATGCGAGCGCCTTGAGGTAACGGGACGCTGCCTGGCGCTCGGCAATGCCGGCCTCGACGAGATTGGCGATGCGGCAGTAAGGCTGCTCGAAGACGATATCCACCAGTTCGCGGCTGTAGAGCTTGGGGAGCTGGCGCCGGACGTGCTCGGTTGTATGGCTGGCCAGGGCGCGGATCGCGCCGATCTTGGCCGTCGTCCATATCGCAGTGTCCTCGACGGCACGCAGCATATAAAGCAGCCACGGCTCCCAGGCGCCTTCGCGCGTCACCGCGAGTAGCAGGCGATAGTAGTCAGCCTTGTTCGCAATGATGTAGCGGCTCAGGTAGAGAATCGGCAGCGGCAACAGACCCTGCTCGACCAGGAACAGGCTGTTCAACACGCGCCCGGTACGACCGTTGCCGTCGGTGAACGGATGGATCGCCTCGAACTGGTAATGCGCAGCCGCCATCCGTACGAGCGGGTCGGTGGCCTGTGCCTCGTGCAGGAACCGCTCCCAGTTCGCCAGCAGGTCGCGGATGTGCGTTTCGCCTTCGGGCGGCGTGTAAACGACTTCGCCGGTGGCAGGGTTCGCGAGTGCCGTGCCTGGCACCTCGCGTATGTGCATCTCGACGCCCTTGATTTCGGTGCAGATCATCTCTGCTGTACGAGTCGTCAGCGGCTGGGTCGCTAAAGCCTTGAAGCCTTCGAGCAGGGCATGTCGATACCGCAACGCTTCCCGGGTGGCTGCATCGGCGCCCGCATCCGCCTGCAGATGCTGGAACAGCTTGTCGGCCGTGGTGACGATGTTCTCGATCTCGGAGCTGGCCTGTGCTTCCAGAAGCGGCAAGGTGTTGATCAGCATCGCGGGATTCGGCAGTAGGCCGGCGGCCTGCTTCAGTTCGGCAAGCGCCGCCCGGGCCGTGATGCATTGCTTCAGGACCGGCGTCGATTCCAGATCGACCGTGGGTGGCAGCCGGGGCAGGTCGTTGTAGGCCCGACTTGGCCGCCAGCCCGTGTCTGCTATCCTGTCGCCAAAAGACGATTCCTGCGCCATGTTTGAAGAATAGGGTGTTGCCGGCGACAGGTCAAAGAATGTGTCGCAATTTCCGAATTTCTGCGACAGATTGACTGCGGTGATGAGCATCGGACCGCGCGTATTCGGCCCCCCTCCACTGCCCGCCCTGTAACCTCCTCACTTGCCGATGCAGAAAGTGCTGAAGATACGGCCGAGCAATGCCTCGCTACCCTCGTCCCCGACGATCTCGCCGAGCGCCTGCTGCGCGAGGCGCAGTTCCTCGGCGACCAGCTCCCCCGCGCGGCGCCCGATGAGGAAGCTCCGTGCCTGCGCCACGTGGACAGCGACGCGCTGCAGCGCTTGCACGTGCCGCGCGCGCGCCGAGACGATGCCGCCATCGGCCTGCGCAAGGCCGGCGGACTGCTTGAGGTGCGCGCTCAGCGCATCGAGCCCGGCGCCGGTCCGTGCCGAGATACGCAGCGTCGCAGGCGCG
>DATBPG010000283.1:0-4220 GCA_036561485.1 Steroidobacteraceae bacterium | reverse complement strand
GCAGGAGGTCAAGACGCTGGTCGCGCGCCTGAAGGCCGAAGGGCGCTACGAGCATTCTTTGCACCGCGAGGTATTCCGGCCCTGGGGCAGCTACGACAGCATCGACAACGGCGAGCGCTTTCAGGTCAAGCGCCTGATGGTGCGCCCCGGCGGAGTACTGTCGCTGCAGCTGCATCATCATCGCGCCGAGCACTGGGTGGTGGTGTCCGGCACCGCGCGCATCACGCGCGGGGAGGAGAGCTTTCTGCTCGAGGAGAACCAGTCCACCTACATTCCGGTCGGAGTGCGTCACCGGATCGAGAACCCCGGCCGCATCGCCCTGCATATCATCGAGGTGCAGTCCGGCAGCTATCTGGGCGAGGACGACATCGTGCGGCTGGAGGATCGCTATGGACGCCAGGGCAGCAGCAAAAACTAGTACAGTGCGCGCATGACTGCCCTGAGCTGCTTCAAGGCCTACGATGTGCGCGGCCGCCTGCCCGATGAGCTCAACGAATCGATCGCCTATCAGATCGCGCGCGCCTACGCCGCCTATGTCAAGCCGGCGCGCGTGGCCGTGGGCCGCGATATCCGTCACTCGAGTGCGGCGCTGGCCGAGGCTTTCCAGCGCGGCCTGACCGACTCGGGCGTGGATGTGGCCGACATTGGTCTGTGCGGTACGGAGATGGTGTATTTCGCCACCTTCGCCGAGCAGCTCGACGGTGGGGTCATGGTGACGGCCAGCCACAATCCTCCCGACTACAACGGCCTGAAATTCGTGCGCTCGCAGAGCCGCCCGATCAGCGCCGATACCGGTCTGACCGAGATGCGAGCGCTCATCGAGCAGGAGCGGCTGCCGCCGCCCGCGGCGCACAGCGGCAGCGTGCGCGCGCTGGACATCGGCGCGCGCTATCGCGAGCACCTGCTCGGCTATGTGGCCGGTGAGCGGCTCTCGCCGCTGAAGGTGCTGGTCAATGCCGGCAATGGCGGTGCGGGCCTCGTCATCGATGCGCTCGAGTCGCAGCTGCCCTTCGAGTTCGTCAAGCTGCATCACGATCCGGACGGCTCCTTCCCGCATGGCGTGCCCAATCCGATGCTGGAGGAAAATCGCCGCAGTACCAGCGAGGCGCTGCTCGCCAGCGGCGCGCAGGTCGGACTCGCCTGGGACGGCGACTTCGATCGCTGCTTCTTCTTCGATGAGCGGGGCCGCTTCATCGAAGGCTACTATCTGGTGGGACTGCTGGCCGCCGCATTCCTGCGCCGTCATCGCGGCGCGCGCATCGTGCACGATCCGCGCCTCACCTGGAACACCATCGAGATCGTGCAGCAGCACGGTGGCCTGCCGGTGCTGTGCAAGTCCGGGCATGCCTTCATCAAGCAGAAGATGCGCGAGGTCGATGCGGTGTACGGCGGGGAGATGAGTGCGCACCACTATTTCCGCGAATTCGCCTACTGCGACAGCGGCATGATTCCCTGGCTGCTGGTGCTCGCGATCCTGAGCGAGTCGGGCAAGAGCCTCTCCAGCCTCGTCGAGGAGCGCCAGAAACTCTTCCCCGCCAGCGGTGAGATCAACCGCCCGATCGCCGGCAACAGCCGCTTGCTGCTCGCTCGCATCCAGGAGCACTACCAGGCGCGCGCGCGCCAGATCGACTTCACCGATGGCCTGTCGATGGAGTTCGACGCCTGGCGTTTCAACCTGCGCGGCTCGAACACCGAGCCGCTGCTGCGGCTGAACGTGGAGTCGCGCGGCAGCGAGGCGCTGATGCAGGACAAGACGCAAGAAGTGCTGAAACTGCTCGATGCCGCCTGAAGTGCACCCGATGGCGCTGGAGACGCTGCTGTCGCGCCGCTCGGTGCCGGCGCTGCTGCTCGGCGAGCCCGGCCCGAGCCCCGCTGAGATTCACGCGGCGCTCGAGGCGGCTGCGCGTGCGCCCGATCACGGCGCGCTGCGACCCTGGCGCTTCGTGCTCATCCGCGAAGCGGCCGCGCGCGCGCGGCTCTCCGAGCTCTTCGTGACGCGCATGCTCGAGCGTGAACCGGACATTGCGCCCCGGAAAGTCGACAAGGCGCGCAACATGCCGCTCACAGCGCCGCTGGTGATCGCAGTGGCCGCGCATCTGCACCCCGCGCACAAGGTGCCCGAGCTCGAGCAGCTGCTCTCCACGGGCGCCGCGGTCATGAACCTGCTCAATGCCTTTCACGCGCAGGGTTACGGGGCCATCTGGCTCACGGGCGGCAACGCCTATGATCCGAAGATCGGCGCGCAGCTCGGCTTCGGGCCCGAGGAGCGCAGCCTCGGCTTCGTGTACGTGGGCAGCGCGCAGGGGGAGCTGCGCGAGGGCGTGCGGCGGCCCGAGCCCGGCGCCATCGCGCGCGAGTGGGGCGGCTGAGCCGATCGCCCCGCGCCGGATGCCCTTCACCGTCTCGCACGTTGCTGCGGTTCTGCCCCTCTACCGGCCCCTGTCGCGCTGGCGGGTTTTTACGGCGGCCGTCATCGGCAGCATGGTGCCGGATTTCGGCATGCTGCTGCCCGGAGGGCTCGAGCGCTGGCAGACCCACAGCCTGCCGGCACTGTGGAATTTCTGCCTGCCGGTGGGCCTGATCGTCTATCTGCTGACGCTGGCGCTGATCAAGCCGGCGCTCATCGAGATCCTGCCCGACGCCGCGTACGCGCGTCTCGCGCACGCGCCCCCACCCCCTTCGCTGGCGCGATTGTCCAGCTGGCTGGCGCTGATCGCGGCGTTGCTGTTCGGTGCGCTGACGCATCTGATCTGGGACGGCTTCACACATGAGAATGCGCGCGGGGTGCGCCTGTTTCCGACGCTGCTGAACTATGGGCCCAACATGGCCGGTCATCAGCTGCACCTGTACGCCTGGCTTCAATACGGCAGCAGCGTCGTGGGCCTCGCTGTGGTGCTGGCCGCCATCGCCCTGTGGCTGTACCACGCGCCCGCGCCACGGCCGGCGCCGGTGAGGCGTCTTTCCCGGGGCGAGCGGGCGCTGTGGATCGTGCTGTACCTGCTGCTGCCGGTGGCACTGGCGGCCTTCACCCTGCTTGCGCTGCTGCGCCGGCATGTGCCGCTGTTCTCAGGAACGGCGCTGGAATACCTCGGCACCGTCGGCATGCGCGATGCGGCCATCTCGCTGCTGCTGATCAGTGCGCTGATGCGCGCGCGCCTGGCCGCCTGAGCATAGACTCACGCAGATATGAAGCTCGGGAGCGAGGGAGTCGAACAGCCTGCGGTAGAGCGCGCCGGAGCGCACTCGGTGCAGCGCGAGCGGCTCAACACGCGGGCCGCCGGCGTGGTCAGCCTTGCGGTGCTGTGCAGCCGTTTGCTCGGACTGGCGCGCGATCAGGTGTACGCGGCGCTGTTCGGCGGTGGGGCGCTCATGGATGCGTTCACCACGGCGTTTCGCATTCCGAACCTGCTGCGCGATCTATTCGCCGAAGGCGCGCTGTCGATGGCCTTCGTGACGACCTTCAGCAAGACCGTGACGAGCGGCGGACCGGAGGCGGCGTGGCGGCTTGCCAACAAGGTCGCCACGCTGACGGCCGTGGTGCTGGCGCTGATCTGCGTGGCCGGCATCGTGTTCTCCCCGCAGCTGGTGGCCGCGATCGCGCCGGGCTTCGAAAAAATCCCCGACAAGGCGGCGCTCGCGGTGCTGCTCACGCGCATCATGTTCCCGTTCATTCTGCTGGTGTCCCTCGCCGCGCTGGTCATGGGCATGCTCAACGCGCACAACGTCTTCGGCATGCCGGCACTCGCCTCGAGCTTCTTCAACGTCGGCTCGATCGTTGGCGGTGTGCTGCTGGGCTATTGGCTGGATCCGCATTTCGGCCGGCTAGCGCTCATCGGCTTCGCGATGGGCACCTTGTTGGGCGGGACATTGCAGCTGTGCGTGCAGTTGCCCTCGCTCTGGCGGCTCGGCTACCGCTACCGGCCGGACTTCCAATGGCGCGATCCGGGCATCCAGGCCATCCTCGCACTGATGGGCCCTTCGGTCATCGCCGCGAGCACCACGCAGGTCAATGTGCTCATCAATTCGATCTTCGCCTCGGAGCTCGGCAATGGCCCGATCTTCTGGCTGTCGATTGCATTTCGCCTGATGCAGCTGCCGTTGGGGCTGTTTGGAGTCGCGCTGGGTACCGTCACACTGCCGCTGCTGTCGCGCCTGGTCGCGAGGGGCGATCTGCACAGCTTTCGCGCCGAGCTCTCGCGCGGCATGCGGCTTGCCTTCCT
>DATBPG010000282.1:0-6817 GCA_036561485.1 Steroidobacteraceae bacterium | reverse complement strand
CGTGCCCGCCGACGTCGTGGCCAAGGAGCGCGAGATCCTCTCCGAGCAGGCCCGGCAGCAGGCGCAGAAGGAGGGCAAGAGCCCCGAGGTCGTGGTCAAGATGGTCGAGGGGCGGCTGCGCAAGGCTCTCAACGAGATCGTGCTGCTCGGCCAGCCCTTCGTGAAGGATCCGGAGCAGACGGTCGAAAAGCTGCTGAAGGCGGCCGGTGCGCGTGTGACGCACTTCGAGCGCTTCGAGGTCGGCGCCGGCATCGACAAGAAGCAGGACAACTTCGTCGCCGATGTCATGGCGCAGGTGAGCGCTGCCTCCAAGCCTGCCGAGTCCGATGAGCCCGCCGGCTCGGGTGACACGGCAGGGGCGGCCAAAAAACACTGATCGCCCGACGCAGCCTCGCGCCGGCGCGTCGCGGCCGTCGCACCGCGGCAGTCGCGCCGCGCACAGTTGTTTGTGGCAGACTGCCCTGGGGAGCAAGCCGATGAACGACAGCCCGAACGGACCTTATCGCCGCGTGCTCGTCAAGCTCTCGGGCGAGGCGCTGCTGGGAGAGGCCGACTACGGCATCGATCCCGTGGTGCTCAAGCGCGTCGCCGAGGAGATCGGTGATGTGCAGTCGCTCGGCGTGCAGATCGGTATCGTGGTGGGCGGGGGCAATCTGTTTCGCGGCGCGGGCCTGGCGCGCGCCGGCATGGACCGCGTCACCGCCGACCAGATGGGCATGCTCGCCACCGTCATGAACGGCCTGGCACTGCAGGATGCGCTCGAGCAGCGCGGGTTTGCGGTGCGCGTCATGTCCGCCGTGCGCATCAACCAGGTCTGCGAAGACTTCATCCGCCGCCGCGCGATCCGCCATCTGGAGAAGGGACGCGTCGTGGTGTTCGCGGCCGGTACCGGCAATCCATTCTTCACCACCGACACGGCCGCGAGCCTGCGTGCCATCGAGATCGAGGCGCAGCTGCTGCTGAAGGCCACCAAGGTCAACGGCATCTACTCCGAGGATCCGGTGGTCAATCCGGCCGCGCAGCGCTACACGCGCCTGACCTACGACCGCGTGCTCGACGAGCGGCTCAATGTCATGGATACCACCGCCATTGTGATGTGCCGCGAATACCATCTGCCGGTACGCGTGTTCAACCTGGGCAGTCCCGGGCATCTGCTTCGCATCGTGCGCGGTGAGGACATCGGAACGCTGGTGACGCAGGACTAGACTAGAGCCCTGGCCCTGGGCTGACGAGGACACCCATGCTCGACGATCTGAAGAAGGACGCCACCGCGCGCATGCAGAAGTGCATCCAGGCCTTTCAGGGCGAGCTGAAGAAGCTGCGCACCGGTCGGGCCCATCCGAGCCTGATCGAGCATCTGAAGGTCGACTACTACGGCTCGGACGTGCCGCTGCAGCAGGTCGCCAACATCAGCATCGAGGATGCGCGCACGCTGGTGGTGTCTCCCTGGGAGAAGAACATGGTGGTGGCCATCGAGAAGGCCATCCACAAGTCGGACCTCGGCCTCACGCCCAACACTGCTGGCACCGTCATTCGCCTGCCGCTGCCGCCGCTGACCGAGGAGCGACGGCGCGACATCATGAAGATCGTGCGCCAGGACGCAGAGGCTGCCCGTGTCAGCGTGCGCAGCGTGCGCCGCGATGCCATCGCGGACATGAAGGAGATGCTCAAGGAGAAGATGATCACCCAGGACGACGAGCGTCGCGGCGAGGAGGAAATCCAGAAGCTCACCGACCGCTTCGTCGGCGAGATCGACACAGTGCTCGCCAGCAAGGAAAAGGAAATCCTGCAGGTTTGAGCCCGCCCGCCTCAGCCCCGCCGATGGATGCCGCGCCTGTGGGCGCGACGCCGAAGCCACGTCACATCGCGATCGTCATGGACGGCAATGGCCGCTGGGCGCGCGCGCGCGGTGGCGTGCGCGGCGAGGGTCACCGTGCCGGGGTCGGTCCGGTGCGCACGGTCATCGAGGAGTGCGTGCGCGAGCAGATTGGCGCGCTCACGCTGTTCGCCTTCAGCAGCGAGAATTGGGGTCGGCCGCATGATGAGGTCATGGGGCTGATGTCTCTGTTCGTGGAGTCGCTGGAAGGGGAGATTCCGGAGCTGCACCGTCAGGGCGTGCGCCTGCGCTTCATCGGCGAGCGCGCCGAGCTCGATGCCCGGTTGCGTGCCTCCATGGCAATCTCGGAGCAGACCACTGCCGCCAACGAGCGCCTCGCCCTGCAGGTCGCGCTCAGCTACGGTGGTCGCGCCGACATTCTTACCGCCGTGCGTCGTCTGGCCTTGCAGGTGGAGCGCCACCAGCTTGCCGCGGCACAGATCGATGAGCCGACCTTTGCCGCAGCGCTGGCGCTCGGGGGTGTTCCCGATCCGGACCTGTTCATCCGCACCGGCGGCGAGCAGCGCATCAGCAATTTCCTGCTGTGGAACCTGGCCTACACCGAGCTGTATTTCACCGAGACGCTCTGGCCGGACTTCGATGCGCCGGCCTTCCAGGCTGCGCTGCGCCACTTCGCCGTGCGACAGCGCCGCTTCGGATTGACGGCAGAGCAGGTGCAATCGGCCCTCGACGGTTGACGTGCATGCGCTCGCGACTGCTGACCGCCTTTGGACTCGCACTATTCACCATTGCCGTCCTGCTCTTCGCCGCGCCGCTATTCACGGCGGCGCTGTTTGGAGCAGCGCTGCTCGTGGGGGGATGGGAGTGGTCGGCGTTCCTCGCGCTGCGCGGCGGCGGCCGACTGCTCTATGTGCTGGCACTGGCGCTGCTGGCCGGGCTCGCGCACCAGTACACCGCAGCCACGGCCGCCTTCGTGGCACTGATGTGCCTGGCGTTGGCCTGGTGGCTGGTTGCGCTGGTATGGATTTTGTTCGCGCCCGCGCACGGTTCACGTGCGGTGGCGGGGCTGGCGGGCATGCTGGTGCTGGTTCCCGCATGGGTTGCGCTGGTGCGTATCGACGCCCGCTGGCCTCACGGTCCGCAGTGGACGCTGTTTGTGCTGGGACTGGCTTTCGCCGCCGATACCGGGGCGTTCTTCGCCGGGCGGCGCCTGGGGCGGCGGCGGCTCGCGCCGCGGGTGTCCCCCAACAAGACCTGGGAGGGGGTGTTCGGTGGCATGGTTCTGGCGCTGGCGCTGGCGGTGATCGCCAACGCCTGGTTCCGGCTGCCCTGGCAGGCCTTTGTGCCCCTGTGCCTGGTGGCGGCGGCGTTTTCTGTGATCGGCGACTTGACAGAAAGTATGCTCAAGCGTCATGTGCAATTGAAGGACAGCGGGCGGTTGTTTCCCGGCCACGGCGGGGTGCTCGATCGTATCGACAGCGTGACGGCAGCGGTGCCGGTGCTGGCATTGGGACTGATCTGGCTCGGGGCCGGCGGCTGAGCCGCGCCGCGAGCGATGAGGTTCGCGCGATGAGGGAGAGGTGACGACAACCATGAGGCAATGGCCATGATCGGCGTCGCCGTGCTGGGCTCGACCGGCTCGGTCGGATGCAACACGCTCGAGGTGCTGGCGCTGCATCCCGAGCGCTATCGCGTCGTGGGCCTTGCCGCGCGCAGCAATGGCGAGCGGCTCGCCGAACAGGTGCGCCGCTTCCGGCCCGAGTGGGTCGCGCTGGAGTCGCCCGAGGCGGCGCGTGCGCTCGAGCAGCGTCTCACGCACGAGCGCAGTGACACGCGGGTGCTCGCCGGCGCCGATGCGATCGCGCAGCTGGCGGCCGAGGATTCGGTAGACTATGTGATGGCGGCCATCAGCGGGGCAGCGGGACTGCGCTCCACTTTGGCTGCCGCTGCGGCCGGCAAGCGTCTGATGCTGGCCAACAAGGAATCTGCCGTCATGGCAGGGGAGCTGCTGCTGGAGGCCGTGCGTGCCGGGGGCGGGGAGCTCATTCCGATCGACAGCGAGCACAATGCGATCTTTCAGTGCCTGCCGCACGGGTTCATCGCCGGCAGGCGCGCCGCGGGCGTGCGCCGGCTGCTGTTGACCGCCTCAGGCGGTCCGTTCCTCACCTGGAGCACCGAGGCCATGGCGAACGTGACCCCGGCGCAGGCCTGCAAGCATCCGCGCTGGAGTATGGGTCGCAAGATCTCGGTGGATTCTGCAACGCTGATGAACAAGGGCCTCGAGCTCATCGAGGCGAGTGTGCTGTTTGGGATGACGCATCGCGAGGTCGACGTCGTGGTGCACCCGCAGAGCATCGTGCATTCGCTGGTGGAGTATGTGGACGGGTCGGTGCTGGCGCAGCTGGCAGGACCGGATATGCGCGTTCCCATCGCCTGCGCCCTGGCGTGGCCCGAGCGCATGGAGGCTGGTGTAGAATTACTGGAATTGACCCGGGCGGGCCGGCTGGATTTCATGGCGCCGGACCCGGGGCGTTTTCCGTGCCTGCGCCATGCCCAGGAGGCGGCGCGCCTCGGTGGCCTCTCCTGCGTCAGCCTGAATGCCGCTGACGAGGTGGCTGTGCAGGCCTTTCTCGAGCAGCGACTGAACTTTGGTGAGATTGCCGCGGTCATTGAGATGGTCATGTCGCGCGTACGAGGGGGAGAGATGGCCGGACTGGATGCGGTGATGGCAGCCGATGGGGAGGCGCGGGCATTGGCCGCCGAGGCTGTTGCGCGTCGAGCCGCCGGCCAGAGCGTCTACGCATGATCCATACGCTGCTGTATCTGCTGGCCTTCCTCCTCGCCTTCTGCCTGCTGGTCACTGTCCACGAGTTCGGCCACTTCTGGGTCGCGCGGCGCCTCGGCTTCAAGGTACTGCGCTTCTCCGTCGGTTTCGGCAAGCCGCTATGGAAGTGGAAGCACCCCGAGGGGCACGAGTACTGGATTTCATCGCTGCCTATCGGCGGCTACGTCAAGATGCTCGATGAGCGCGAGGGCCCGGTCCCTGCGCACGAGCTGCATCGCTCCTTCACGCGCCGCCCGCACTGGCAGCGCATTCTGGTGCTGCTGGCAGGTCCTGGCTTCAATCTGCTGTTCGCCGTGCTCGTGCTCACCGGCCTGCTCTATGCGAGTGGCATTCCCGAGATACGTCCGGTGCTGGGCACGATCGATCCGACCTCCATCGCCGGCCAGGCGGGTCTTGTCGCGGGCGATGAGATCACCTCCATTGATGGTCATCACGTGGCCGGGCAGCGCGACGTCGACATCGATATGCTCGACGCCATCAGCGGCAGCGGCCCGATCACGATCGGTGTGCGCTCATCCACCGGCGCCGCACGCCAGGTGCAGCTGCACATTCCCGACGCCGCCGAGCGGCTGCGGCTGACGGAGCCGGCGCTCATGGGGCAGGGGCTGGGTCTGAACCTCTACCAGCCGCCACTGCCGGCCGTGATCGCAAGCGTGATGCCGAAGGGACCGGCGGCGCACGCGGGACTGATGGCCGGTGATCGCATCGTCGCCATCAACGGCAAAGCGGTGCAGGATCTGCTGGCGCTGCAGAAGGCGGTAAGGTCGCACGCCGACGAGAGCATCAGCCTGCGCTACGTGCGCGCCGGTCACGAATACGGTGCGCGTGTCACCCCGACGATGCAGGACGCGCACGGTCAGCACTACGTCGGCATCGGTATTGAGGTCAGCCCGGCTAATACGGCACCGTATCCGCCGGGCATGATGAGACACATTTCCCTGTCTCTGCCGGCCGCTTTCGTGCGCGCCAACGTCGAGGCCTGGGACGTCACGGCGCTGCAGGGACGCATGATCTGGCGCATGCTTACCGACCACGTCTCGGTCAAGAATCTGTCCGGGCCGCTGAGCATTGCCGAGTACGCCGGAGATGCGGCCTCCGAGGGCCTCACTTCGTTCCTGCAATTTCTGGTACTGCTGAGTCTGGCACTCGGCTTCATGAATCTGCTGCCGATCCCGATCCTGGACGGGGGTCAGATCGTCTTTCAGACCATCGAATGGCTCAAGGGCAGCCCCCTGTCCGAGCGCTTTCAGCTGGTCAGTCAGCAAATCGGCTTCGCCCTGCTGTTCCTGCTCATGGGCGTCGCGCTGTTCAACGACATCAGTCAGATCGGTTGACCCTTCCTTGACCACTGACAATTGCCGCGCTGCGCAGCGCGCACCCCTTACCGCGCTCATCTTGGCTGTGGTCCCGCTCTGCGGTAGTGCACGCGCCCAGGCGCCGGCAACCCCGCCGCCTGAGCCGTCCACCGCGGGGAGCGTGGCGCCGTCCAACGACGACTTCGATGCGCAGATCAGTCAGGGAAACGCAGCTCTGCAGAGCGGTCGGGCTGACGCGGCATTGTCGGCCGGGGACGCCGCGGTTCGCATCGCGCCGGATCGATGGGACGGCTATGCGCTGTCCGGCCGCGCGCTGCTGGCCCTCAAGCGCTATGAGATGGCCGCCGACGCACTGAGCAGGGCCATCGAACTTGCCCCGGCCGCCGAGCAGGCCACCCTGCGAGCGCTGCGCCGGCAGTGTCTGCTGGCCGAGGCCGGTGCCCCGACCTCGGTCCCTGCCAAGCCGCCGGTAGCCAGCGCACCGCAGAGTGCGCCGGCGCCGCCCGTGCCCGCCGCGCCTGCCCCCCAAGGCGCACCGGCACCTGCACCTGCACCCGTTGCCCCTCGAGCTGCGCCTGCGCCTGCGCCCGGCGCCGCTGCGCAAGCGGCCAACGAGGTCCCGCAGGGCTCGCCGACGGACTTCGTGGTGCGAGACATCCGCGTGCAGGGGCTGCAGCGCATCTCCGAGGGCACCGTCTTCAACTACCTGCCGGTCAATATCGGCGATCACCTCAACCCGCAGCGCGTGCGCGAGGCGTTGGTCGCCCTCTATGCCACCGGCTTCTTCAGCGATGTGGAGCTGCGGCGCGTGGGCAACAC
>DATBPG010000281.1:0-1771 GCA_036561485.1 Steroidobacteraceae bacterium | reverse complement strand
GGCCCCCGGACGCAAGAGCGCAGCGCTGATCGGACAATTCATACAGGCGGCCCGAGCGGCCGCACGAGAAGCAGCATGAACGCAATCGACATGAGGGCGACTTACGCGCGCGAACTGCAGGATCTGCTGGCGGGAAAGTTTCCCGACGAGCGTGGGCGCTACGGTCCCTACGGTGGCCGTTACGTGCCCGAGACGCTGATCCCGGCGCACGAGCGCCTCGAGCGCGGTGCGCGCCGCTGGCTGGCGGACCCTGAGTTTCAGGCCGAGTTGCAGCGCGAGCTGTCCGATTGGGTCGGCCGGCCCACGGCGCTGAGCCCGGCGCCGCGCCTGTCGGCGCGCTGGGGTGCGCAGGTCTGGCTCAAGCGCGAGGACCTCGCGCACACCGGTGCCCACAAGATCAACAATGCGCTCGGCCAGGCGCTGCTGGCTCGCCGGCTGGGGGCACGGCGCGTGATCGCCGAGACCGGCGCCGGTCAGCACGGCGTGGCCAGTGCCGCCGCCTGCGCCCGGCTCGGCCTGCCGTGCACGGTGTACATGGGCGCGCTCGACATGCAGCGCCAAGCGCCCAACGTCGGGCGCATGAAGCTGCTCGGCGCCAGCGTCGTTGCGGTTCACAACGGCGAGCGCACGCTGCGCGCGGCCATCGATGAGGCCCTGCGCGACTGGGTATCCGACCCGAGCGGGACCTACTACCTGCTGGGTTCGGCGGTCGGCGCGCACCCTTATCCTTATATCGTGCGCGAGCTGCAGGCCGTCATTGGCCGTGAGGCGCGCGCACAGCTGCTCGAGCAGGCCGGCACGCTGCCCGACACGGTGGTCGCCTGCGTCGGCGGTGGGTCCAATGCCATCGGGCTGTTTCATCCCTTCCTGGGCGATAGCGCCGTCGCGCTGCTCGGCATCGAAGCCGGCGGCCGCGGCGAGGCGCTCGGCGACAATGCTGCGACGCTGGCCCACGGTCGACCGGGGGTATTGCACGGCAGCTACTCGATGCTGCTGCAGAATGAGGATGGACAGGTCCAGGAGACGCATTCGATCAGTGCCGGGCTGGATTATCCGGGGGTCGGTCCCGAGCATGCGTTGCTGCGACGGATTGGGCGCGTGCAGTACAGCAGCGCCACCGACGATGAGGCGCTCGCGGCGGTGAGCGAGTGCTGCGAGCTCGAGGGCATCATCCCGGCGCTGGAGAGTGCCCACGCGCTTGCCGGTGCGCGCCGTGTGGCCGCCGCCGCTCCCGGCGCAAAACTGCTGATCGGTCTGTCCGGGCGCGGTGACAAGGACATGCCGACCCTATCCGGAGCACTGATCGATGGTTGACACAGCTGCAGCTACAGCCACAGCCCCCGGGGCTGCGCCGCTGCGCCCGGGCGAACGCATCGCCGCGGCGCTGCGCGCCGCAGCCAAGGCCGGCCAGCCGGCGCTGGTGGCCTATCTGACCGCCGGCTTTCCCGAGCGCAAGCGGTTTCGCGCGCATCTGCAGGCGATCGCATCCGCCGCCGACGTCGTGGAGATCGGTGTACCGTTCTCCGATCCGATGGCCGATGGTGTCACGATCCAGCGCGCCAGTGAGCAGGCATTGCGCGCCGGCGTCAGCCTGCGCTGGATTCTCGCCGAGCTGCAATCGCTGCCCGCTCTGGCGACGCCGCTGCTGCTGATGAGCTATCTCAATCCACTGCTGGCCTACGGATTGCCGCGGTTGGCGCAGGACGCCGCGCGCGCCGGGATCTGCGGCTTTATCGTGCCGGACCTGCCGTTCGACGAGAGCGACGAGTTG
>DATBPG010000280.1:0-2495 GCA_036561485.1 Steroidobacteraceae bacterium | reverse complement strand
GCGCAATCCGGCGCCGGTCGGCGCTGGGCCTGCTGGCCCCGGTGGCCCTCATGCGCGCCGGCGAAGCGTCGAGCGCCGGGCTGCCTGACCCAGGCTGCGCTCAGGCGCCATGGGTGCTGGCTGAGCCGACCGTCTGGGTCGTGACCGGCTCGCCAGCGTGCCAGAGCAGTGCGGCGCCCGCGACGAAAAACACGATCAGTACCAGCACGGAAGCGCGCTGATTGCCGCTCAGGACCGCCACCGCACCCATGGCGATGGGTCCGAGTACGGCGGCGAACTTGCCGAGCATGTTGTAGAAGCCGAAGTACTCGCCTGAGCGCTCGCGCGGGATCAGGCGTGTGAAATAGGCACGCGAGAGCGCCTGCACACCCCCCTGCACGGTTCCCACGATACAGGCCAGCACATAGAACTGCGCCTCGCTGTGCATGAAGTAGCCGTACACCGTCACGCCGCAGAATACCGCCAGACCCAGGTAGATAGCGGTACGTGCGCCGATGCGGTCACCGAGCCGGCCGAACAGCAGCGCGCACGGAAAGGAGACAAATTGCACCAGCAGCAGTGCCTCGATCAGCGCACTGGCGGAAAAACCGAGCTTGGTACCGAAGTCCACGGCCATGACCTGCAGCGTATTGATGCCATCGATGTAGAGCCAGTAGGCCAGCAGGAAGCCGCGCACCGCGCGGTCGCCAAGCACGCGTCGCACCGTGGCCCACAGCTCCCGCCCCGTGTCGACGGTGGCGGCAGGCGCCGCTTCAGGCACAAAACGAAACAACGGCAGGGAAAACAGCAGCCACCATGCGGCGACGTCGAGAAATGCCACCCGCATGGCAGCGGTGGCGTTGCCGAGCCCGAACCAGTGTGGATGCAGCACCAGCAGCACGTTGAACATGAACAGCAGACCCCCGCCCAGATAGCCCAGCGCAAAACCAAATGCCGACACCCGATTGGTTTCTTCGGGCGCAGCGACCTCGGTGATCAGCGCATCCTGAAATGCGTATCCGACCCAGAAGCCGAGCGAGCCCAGGCCGAAGAACAGCAGTGCCGCGATCCATTCGCGGCGTCCGGTCAGCGCCAGCAGCACGGTGCTGAGCACCCCAAGTGCGGTGAATACCCCAAACCAAAGCCGCTTCTGCGCTCGCCGGTCCGCCAGGGCACCGAGCGTGGGCGCCAGCAGCATGACCGCGAAGGCCGCGCTGGAGTTGGTCGCTCCCAGATAGAACGTCGAGGCAGTCCCAGGCAGGCCCGCAGCCCAGTAGCGATCGAAAAAGATCGGGAACAGTCCCACCACGATCGTGGTCGCGAAGGCGTGATTGGCCCAGGAGGTCAACCCCCACGCCCATTGCGCCCTGCGTCGCGGATTCACAGCTGGCTCCCTGACCTCATCCGGCACCCCTGCGCTCTGCAGCCTGCTACTGCGCCACCTGCTCGCGCGTTTCGTGGAATTGAATGTCGGGCCAGCGCTCCTGGGTCAGCGACAGATTGACGCGCGAGGGAGCCAGGTACACCAGCGCCTCGCCATGATCGAGCGCCAGATGCTCGTAGGCGCGCGCACGAAACTGCTCGAGCTTGCGCGCATCCGAGGCGCCGATCCAGCGAGCCGTGTGCACACCGATGGGCTCGAAGCTGCACTGCACGCCATACTCATCCTGCAGCCGGAAGGCGACCACCTCGAATTGCAGCTGTCCCACGGCGCCGAGAATCAGATCGTTGTTGCGCAGGGGCCGGAACAGTTGTGTCGCGCCCTCCTCGCAGAGCTGCTCGAGTCCCTTGGAGAGCGCCTTGGCGCGCAGCGGATCCTGCAGCACGGCGCGGCGGAAGATTTCCGGGGCAAAGTTGGGTATGCCGGTGAAATGCAGCGGCTCGCCTTCCGTAAAGCTGTCGCCGATGTTGATCGTGCCGTGATTGTGCAGGCCAATGATATCCCCGGCGTAGGCCTGCTCGGTCTGCTCGCGATCGGCGGCCATGAAGGTGAGCGCATCAGCGATGCGCATCTCGCGACCGTCGCGCACGTGTGTCAGTCGCATGCCGCGCTGATAACGGCCCGAGCACAGACGCAGAAACGCGATTCGATCACGGTGTCCGGGGTCCATGTTCGCCTGAATCTTGAACACGAAGCCGCTCAGGCGCGGCTCAGCCGCGCTCACGCTGCGCTCCCGACAGACGCGCGGCAGCGGCGCGGGCGCGTAGCGCACGAAGGCACGCAGCAGCTCCTCGACGCCGAAGTTGCTGATGGCGGAGCCGAAGAACACCGGCGTCTGGCGTCCGGCGCGATATGTCTCCAGATCGAACGGCGGACTCGCGCCGCGCACCAGCTCGATCTCCTCGTAAAAGGCTGCCGCCTGAGCGCCCAGCAGCTCGCGTGCGGCCGCCGAGCGGACTCCCTCGATGGCGCGGTTGTCGCCCATGCGGCCACGCTCGGCCGCCTGGTAGACGTAGATGCGGTCCTCCAGCAGGTGATAGATGCCCTGGAGGTCGCGCCCCATGCCGATGGGCCA
>DATBPG010000279.1:0-6960 GCA_036561485.1 Steroidobacteraceae bacterium | reverse complement strand
TGCGCCGCTGCCGGTGTTTTCCTTCCTCGGTCGCGCCAGCGAGCATCCGCGCCAGCTGCCCTGTCACATCACGCATACGAACGAGCGTACGCACGCCATCATTCGCGCCGCCTTCGATCGCTCGCCGATGTATACCGGGCTCATCGAGGGCGTCGGCCCGCGGTACTGTCCCTCCATCGAGGACAAGGTGCAGCGCTTTGCCGACAAGACTGCGCACCAGATCTTCATCGAGCCCGAGGGACTCGATACGCACGAGGTCTATCCCAATGGGATCTCCACGAGCCTGCCTTACGAGGTGCAGCTCGAGATGGTCCACAGCATCGCCGGTTTCGAGCAGGCACATCTGACGCGCCCGGGCTATGCGATCGAGTACGACTATTTCGATCCCCGCGACCTCGCGCCCTCGCTGCAGACGCGCGCGGTGCAGGGTTTGTTCTTCGCGGGCCAGATCAACGGCACGACCGGTTACGAGGAGGCGGCGGCGCAGGGGCTGCTGGCCGGTGTCAACGCCGCGCTGCACTGTCGGGATGAGGCGCCATGGACGCCCGCGCGCAGTGAGGCCTATCTCGGGGTGCTCGTTGACGATCTGGTGACGCGCGGCACGCGCGAGCCGTATCGGATGTTCACCAGCCGCGCCGAGCACCGGCTGCTGCTGCGTGAGGACAACGCTGATGCACGCCTGACACCCCTCGGGCGCCGCCTTGGCCTGGTCGACGATGAGCGCTGGGCGCTGTTCGAGGCCAAGCAGACCGCGAGCCGCGCCGAGCTTGCGCGCC
This sequence comes from Steroidobacteraceae bacterium, assembly GCA_036561485.1. Taxonomy (GTDB): domain Bacteria; phylum Pseudomonadota; class Gammaproteobacteria; order Steroidobacterales; family Steroidobacteraceae; genus FEN-1191. Next base: position 6,184 of record DATBPG010000279.1, on the reverse strand, counting down.
TGAGCGCCTGCCGGCTGCGTCCCGGGCAGATCCCGGCGGCCTGGGCCGCGCGCGTGCTGGCCGGCGCACCCCCGGCGCGCGATGTGAGCGCGTTCGAATTGTTGCGCCGACCGGAAGTGTCCTACGAGGCGCTGCTCGAGCTGGTGGGTCCCGGCGCCCTCGAGGCGGGCGGGTCAACCGCGGCCGGGGACGAGCGCCTGATCGCGCAGGTGCGCCGGGGCCTGGAAGTGGAGGCCAGTTACGCCGGCTACATCGAGCGGGCCGAGCAGGAGATCGAGCGCGGGCGCGCACAGGAGCATGTGGTGCTGCCCGAGGATCTGGACTACACGAGCCTCTCGGCGCTGTCCCATGAGGTGCGCCAACAGCTCGCCGCCGTGCGTCCGCGTACGCTGGGGCAGGCCGGGCGTGTGCCGGGAGTCACCCCGGCGGCGCTGGCGATCCTGCGGGTACACCTCAAGCGCCATGGACGCGACGTCGCCTGACAGCCGACGTAGATGGAACAGCACTGGCAGCGCGCGATCATTAGCCGTTAACATCCGGGCACGATCGAATCACGCGAACGGCTCAAGCTGAGACGCGGTGCTCGAAACAGTCCCGCTTGACCGATGCAAGATCGGTCGCGGCTGTCAGAGCAGACGGGAGCACCGATGCCAGTCTTACTTGCTGCCCTCATCACGATCGGTATCTTCGCGACGCTATACCGTGGCCAGTTGCGCAAGCCCGCCGCCGCGCTGGGCGACGGCAGCGGTCACATGCTGCAGCATGGGCGCTGGGAGCGTGTGATTGCCTGGGTGGTGCTGATCTCGGCGCTGGTGCCCGCCGGCCTCGCGGCCTACGTGCTGTGCCGCCCCGCCGTCGCGCGCTTCGCAACCCGCACCGTCGTGGAGCTGCTGACCTGCAGCGGCCTGTTCGCGGCGCTCGCGGTGTGGAGCTTTCAGTCCCTGCGCCGGCACATCCGCGTCAATGACATCGGCGTGACGCTGTGCCTCGGCCGCCGCGCGATCGAGATCACCTGGTCGAACGTGACACGCGTCACGACCGATCTGAGCGGCGCGCTGCTGATCTGCGGCCGCTCGGGCGCCGAAATCCAGGTCAATAAGCTCTTCGTCGGCATTCCCACGCTCGTGAGCTACATGCGCCGGCATCTGCCCGAGAGCATGTACTCGGGCGCCTTCTGCACCTATACCCCGCGCGCGCACCTGGGCGGGTAGGCCCGGCCGGCCGGCCGGCTGCGTCGTCCGCCGCTTCCGGCGCCGCGCGCATCGCGGTATAACCTCGCGCGGCCTCGCGCCCGCACGGCAGCCGCCGCAGCGGTCAGCAGCGCGACGGCGAGGGGGAACCGTGACCACTGACGCCTGGCATGCACGCTGGTCGCGCCGCAGGCTCCTGCGTGCCGGCATCGGGCTGGCCGCCGCCGCAGCCAGTAGCGGGAGGTTGCGCGCCAGCGCTGCAGACGCCGATACGCACCGCCTGCCGCTCATCACCAAACCCATTCCGGTCAGTGGCGAGCGCCTGCCGGCAATCGGGCTCGGAACGGACAAGTTCGACGACAGCGAGCGCGCCGCGATCAGCGCTGAGCTCGCGCGCATGCAGCAGCTCGGCGGCACCGTGATCGATACCTCCGCGGACTACGGGCAGAGCGAGGGGGTGGTGGGAGAGGTGCTCAGCAGCCTCGGGCTTCGCGATCGGATGTTCGTCGCGACCAAGCTCACCGGCAGCGGCGAGGGCTTCGGCAGCAATGGCCTGGGGGGTGCGGCCAGCTTCGAGCGCTCGCTGCAGCGGCTGCATACGCGTCGCATCGATCTGCTGCAGGTCCACAACCTCGACGGCGTCGATCAGTTGATGCCGCTCATGCAGCGATGGAAGCAGGCCGGGCAGGTGCGCTATCTGGGCATCACGACCTCCGAGGTCGGCCAGCACGCGGACATGATGGGCTACATGCGCCGCTATTCGCTCGACTTCATCCAGGTCGACTACTCGCTGGACAACCGCGACGCCGCCAAGGATGTGTTGCCTCTGGCACTGCAGCGTCGCATGGCGGTCTTGGTCAACGTGCCCTTCGGCTACGGCAGCCTGCTGCGCCAGGCGCAGCGCCGGCGACTGCCTCCCTGGGCGGCCGACATCGACGTGTCCAGCTGGGGCCAGTTCCTGCTCAAGTACGTGATCTCGCACCCCGCCGTGACCGTCGCGATCCCGGGTTCCACTCAGGTCGCGCACCTCGTGGACAATCAGGCAGCCGCGCGCGGACGCTTGCCGGACGCGGCGCTCAGGCGCCGAATGGAACAATATTGGGACGCAGCGTGAATATCAGGCTGCTCAATGCTTAAAACTGAAACAATCTGCCGCCCGAGCGGCGCTGGCCGGCGCCCGCGCCAGGATTTACCATAGCTATATTCCATCAGGGGGTCTTTCATGAAGCCGATCTATGTCGCCGCCGCGCTCGCCGCCTGTGCGTTCGCCGCCTCTCCCGTCTTTGCCGATTGCACCGCGCCCACGCCGCCGCAGAGTATTCCGGATGGCAACACCGCGACGCTGCAGCAAATGCTCGCCGGCAAGAAGGCAGTCGGCGACTTCAACACTGCCACCAACGCCTACCTGGACTGCCTGAAGAACGAGCACCAGGCGGCGCTTGCGGCCGCGGGCCCCAAGGTCTCCGACGACGAGAAGGCCAAGCTCGATAAGGCCGAGACCGACAAGCACAACAAGGCGGTGGATCAGTTGCAGAACATTGCGGACCGCTTCAACGAGCAGATCCGGGTCTACAAGGCGAAGAACACCAAGGGCTAGCGGCGCCTCAGCGGCTGCCCTGGCGCATTGCAACGCAAGCGTCAGACGAGCCTGCTGCCGACCCTGTCCTTCGTCCCCCGGGGGCACCGCCCCGGGGACGCCCGTGATCGCCCCTTCCCGGGGTAGCGCAGCCTGAACTGCAACTTTTCCAGCGCGGGCGTGTTCTCGCCTCAAACGAGCGCACCTTTGTGTCACCCCCACCCACGAAGTCTTCGCGCCCGGATGAGTTCACGAGTTTCATGCGTGCCTATCAGGACATGGTTTTCACGACGGCTGCGCGTCTGACCGGCCGTGATGCACAAGCCGAGGACATCGCGCAGGAAGTCTTCATTCGCGCCTACGAGCACTTCGAGCAGCTGCGCACCAGTGCCTCGGCCGGCGGCTGGCTCAAGACCGTCGCGCGCAATCTGTCGCTGAATTATCTGACGCGCGACCGGCGTCGCTGGCGCTCGTTCTCGGAGCTGCCGGGCGCGGACGAGGAGCAAGCGCCCGAGCCGCAGATTCCCGTGCCCGATACGCACCTGTCGGATATCGCCCTCGAAGAGCGCCGTCTGCTCATCGAGGAGGCGCTGAGCCGCCTGCCCGAACGTCAGCGCCTGTCGCTGGTGCTGTATCACTTCGAGGAGCTGCCGTATGGCGAGATCGCAGCACAGCTGCGTGTGCCGCTCGCCACCGTCAAGAGCGATATCCATCGCGCTCGACAGGCGCTGCTGAAGCAGCTGCAGGCACGCGGTATCTGCGCCGATGCGCTGGAGGTCTGACCCAGTGAGCAGCGCAGGCGAACCAGACAGCCGCCTCGAGCGCCAGGTGCACGCGCTGCTGCGCTCGCTGCCGGCGCGCCGTGCGCCCGAAGAGCTCATGGCGCGCGTTCTCGCGCAGCTCGAGCAGCGCGCGGCGCTGCCCTGGTGGCGCCGGCAGGTCCGGCAGTGGCCCATGGCTGCCCGCCTCTCGTTTGCGCTGCTGGCCGTGGCCTGCTTGGTGCTGCTGTCGCTGGCCGGCAGGGCTGCCGTGCCACACCTCGCCCACCCCACCGCGTCGATGCTCGCCTGGGGCCATCACATCCAGGCAGTGCTGAACGTCGTGCCGAGGTTGCTCACGGCGCTGCTGGGGGTGCTGCCCATGGCCTGGCTGCAGGCCTTTCTGCTCATCGGCGTGCTCGCATATCTGTTCCTGTTTGGCGTCGGTGCCGCGGCCTACCGGCTGCTGTACCAGGAGCGCTGAGATGTTCGGAGGCCCAGTCATGAAACTCATCGCGCTGTGTGTGCTGCTGATGCTGCCGGCCGCGGCTCCCGTGTTGGCACAATCGCCGCGTGAGGCGTGCCAGCAGGACCGGAGCACTCTGTGCCCGCATTCGGGAGGTCGGCGGCTGCTCGCGTGCCTGCGGGACCATCGTGATCAGCTCAGCAGCGACTGCCGCGCGGCGATGGATCGGCTGCCGCCAGCGCTGGACCGAAATGACGACGATCGTGTCGCTGTGGGTCACAACGTCGACGTGCCAGCGGGAGAGTCCGCGGACTCGGTGGTCGCAGTCTTCGGTTCCGCCAGCGTCGAAGGCACGGCGCGCAGCGACGTGGTCTCCGTCGCCGGCAGCACCCGCGTCACCGGTCCGGTCGCGGGCGATGTGGTCTCGGTATTCGGCTCGACCTACATCGATAGCCATGTCGGCGGCGATGCGAACGCGGTGCTTGGATCGCTGCGGCTCGGACCTCACGCGGAAGTCGACGGTGACGCCCAGGCCATCGGCGGCCAGCTGATCCGTGACCCGGGTGCCGTGGTGCACGGCGGCGTGCAGCAGATCGGGCCGAGCTCGCCCGTGAACCTCGGCGCGCTGACCCCGTGGGTGCGTCATGCACTGACGTATCTGCGGCCGCTCGCCTTCGGTCCGGGGCTCGGCTGGGCCTGGGGTGTCGCGGGCGTGTTTCTCGCCCTGTACCTGCTGCTGGCGTTCGTCGCCCCGCGCGGCATCGAGCACTGCGTGCAGTCCCTCGAGCTGCATCCGGGGCCCACGTTGCTGGCGTCACTGGCCGTGGTGCTGCTGACCCCGCCGCTGCTGATCCTGCTGGTCGTCACCGTCATCGGCATCGCTGCGGTGCCGGTGGTGCTGCTGGCGCTGTTCTGCGCCGCATTGTTTGGCAAGGCCGCGGCGCTAGCCTGGTTGGGAAGCCGCTTCCTGCCCCGGCGCACGCTCGCCGATGCGCCCGCGCTGGTGCTTGCCGTGCTGATCGGCGGCCTCATCGTGACGGTGATCTACCTGGTCCCGGTGCTCGGTTTCGTAGTCTACAAACTGCTCGATCTGCTCGGCCTGGGCATGGTCGCGCACGCGCTGATGCTTGCGGCGCGCGCGCGACGAGGCATCTCGCCCCGGCCCGGCGCCGGGCCGTCGGCCGGTGCGCCCGCGGTGAACCCGCCGGCACCGGGTGTCTCGGCGCCCACGGCCGCCGCGGGCGCTGCATCGGCCGGATACGCCTCGGGAGACGGGGTGACCGGGGCCGCAGCGGATGCGGCCGGCCCCGCGCCAGCGGACTCACTCGCCTCAGACGCGCCCGCCTCAAACGCGCCGCACGTCTCCGCGCCGGGGGTGGCGCCTCCGGGCGCAGCTGCGCCTCTGGCCGCCTCGAGCCTGCCGCGGGCCGGCTTCTGGATCCGCATGGTGGCGCTGCTGCTCGATCTGCTCGTGGTGGGGATCGTGCTCAGCATCCTGCACCTGCATCACCTGATCCTGGTCGCGCTGGCCGCCTACGGCGCCATACTCTGGAAGGCCCGGGGCGCTACGCTCGGCGGCATCGTCTTCGATCTGCACGTGGTGCGCATGGATGGACGCCCCATCGACTGGACGACTGCCATCGTGCGCGCGCTCGGCTGCTTTCTGTCGCTGGCCATCCTCGGGCTCGGCTTTTTCTGGATTGCCTTCGACGAGAACCGTCAGGCCTGGCACGACAAGTTTGCCGGCACGCTCGTGGTACGCATGCCGAAGGATGCCGCGGCCGTACGGGTCTAGGGCCGGGCGCCGCCAGGCCCCGCGCTATAATGGTTGCTTCGGATCTGCGGATGCCGCAGCAGCTTGCATGGGGTTTTCAAATGAAGAACCTTCCGCGTGCCCAGAGCGGGCTGCGTCTTGTGCTCGTCACGGCCATGGGTAGCCTCGTGGCCGGTGTCGCCCTCGCAGCCGACGCGCCCTCCGACACTGTGGCGCACACGGGCCTGGTCCCGGGTATCGACACGCAGTACATCGACGGCAGCGTGCGTGCGCAGGATGATTTCTACCGCCACGTGAACGGCAAGTGGCTCGCCACGATTCAGATCCCGCCGGACAAGGGCACCTACGGCTCCTTCGTCAAGTTGCAGGACGATTCGATGGACCAGCTGCGCCATATCATCGACGCGCTGGAGAAGCCGG
>DATBPG010000278.1:0-23979 GCA_036561485.1 Steroidobacteraceae bacterium | reverse complement strand
AGGGCACGGCTGCCGACAAGTACCGCGCACTGGAGGCCGCCGGTGTACGCACCGTCAAGAGCCCCGCGGAGCTCGGCAGCGCCATGGCGCAGCTGCTCTCACGGCGCAGCTCACGTGCGTCCGCTGGTGCCGGAGCAGGCGCGCGTGAAGGCGCAGGCGCGGGCGCCAGTGAGCGCTCGGCCCCGCGCGCCCGGCGTGCGGCCAAACGGTCGGCGTCTTCGGCGCGCGCCGGCCAGCGCAGTGCCGCTCGGACGGCCAAGCGGCCTGCGCCGCAGCGGGCGGTGAGGTCGGGTGCGGCGGCGAAGTCCACGAAGGCCAGCCGCAAAGGCCGCGCGCGTGCTGCGAGCGGTTTAAAATCGGTCGCCAAGACGAAGCGCGGCGCGCGCGGCCGCTCACGGCGCCGCTGAGGGTGGCGGGTTCATGATGCGCATCCATGGCTGAGGAAGAGCAGGACGGCACGCTTCGGATCGCGCTGGCGCAGATCAACCTTCTGGTCGGCGACGTGCACGGCAACGTTGCCAGGCTCATTCGCGAGGCGCGGCGCGCGCGGGAACTCGGCGCCGATCTGGTGATGTTTCCGGAGCTGGCGCTGTCGGGCTATCCGCCCGAGGATCTGCTATTTCACCGCGGCCTGCGCCTGCAGATCGAGCAGGGCATGGATGAGCTGCGGCGCGCTGTGCCTGAGATCGGCATTCTGGTCGGCTACCCCGAATACCACGGCGGGCGTATCTACAACGCCGCGCAGCTGCTCTATCGCGGCGAGGTGCTCGCCAGTCATCGCAAGGCGTGTCTGCCGAATTACCGCGTGTTCGACGAGAAGCGCTACTTTGCTGCCGGCAGCGAACCGACGGTCGTGTCATTCAAGGGTATGCGCCTGGGTGTCCTGGTCTGCGAGGACACCTGGGAGCGTGCCCCGAGCCGCGCGGCGCGTCAGGCCGGCGCCGAAGCGCTGCTGGTGATCAACGCCTCCCCCTACGAGATTCACAAGCAGCGCGAGCGCGAGCGCGTGGTCGCACGTCGCATCGCGCAGGTGCAGCTGCCGGTGGTCTACGTCAACCTGCTGGGCGGACAGGACGAGCTGGTGTTCGACGGCAACTCCTTCGCCATGGATGCGCACGGACAGCTGGCGATGCGCGCGCCAGCGTTCGAGGAGACGCTGGCGATGCTCGAGCTGCGGCGCGCAGGGGCGGACAGAGCGATTGCGCCCGTGGCCGCTGCCGTGGCCCCCGAGCTCTCCGACGAGGAAAGCGTCTACCGCGCGCTGGTGCTGGGTGTGCGCGACTACGTCGACAAGCATCGCTTTCCCGGTGTCGTCATGGGCCTCTCGGGCGGAGTGGACTCGGCCCTGACGCTGGCGATCGCTGCCGATGCGCTCGGAGCCGAACGCGTGCATGTGGTCATGATGCCCTCGCGCTACACCTCGCAGATGAGCCGCGAGGACGCACGCGAGCAGGCACGCTCACTCGGCGTGACGCTCAGCGAGATCTCGATCGAGGGCATGTTTGCCGCAACGCTCGAGGCGCTGCGCGAGGAGTTTGCGGGGCGCAGTCCCGACATCACCGAGGAAAACATCCAGGCGCGCTGTCGTGGGCTGCTGCTGATGGCGATCTCCAACAAGACCGGCCGCATGCTGCTGACCACCGGGAACAAGAGCGAGATGGCGGTAGGCTACGCGACGCTCTATGGGGACATGGCCGGCGGCTTCGCGCCCATCAAGGACTGCAGCAAGCTGCTTGTTTACCGGCTTGCCAACTATCGCAACCGGCTCTCTGCGGTGATTCCGCCGCGGGTCATCGAGCGCGCGCCCTCTGCGGAGCTGCGGCCCGAGCAGAAGGATTCCGATTCCCTGCCGCCCTACGAGGTACTCGATCCCATCCTCGAAGCCTTCATCGAAGAGGACCTGTCGGTCGAGGAGATCTGCGAGCGCGGCTTCGAGCGCAAGGTCGTCGCGCGGGTACTGGATATGGTGACACGCGCCGAGTACAAGCGCCGCCAGGCCCCGCCGGGCGTGCGCGTCAGTCGCCGTGCCTTCGGGCGAGACTGGCGCTATCCGATCACCAACGGTTATCGGCGCTAGGCGGCGCCGGAGCTCAGAACTGCCACCAGCGGTGGCGCGGGGTGGTGAAGGTCGGCGAGCCGGGCGGAAAATTGAAGGCGTACATCTTCTGCACGTTGTCGGCGAGCTGCGTGAGGCCGAGTTTTCGATAGCATTGCAGCATGATGCGCAGTGCATCCTGCTCGGCCGGCGCGCCCTCGTACTGCTGCAGGACCTCGTTGGCGCGCTGCGCGGCCGCCAGATAGGCGCCACGACGTACGTACCAGCGTGCCACGTAGATGTCGTACTGCGCCAGCCGATTGCGCTCGTAAATCATGCGCCGCAGGGCGTCGTGCGCATACTGGCTGTGCGGGTACTGGGTGATGACGATGTTGAACGCCGCGATCGACTTGAGTGCGTCCACGGGGGGCTTGCGCGCCATGTCGACGCCCAGGAAACGCTCGATGGAGACCGGTGTGCGCTCGAAATAAATGAGCCCCTTCATGTACTGGGCGTAGTCATCCCTGGAGTTCCTCGGCTCCTCGCGCAAGAATTCGTCGGCTGCATCCACGGCCGCGTCCTTGTCACCCTTGCGGTAGTAGACATAGATGAGATCCAGCCGCGCCTGGCGTGCCTCGGTGGTGAATGGAAAGCGCGAGGTGAGCTGCTCGTAGTTCTTGGCGGCATTGGTCATGTCGTTGTCGACCATCTGCTTATGTGCCGTCGTGTAGAGCACTTTGGCGCCCGCATTTCGCAGGTTGCGCGAGGCGCAGCCAGCGAGCAGGACCAGGGCGGCGAGACCAATGGCGACAGCCAGGGCGGATCGACGGCGCATCACAGGCATGGAAAGTCCGGCAGATGTGTGACGAGAAGCGTACAAGGCCGGCGAGTATAGCCGACGTTCGAGGCTGACCATCCGATGGCCGAAGAGTTCCAGCTGCATGTCGTCGAGCTGCCGGTGAACGCGGCAGGCCAGCGACTGGACCAGGCACTCGCCGCGGCGTTGCCGCAATATTCGCGCGCGCGGCTGCAGCGCTGGATCCGCGAGGGCGCCGTGAAGCTGGCGGGCGCCACCGGCGCGGCGTTTCCGCGCGATCGTGTGCGTGGCGGCGAGCGCATTGAAGTGCGCGCCGAATTTCCGCAAGGTGACAGCGTCGAGGCCGAATCGCTGCCGCTGCGAATCCTCTTTGAGGATGAGGCGCTGCTGGTGCTGGACAAGCCAGCGGGCCTGGTCGTGCACCCTGGGGCGGGCAACCGCAGCCACACGCTGCAGAATGCGCTGCTGGGCTATGACGATCGGCTCGCCCGCGTGCCGCGCGCAGGGCTCGTGCATCGGCTGGACAAGGATACGAGTGGCCTGCTCATCGTGGCGCGCACCCCCGAGGTGCATACGCGGCTGGTCGCGGCCCTGGCTGCGCGGCAGATCCGGCGTGAGTATCTGGCGCTGGTCTGGGGCCGACCGGTGGCCGGCGGACGCATCGAGCAGCCTATCGGACGCGATCGGGCGGCGCGCACGCGCATGGCCGTGAGCCGTGCCGGTCGTGCGGCGGTGACCCACTTCCGCATTCAGGAGCGCTTCGCCGCGCATACGCTGCTGCGTGTGCAACTCGAGACCGGTCGCACCCACCAGATCCGCGTGCACCTCGCGCACATCGGACTGCCGATCGTCGGCGATCCGGTGTACGGCGGGCGCCGCCGGCAGCTGCCTGCGGGAGCGCTCAACGACACCCTGCAGGCCTTCCCGCGCCAGGCGTTGCACGCCGAGCGCCTGTCGCTGGCACATCCGATGAGCGGCAGAGAGCAGAGTTTCGAGGCGCCGGCACCGGCGGATCTGCTCGCCTTGCTCGCGGCGCTGCGGGCAGCGGAACGGGGTGCAGTGCCAGCTCATGAGGCGGTGCGGCCGCGGGCGCCCCGGTCCTGATGAGCGCGACAGGCCCACAGTTCATCACGCCCGAGTGGCCGCTGGCTGGCCGGGTTCGTGCGGCCGTGACGCTGCGGGCCGGCGGCGTCAGCGTCGGACCTTACGACAGCCTCAATCTTGCCGCGCACGTCGCAGACCGACCCGCCGACGTGGCCGCGAACCGCCGCCGGGTGCGCGTCGCGCTGTCGCTGCCCACCGAGCCGCTGTGGCTCAATCAGGTTCATGGTGTGTCGGTCGCCGACGCGGACGCGCCCGCTGCGGCCTCCAGCGCCGCCGGGGCGGGGGCCGCCCCGCTGGCGGATGCCGCAGTCACGCGCCGTCCCGGCCGGGTGCTTGCAGTCCTGGTCGCCGATTGTCTGCCGGTGCTGATCGCGGAACGCGATGGAGCGGCCATCGCCGTGGCCCATGCCGGCTGGCGTGGGCTGGCAGGAGGCGTCATCGAGGCCGCCGTGGCGGCGCTGCACACAGCGCCCGAGCGGCTGTGTGCCTGGTTGGGTCCGGCCATCGGTCCGGCCCATTTCGAGGTGGGCGAGGAAGTGCGCTCGGCCTTCTGTGCCGCGGATGCGGGCGCGACCGACGCCTTTGCGCCCAATGCGCGCGGCCGCTGGCAGTGCGATCTGCCGGCCCTGGCGCGGCGGCGGCTCGCGGGCCTGGGGCTCAGAGAGGTGTACGGCGAGGCCCCGTGCACCTTCTCGCAGCCCGAGCGCTTCTATTCCTACCGGCGCGATCGGCTCACCGGGCGCCTGGCGGCGCTGCTGTGGATCGAGCCAATCGCTTGAATTCGCACGGCCCTTCCCCCATCTCGCAGTAGTCGGGGCTGCCCGCGGCGTTATACGTATGGCGGCGGGCGCCGATGAAAAGATAATCAGGTACATGGGCATCGTGCCCCGGGGACGCCAGCCATGCGAATGGACAAACTCACCAGCGCTTTTCAGTCTGCACTCGCCGATGCGCAGTCGCTTGCCGTGGGGCGCGACAATCAATTCATCGAGCCGGCACATCTGCTCCTGGCCATGATCGATGCGCCGGGCGGCAGTGTACGGCCGCTGCTGATGAAAGCCGGCGCCGACGTGAACCGTCTGCGCACACAACTGACGAGCATCGTCGATGCGCTGCCGAAAATCGAGGGGGTGGCCGGCGACGTGCAGGTCGGCAACGATCTTGCGCGCCTGCTCAACGTCACCGACAAGCTCGCGCAGCAGCGCGGCGATCAGTACATCTCGAGCGAGCTGTTCGTGCTCGCCGCCTTCGAGGACCGCGGCGCGGTGGGCCGAGCCCTGAAGGAAGCGCGCGTCGCGCGTGCCGCGGTCGAGAAGGCCATCGCGGAGGTGCGCGGCGGTGAGCGCGTCGAGGATCCGGCCGCCGAGCAGAAGCGTCAGGCACTGGACAAGTACACCATCGATCTGACCGCACGCGCGCGCAGCGGCAAGCTCGATCCGGTCATCGGTCGCGATGATGAGATCCGGCGCACGATCCAGGTGCTGCAGCGGCGCACCAAGAACAATCCGGTACTGATCGGCGAGCCCGGGGTGGGCAAGACCGCCATCGTCGAAGGCCTCGCGCTGCGCATCGTCAATGGCGAGGTGCCCGAGGGGCTGAAGAACAAGCACATCCTGGCGCTCGACATGGGCGCGCTGATCGCGGGCGCGAAGTTCCGCGGCGAGTTCGAAGAGCGGCTGAAGGCCGTGCTCTCCGAGCTCGCCAAGCAGGAAGGGCAGGTCATCCTCTTCATCGATGAGCTGCACACGGTCGTGGGCGCCGGCCGCGCGGAAGGCTCGATGGATGCCGGCAACATGCTCAAGCCGGCGCTGGCGCGCGGCGAGCTGCACTGCGTCGGTGCCACGACGCTCGATGAGTATCGCAAGTACATCGAGAAGGACGCGGCGCTCGAGCGGCGTTTTCAGACGGTGCTCGTCGATGAGCCCTCGGTCGAGGACACCATCGCGATCCTGCGCGGGCTGAAGGAGCGCTACGAGGTCCACCACCACGTGGAGATCACGGACCCGGCGATCGTCGCAGCCGCAACGCTTTCGCATCGCTACATCACCAATCGACAGCTGCCCGACAAGGCCATCGACCTCATCGATGAGGCCGCGGCGCGCATCAGGATGGAGATCGACTCCAAGCCCGAGGCGCTCGACCGGCTCGAGCGGCGCATCATTCAGCTGAAGATCGAGCAGGAGGCGCTGAAGAAGGAGGAGGACGAGGCCTCCCGGCGGCGACTGTCCACACTGCAGCAGACGCTGGCGGGCCTGAGCAAGGAATACGCAGACCTCGAGGAGATCTGGAAGGCCGAGAAGGCTTCGCTGCAGGGCGCGGCGCAGGTCAAGGAAGAGCTCGAGCGGGCGCGGCTGGATTTCGAGCAGGCGCGTCGCGCCGGGGATCTCGCCAGGATGGCGGAGCTGCAGTACGGACGCATTCCCGAGCTCGACAAGCGCCTGGCAGCGGCCGCCAAGGCCGAGCAGCAGACTCCGCAGCTCGTGCGTAACAGCGTCACCGAGGAGGAGATCGCAGAGGTGGTCTCCAAGTGGACCGGGATTCCCGTGTCCAAGATGCTCGAAGGGGAGAAGCAGAAACTGCTGCGCATGGAGGAGGCGCTGGAGAAGCGCGTGGTCGGCCAGGATGAGGCCGTGCGTATCGTCTCCAACGCGATTCGCCGCTCGCGCGCGGGTCTTGCCGATCCGCGCCGTCCGAACGGCTCGTTCATGTTTCTCGGCCCCACGGGCGTGGGCAAGACCGAGCTGTGCAAGGCGCTCGCCGAGTTCCTCTTCGACACCGAGGAGGCGCTGGTGCGCATCGACATGTCCGAGTTCATGGAGCGGCACTCGGTGGCGCGTCTGATCGGCGCCCCGCCGGGCTATGTGGGTTATGAGGAGGGCGGCTATCTGACCGAGGCCATCCGCCGGCGTCCGTATGCGGTGGTGCTGCTCGATGAGATCGAGAAGGCTCACCAGGACGTGTTCAACGTGTTGCTGCAGGTGCTCGATGATGGACGGCTCACCGATGGGCAGGGCCGCACGGTCGACTTTCGCAACACCGTCATCATCATGACCTCGAACCTCGGCTCCCAGGCCATTCAGGAGATGGCTGGGGAAGGTAACTATCAGCGCATGAAGAACGCGGTCATGGAGGTCGTGCAGCAGAATTTCCGTCCCGAGTTCATCAATCGCGTCGATGACATCGTGGTGTTCCATCCGCTCGGCACCGAGCAGATCCGCGCCATCGTGGAGATCCAGCTGCAGTACCTGCGCCGCCGGCTGCTCGAGCGCAATATCGAGCTCGAGCTGGACGACAAGGCCCGTGACCTCATCGGTGAGGCGGGCTTCGATCCGGTGTACGGCGCACGGCCGCTGCGGCGGGCGATCCAGCAGCAGATCGAGAATCCGCTGGCGCAGCGGCTGCTGCGCAACGAGTTCGTGCCCGGGGACGCCGTGCGCGTCGCGGTGCGCGGCAACGAGCTGGTGTTCGAGAAGAAGCGACAGATGCGCGCCGTCTCCTGAGCGCGCGGTCCGCGGCCGAGGCAGTTCTGCAGGCATCCTGCGGCCAAGGTAAGCTTATGGCCGGAGGGAGCCATGTCACTGGAGCTCAAGCGCCATATCGCGGACGTGCCGGATTTTCCCAAGCCGGGGATCCTCTTTCGCGACATCACCCCGCTGCTGCGCGGCCACTTCGGCGCCACACTCGATGCGCTGGAGGCGCTGTTCAGCGAAGGCGAATGGCGCGAGGCCGATGCGCTGGCCGGTGTGGAGTCGCGCGGCTTCGTGCTGGCGGCGGGGCTGGCCGCGCGACGTGGCAAGGGGTTCGTGCCGATTCGCAAGCAGGGCAAGCTGCCGCCCCCGGTCGTGTCGGCCGGCTATGCGCTCGAATATGGCACCGGCGTGCTGGAGATGCAGCGCGGCCGCGGCCGGGTGCTGCTCATCGACGATGTGCTCGCCACCGGCGGTACGATGCAGGCGTCCGCGGAGCTGTGCACGACGGCCGGCTATCAGGTGGCGGGCTTCGCCGTGCTGCTGGACCTGCGGCTCGTGGGTGACTTCGCCTGGCGTGGCATGGCGCTGCGCACGGCGATCACCTACGAGTAAGACCATGGCCGAGTCGGCGACCCGCATGGAGCGCATGGCAGTCGCCTCCCTGCCGTCCATCCTCGTGGTCATGGCGCTGGAAATCGAGGCCCAGGGCGTGTTCGAGCGCGCCGGCGTACCGGTGCTCTACTGCGGCGTCGGCAAGGTCAATGCCGCGATGGTGTTGATGCGCGAGCTCAGCCAGTATCGGGCCGTGGGCGCCCCTCTGCCTCGCGTGGTCAACTTCGGCACGGCCGGCAGCCCGCACTTTGCGACCGGCGCCCTGGTCGGCTGCCACCGCTTCGTGCAGCGGGATATGGATGCCAGCGCACTGGGTTTTCCGATCGGCCATACGCCCTTCGAGCACCTGCCCGCGCAGCTCGAGTTCCCGCCCATGTTTCCGGAGCTCCCCCAGGGCTTGTGCGGGAGCGGCGATAGCTTTCAGACCGCAGCGGCGGCCCTGCACTGCGAGGTCATGGAGATGGAGGCCTATGCGCTGGCGAAAGTCTGTCACGCGGAGGGCGCCGTATTCGGTTGTGCCAAATACATCACCGACGGGGCCGACCATAGCGCCGCTGACGACTGGCGCAGCAACCTGCCGCAGGCCGCCGCGCAGTTTCACCGCCTCTATCAGCAGCTATTGCAGCCCGTGCGGGCGTCTATAATTGCCGCCGATTGATTCAACGTCCGATCCGGGCTTGGAAGCGGCGCTCGGCGCCCCCATCCTGCAGAGCTTCGTCCCCATCAGCCGATACACATATGCCGTTTTACGAATACCAGTGTAGTCAGTGCGCTCACTCCTTCGAGGCGCTGCAGAAGATCAGCGATGCGCCGCTGAAAAAGTGCCCGTCCTGCGGCAGGAACACCCTGAAAAAGCTGGTGTCGGCGCCGGTCTTCCGTCTCAAGGGTTCGGGCTGGTACGAGACCGACTTCAAGAGTGACCAGGAGCGCAAGCGCAACCTCGCCGGCGCGGAAGGGCCGTCCGGCGACGGCAGCGCGGGCGCGGAGAACAAGCCCAAGAGCGAAGCGGACAGCACCGTCAAGGCGGACGCCAAGCCGCAGGCGCCCGGCGGCGGCGAGAGCGCGCCGGCCAAGGCGGCGGAGGCGGGGAGCGCAAGCCGCGGCTCGGCGAAGCCCACGGCCGCAAGTCCTGCCAGCCGCCGCGCAAGCCGTGCGGGGGTGGCCAGTGGTACCGGCAGTTCCCGCACGGCTCGCGCGAACCCTCAGCCTGCCAAACGAGCAGGGGTGGCCCCGCGCGCCCGCGCCTCGAGCGCGCGCGCACGTCCGACGCGCAAACGAAGGTGAAGGCCCAGGTTCTCAAACGCCTTATCCGCCGCTACCTCATGGCGGGGCTGCTGGTGTGGATTCCGATCCTCGCCACGGTGCTGGTCGTGCGCTTCATGCTGCAACTGATGGACAAGACGCTGCTGCTGCTGCCGCAGTCGCTGCGACCGCCAGCGCTGTTCGGCATGCACATTCCGGGCTTCGGCGCGCTGCTGGCACTGGTGCTGCTGCTGCTGACCGGTGTGCTGGTCTCCAACATGATCGGCCGTACGCTGGTGGAGTTCTGGGACGATCTGCTCAACCGCATCCCCTTCGTGCGTGGCATCTACGGCGGGGTGAAAAACTTCTCCACGACCATCCTGTCGAGCTCCGGGAACTCGTTCAAGAAAGTGCTGCTGATCGAATATCCGAGCAAGGGCGTCTGGAGTATCGGCTTTCAGACCGCGGCCGAGGTGCCGCTGGTGGCCCAGTACACCGGCGAGCCGCAGGTCTGTGTATTCATTCCGACCACGCCCAACCCGACGGCCGGCTTCATCGTCATGGTGCCGCAATCGCGTGCCATCACGCTGCCGATGAGCGTCGATGAGGCGATGAAGATGATCGTCACACTCGGCGTGGTCATGCCCGGCGTGCCGACCGATCGCGCGGCCTCGCCGCTGCCGGCAGCAGCGCTCATCACGCCGGCGTCGGGCGCCCAATCGGCGGATGCCTCCGCGGCCGCGACCGTGGCGGTGGTGGCTGCAGGCGCTGCCGTGGCGGCCTCCATGGCGGCCCGTGCCGCAGCGGGTGCGAGCGTGGCCGACAGCGGGCCCGCGGGGGCGGCCGGCAATCCGGGTGCTGGGCCTGCCGGTGCAGTTGTGCCGGCGCTGCGCGCACCCTAACATTCGCGGCCCCGGGCCTTCACGGCCGCCGCGTCCTCTATCCCGCATGCGCAGCCATTACTGCGGAGAAGTCGATACCACGCTGATCGGCACTACCGTGCAGGTCGCCGGTTGGGTGCATCGCCGACGTGATCACGGCGGCGTGATCTTCGTGGATCTGCGCGACCGCGAGGGACTGCTGCAGATCGTATTTCAGCCCGAGCTGGCGCAGGTATTCGCCGTCGCCGAGCGGCTGCGTAACGAATTCGTCATCCAGGTGCGCGGGAGCGTGCGCCCGCGTCCCGAGGGCACCGTCAATCCCAATCTTGCCTCCGGTGCCGTGGAGCTCGTGGCCGCGGAGCTCACGCTGCTCAATCGCGCCGAACCGCTGCCTTTCCAGCTGGATGAGACCGTGGGCGAAGAGCTACGCCTGAAGTACCGCTACCTCGATCTGCGCCGCGAGGTCATGACTCAGCGTCTGCGGCTGCGCCATCGCATCACGCGCGCGATGCGTACCTATCTGGATGCCCGGGGCTTCATAGACGTGGAGACCCCCGTGCTGGGAAAGACCACGCCCGAAGGGGCGCGCGACTACCTCGTGCCCAGTCGCACCCATCCCGGCAAGTTCTTCGCGCTGCCCCAGTCGCCGCAGATCTACAAGCAGCTGCTGATGGTCGCCGGCCTGGATCGCTACTATCAGATCGTGCGCTGCTTCCGCGATGAGGACCTGCGCGCGGACCGGCAGCCCGAATTCACCCAGCTCGACATCGAGACCTCCTTTCTGTCGCAGGAACAGATCCTGCAGCTCATGGAAGGCTTGGTGCGCACCCTGTTCGACGAAGTGCTCGGCGTGTCGCTGCCCGATCCATTCCCGCGCATGAGCTATGCCGAGGCCATGCGCCGCTACGCCTCGGACAAGCCAGACCTGCGCATTGCCCTCGAACTGGTGGATGTGGCGGAGCTGGTGCGCGGCTGCGACTTCAAGGTCTTTGCCGCACCCGCCGCCGATCCACACGGCCGCGTGGTGGCGCTGCGCATTCCCCAGGGCGGCAGCGCCCTGTCGCGCAAGCAGATCGATGACTACACGGCTTTCGTGGCGCGCTATGGAGCCAAGGGCCTCGCGTACATCAAGGTGAACGAATGCGCTCGCGGCCGCGAAGGCCTGCAGTCGCCCATCATCAAGTTCCTGAGCGATGCGGCACTGGCAGGCATCCTCGAGCGCTCCGGCTGCGCCGATGGGGATCTGGTGTTCTTCGGCGCCGGGTCCTCGAAGGTCGTCAATGATTCAATCGGTGCACTGCGTCTGCGCATCGGCGCGGACCTGGGCCTCATCGAGGCCGGCTGGCGTCCGGTCTGGATCATCGACTTTCCGATGTTCGAATGGGATGAGACCGAGCGGCGCTGGATGGCCATGCACCATCCCTTCACCTCGCCCAAGAACGAGGATGCGCAGGCACTGCGCTCCGATGCCGGTGGCGCGCTGGCCAATGCCTACGATCTGGCGCTCAACGGCTCGGAGGTTGGCGGTGGCTCGGTGCGCATCCATCGTGAGGAGATGCAGGCAGCGGTGTTCGAGCTGCTGGGCATCGATGCCGAGCAGGCGCGCGCCAAGTTCGGGCATCTGCTCGATGCGCTCAAGTACGGTGCGCCGCCTCACGGGGGCATAGCCTTCGGACTGGACCGGCTGGCGATGCTGATGTGCGGCGCCGAGAGCATCCGCGATGTCATCGCTTTCCCCAAGACGCAGACGGCTGCCGATCCGCTCACTGATGCGCCCACCGAGGCAGCGGAGGCGCAGCTGCGCGAGCTGCACATTCGCGTACGCACGCCACCGCAGGCCAGCACCGGGCCAGCGGATACCCGGGGTGCCGGCTAAGCACAGGGAACCAGGGCTGCCGCGCGCGGGGACGTCTCCCCAAGCCGCAGCCGTCGTCTACGTGCACGGCTTGTGGATGATGGGCGCCGAGTGTTACCTGCTCGGGCGCCATCTGTGGCGCGATCGCGGCTATCGACTGAGGGTCTTCCGCTACCACTCGGTGCAGCAGTCCGCCGCGCAGGTCGCCGCGCAGCTGCATGCCCTGATCGCCTCCCTCGAGGCGCCGCAGGTGCACCTGATCGGTCACAGTCTCGGTGGATCGATCATCCTGGAATACCTGGAGCGTCATGCCATGCATCAGCCTGGGCGAGTGCTGCTCATGGGCGCGCCCGTGCTCGGCTCGCGCAGCGCCGTGTATCTGGCGCGCTGGGCGTGGGGACGACGGATCATGGGACGCGCAGTCGCCGATGAGCTGCTCAGCCCACCGGCGCATCGCTGGGTTTCATCCCGCGAGGTCGGTATCATCGCCGGGACTTGTCCGGTGGGACTCGGGCAGCTTTTGATCCGTTTCAGCGAGCCCAACGACGGCACGGTGGCAGTTTCGGAAACACGTCTGCCTGGCGCGACGGCCAGTCTCGAGCTGCCTGTGACGCACATGGGACTGCTCTGGTCGCCCACGGCGGCCCGCGAGGCCGGCAGTTTTCTGGCGCATGGACGCTTCGGACACTGAAGATTCAATCGTGAGTCGCGTGCGTGCGCGACACAGGCTCTATGGGCTCGGCGTCGTCGCGGCCGCCGCCCTCGCGCTATACACGCTGGCTGGCTTCCTGCTCGTGCCTGCGCTCGCGCGCCGGGCGCTCGACAACTATGTCATGCGATTGCCCGGGGTGACACTGCAGCTGCAGGCGGTCAGCTTCAATCCGTTCACGCTGCGAGCGCAGCTGCGCGGGTTGGAATTGCGCGGCGAAGGTAACGCTGCGCTGGCGGGCTTTCGGCAACTGACTCTCGCCATCAGCCCCTCATCGCTGTGGCAGCGCGGCTATGCGCTGCGTGCCATCGTGCTGCTGGACCCGACGCTCGATGCCAGCATCGACCGCAACGGACGCCTGAATCTGCTGGCCCTGAAGGCGCCAGCGGGACCCTCGCCGAGCGCTACATCGGGCTCGAAGTCGAGCACGCCGGCGCTGCGCATCGACGAGCTGCGCATCAGCGGGGCTCGCGTGCACTACGAGGATCGCTCACGCGTCACGCCTTTCGCAACGACCCTCGCTCCCATCAACTTCGTCCTGAGTGGCTTTCGGACCCGGGGCGCTGCAGATGGGCACTTCCAATTCAGCGCGCATGCCAGCAGCGGTGAGTCGCTGATGCTCTCCGGTGTGCTCTCAGCGCAGCCGCTGTCCTCGAGCGGCCAATTCCGCCTCAGGGCACTGCAGGCAGCGACTGTCGCGAGCTACCTGGGCAATGCCCTGCCGGTGATGCTGCGTGCAGGTGAGGGCGAGCTGGCCGGCACCTATCGCTTCAACGCTGCAGGCCAGGACACGCTCAGCGCCGAGCTGACGGCGCTGCGGGTCACGGGGCTTGCCATCGCCGATCGGTCCGCGGGCAGCGCGCCGCCGTGGCTGTCGATACCGCAGCTGTTACTCAACGAGGTGTCCATCCGCATGCCCGAGCGGCAGATACGCATCGGATCACTCGCTCTGCAGGGACCGAAGCTTTCAGTGGCAATCGAGCCGGACGGTTCGCTGAGCCTGGCGCGGCTCTTGCCAGCCGCGACGCCATCGTCGAGCCGCGCCGCCGGTGCATCGCCGGCGTGGAAACTGACCCTTGCGAAACTTGTGGTCGATGCGGCGCACCTCTCGCTCGCAGACCGCAGCGTCATGCCGGCCGTGGCGCTCGAGCTGGCACCGTTGCAGCTCAGGGCGCAGGGGTATTCGACCGTGGGGAATCAACCCGTGCGCATCGATCTTGCCAGCGGTATCGGTCGCAGGGGGCATCTGGAAGGGCACGGCTCCCTGATGCTCGCACCGCTGAGCGGCAGCGTGAATCTGGATCTGCAGCGTTTCGATCTCACGGCATTGCAGCCTTATATCGATCGGCACACGGCCCTCACACTCTATCGCGGCACCCTCGGCGTGCATGGCATGCTCGTCATGGGCCCCCCCTCGGCCGGCGCGCAGGGGCAACCGAATCTGAGGATCAGCGGCGCGGTGGATCTGCAGGACTTCGCCGCGCGCGATGCGCTCACGCACGCCGATTTCGTGACGGGCCGGGCCGTGCAGCTGACGGACGTGCGCTATCAGAGCGACCCGGATGGGCTGCAGATCGGCACGGTGCGCGTGCGCGGCCTCAGTGGCCGCGTCATTATCGGTCGCGACGGCAGCCTCAACCTGACCACGATGCTGAAGCCTGCGAACCCGGCGCCCAATCATGCGGGCGGCGCGCCCGCGGCAGGGCCGGGCAGGGTCGTGGCCAGCACGGCACCGGCCGACCGCAAAGCCACATCGAATACGCCCGCGATGCCCATTCGCATCGCGCGCGTGCAGATCCAGGGCAGCACGGCGGATTTCTCCGATCTCTCGGTGCAGCCAACCTTCTCGGCGGCGATCGAGGGACTGCACGGTTCCATCGTCGGGTTGTCCTCGGATCCGAGCACGCGCGCCCGCGTGCAGCTGACCGGCGCCGTCAATCGCTACGCGCCCGTCAGCATCGAGGGTCAGGTCAATGTGCTCTCGGCGCAGAGCTTCACCGATCTTGCCATGAGCTTTCAGAACATCGATCTGCCGCTGTTCAATCCTTACTCGGGCAAGTTTGCCGGTTACAGCATCGCGCAGGGCAAGCTCACGACGCAGATGCACTATCACGTCGAGAAGCGGCAGCTCAACGCGACTCACCACATCGTCATCGCTCAGCTCGAGTTCGGTCCGGCCACCGACAGCAAGCAGGCCGTGCCACTGCCGATCAAGCTCGCCGCGGCGCTGCTCAAGGATCGCAACGGCGTCATCACGCTCGATCTGCCGGTCAGTGGCAGTCTCAATGACCCGACCTTTCGCATCGGTCCGCTCGTCTGGAAGGTCTTCGTGGGACTGGTTCGCCACATCGTCACGGCGCCGTTTTCGTGGCTCGGATCGCTGTTCGGTGGCGATGGTGCGCGCCTGGCCTATGTCGACTTCCTGCCGGGCTCCGCGGCGCTGGATGACACCAATGCGCACAAGCTGATGCAACTGGCGCAGGCACTCGCGCAGCGTCCGCAGCTGCGGCTGCAGATTCCGCTGCACGTGCAGAGCGCGGCGGACGACCGGGCAATCGAGCAGGCAGCGCTCGAGCAGGCGGTGAGCGAGATGATGGCGCGCGGAGCGGGTCCGGTCCCAGTTGCCAGCACGGCGCCGGCGCGGCGGGCAGGTCGCCGGAAGGCCACGGCTGCACCCGCGCCGCCCATGACGCGGCTGGCCGTGCTCGCCGCCCTGTACCGCCGGCAATTCAAGACGGCGCCGCAGTATCCGGTCGATGCAGTCAGCGATGAGCAGCGCACGACGTGGCTCGGGCAACAGCTGCTGCCTCGGTATGTGCCGCACCGGCAGGATCGCGATGCCCTCGGCCTCGCGCGTGCCACGGCGGTACAGATGGCGGTGCTGGCCAGCGGCCAGGTGGCAGCCACACGGGTTTTCTTCGCGCAGCGTGCCAGCGGCGGCGCGGCCACCGGTGTGGTGCGCATGGACCTGCAATTGCAGTGATTCAGGCGCCGCGCATCAATCCCCGCAGCTCGTAGAGCAGCTCGAGCGCCGCGCGCGGAGTGAGGCTGTCGGGATCGATGCCCGCCAGACGCGCTCGCAATCTGCCCTCGACGTCGTCGCTGGGCGGCGCATGGGGCGGGGCGATGGGGGCGGCATCCCCTTGCAGTCTCAGCGGCAGCTCGGCCTGGCGACGCCGGCTTGCGGGGGCCGTTCCCGGCGTCGCGCCGTCAGCCGCCGCTGCCGGTGGCCGATGACTGTCGGACTCCAGCTGGGTGAGGTAGCGGCGCGCCTCGGCGATCACGGCGCGTGGTACGCCCGCGAGCTGCGCCACCTGCAGGCCGAAGCTGCGATTGGCGGGGCCGTCGCGCACCGCATGCAGGAAGATGAGCCCATCGCCGTGCTCGGTGGCCGTCAGGTGCACATTGGCGCAGCAGTCGAGCTCGCGGGAGAGCGCGGTGAGCTCGAAGTAGTGCGTCGCGAACAACGTGAAGGCCCGCGTGCGCCCGGCAAGCTCGCGTGCCACGGCCCAGGCGAGCGACAGCCCATCGAAGGTGCTGGTGCCGCGGCCGATCTCGTCCATGAGCACGAGACTGGATGCGGTGGCGTTGTGCAGGATGTTGGCCGTCTCGGTCATCTCCACCATGAAGGTCGAGCGGCCGCCGGCCAGATCATCTGCCGCGCCGATGCGTGTGAAGATGCGATCCAGGGGGCCGAGCACCGCGCTCGCGGCGGGCACGTAGCTGCCCATGTGCGCGAGCACGGCGATCAGGGCGACCTGGCGCATATAGGTGGATTTACCGCCCATGTTCGGCCCGGTGATGATCAGCATGCGCCGCTCGGCATGCAGCACGAGGTCGTTGGGCACGAACGGCTCATCGATGCAGCGCTCCACGACGGGGTGTCGCGCGGCCTCGAGTTTCAGACACGGCTCATCGATGAGCTGCGGTTCGCACCAGCCGCGTGTGGCTGCCGGCTCGGCCAGGGCGGCAAGCGCATCCAGGGTCGAGATCGCCTCGGCACTGGCCTGCAGCCCCGGCAGGGCCTGGATCAGTTCGGCCAGCACCGTCTCATAGAGCTCACGCTCGCGTGCCAGTGAACGGTCGCGCGCGCCGAGCACGCGGTCCTCGAAGCTCGCAAGCTCGGGGGTGATGAATCGCTCGGCGGATTTGACCGTCTGGCGCCGTACGTAGTCGGGCGGCAGCGCCGTGGCCTGCGCGCGCGGAATCTCGATGTAGAAACCCTGCACGCGGTTATAGCCGAGCTTCAGACTCGCAATGCCGCTGCGCGCGCGCTCGCGGCGCTCGAGCTCGAGCAGGAAGTCGTCCGTGTGCGTAGCGATGGCGCGCAGCTCATCGAGCGTGGCATCGTAGCCCGCTGCGATGACGCCGCCGTCGCGCAGCAGGTGAGCCGGTTCGGCCTCGATGGCACGCTCGAGCAGTGTGCGCTCGGATTCGTGGGTGCCGATGCCCGAGCGCAGGCGCACGAGCAGCGGGGAGTCGAAGGGGACCAGCGCCTCGCGGATCTCGGGCAGGCGCCGTAGCGAGGCGCGCAGCTGCACCAGATCCCGCGGACGCGCCGAGCGCAGGGCAATGCGCGCCAGAATGCGCTCGAGATCACCGATCGCTGAGAGCTGCTCGCGCAGCGACTCGTAGCGGCGCGATTCGGCCAGCGTGCCGAGGGCGTGATAGCGCTCGCGCAGCGCGCCGCGCTCGCGCGTGGGCGCATTCAGCCAGCGTCGCAGCGCGCGCGAGCCCATGGCAGTGACGCTTCGATCCAGCGTGGCGAACAGCGTCGCCCGCTCGTCCCCCGAGAGGCTGCGGTCGAGCTCGAGATTGCGACGTGTCACGGCGTCGAGCAGCAGCGCCGAGGAGCGCTCCTCCACGCGCAGCGCGCGAATGTGCGGCACGGCGGTCTTCTGCGTTTCGCGGACATACTGCAGCAGCGCCCCGGCGGTGCGGATGGCGAGCGGCAGCTCATCGACGCCGAAGCCGCGCAGATCCAGGGTGCCAAGCTGGTCGGTCAGCAGACGCGAGGCGCTGGCGAGCTCGAATTGCCAGGGCGGGCGCGCGCGCACGACGCTGCCGGGGGCGCCGAGGGCGCCGTGCGCCTGCAGTGCGCGCGCCTGATCTTCGCTGAGCAGCAGCTCCGCGGGTCGGAGGCGCTCGAGCTCGGCTTCGATCGCGCCGGTCTGGCCGCCCGCCAGGCCGTCGAGCTCGAGCACGCTGAAGCGTCCAGAGGCGAGCTCGAGCCAGGCCAGGCCCGCCCGATCGCGCTCGATGAGCAGTGCCGCCAGCAGCGTTTCGCGCCGCTGCTCGAGCAGGGCATCGTCGGTCACCGTCCCGGGTGTAACCACCCGCACGATCTGGCGCTCCATCGGGCCGCGCTGCCTGCCAGGGGCCGCGCCCGCGGCCTCGCCCGTGTCGGCGCCACCGCCGACCTGCTCGCAGATGGCGACCGACTCGCCGCGGCGGACCAGGCGGGCAAGGTAGGTCTCCATGCTCTGCACCGGGACCCCGGCCATGGGGATCGGTGCACCGGCGGATTGGCCGCGCGCGGTGAGGGCGATGTCCAGCAGCGAGGCGGCCCGGCGTGCGTCCTCGTAGAACATCTCGTAGAAGTCGCCCATGCGATAGAACAGCAGCACGTCGGGGTGCTGCGCCTTCAGGCGCAGGTACTGCTGCATCATGGGTGTGTGCGCATCGAGGGCCGGCTGCGTATCGCGGGCGGCCTGCGCGGCGAGCGGCCCGGCAGCCTGCGCCGGCAGCTGCGCATCCGCTGGCCCCGGCGGGGCGCCGAGCTCAAAATCGGTGCTCGAATCTGCGACCATGGTCACGAGTGTACCGGCTTGCGGCTGTGGCCGATTGTCAGGGGTACGCGCTGCGGCTATTGATCGGCGCCGGAGCAAGAACTGCGAGGATCCTGTCATGGCTTTCCGACTCATCAGCGACGACATCAAGGATGGGGACACGATGCCCGAGCCGCACGTGTTCAACGGCATGGGCCATCACGGCGCCAACCTTTCGCCGCATTTGAAGTGGGCCGATGCGCCGAGCGGCACCAAGAGCTTCGTGGTGAGCCTGTACGACCCGGATGCACCGACCGGGTCGGGCTGGTGGCATTGGGTCGTGGCCAATATTCCGGCCACGGTGCAGCAGCTGCCGCGTGGCTGCGGCAGCGGGCAGGCCGGTCTGCCCCGGGGGGCGGTGCAGACGCGAACGGATTTCGGCCAGGCAGGCTATGGTGGACCGGCGCCGCCGCCCGGCAAGCCGCATCGTTACATCTTCACCATCCATGCGCTGAAGGTCGATCACATCGATGTCGATGAGAACAGCAGCGGCGCGATGGTCGGGTTCATGACCCACATGAACAGCCTCGACAGTGCCACGCTGACCGTCCACTACGGCGGCTGACGGGGGCGCCGGGCATCCGTGCAGCGCCGCCAGACAGAGCTCGATGATGCTCGACTCGCGGCGCTCGCGCAGGCGGTCGCGCAGGGCATGCTCACTGCCGGGCGGCGTCTGGTCACCGCCGAGTCCTGTACCGGGGGCTGGCTGGCCAAGTGCCTGACCGACATCGCAGGCAGTTCGCAGTGGTTCGAGCGTGGCTATGTCACCTACTCGAACGCCGCCAAGGAACAGGCGCTCGGGGTCGCCCCCGAAGTGCTGATGACGTTCGGGGCGGTCAGCCGCCCGACCGCCGAGCAGATGGCTGCCGGCGCATTGCATGCCAGCGGCGCAGAGCTTGCCGTCGCCATCACGGGCGTTGCCGGCCCGGGTGGCGGTAGCGCGGACAAGCCGGTGGGACTGGTCTGGATTGCGCTGGCCATGCGCGAGGAGGGTGGAACGATCCGAAGCCGCGCCGAGGAGTACCGCTTCCAGGGCGAGCGCGAGGCCATTCGCCGCGCCTCGGTCGGCGCAGCGCTGCAGCTGATCGACGCCGCGCTGCGGAGCTGGCGCTAGGTGGACTCGGCGCCGGGCACTGAGGGCTTGCCGCGCCCACGGCGTCGCCGTGTTTTTTTTGCCCTCTGGCCCGAAGGGCCCTGCCGAGAGCGACTCGAGCGCGCGCTGCAGACGGCCCCCCCAGGCAGCGCGGCAAGCGCTGTGAGCGCCGCGAGCGGCGGGCCGGCCGGCCGGCCCGTGCCGCCGGCGGACTGGCATGTCACCCTGTGCTTCCTGGGAGCTGTCTCCGACTCGCTGCTGATGGCGCTACAGGCGGGTGCCGCCCGCCTGCACGCCCGCGCATTTGCGCTGCACTTCGAGCGGGTCCGCTACTGGAGGCAGGCGGGGGTGCTGGCGCTGCTGGCCGATTGCCCGTCCGAGGCGGCCGTCCTGGCCGCGGCCCTGCGGGCGCTCGGGCGCGAGCTTGGCCTCGCCCCGGATGACAAGCCGCTGCGACCCCATATCACGCTGGTGCGCGGCCTGCACGCAAGTGCCTGGCGCGGGCAACGCGAGAGCGCACTGGAGCTGCTGCTGAGCGCGACGCGCTTTGAGCTCGCCGAGAGTGTCGAGCAGGCCGTGGCGCCGGCGGCGCGCTACCGCTCACTGGCGGCGTGGCCTCTGCGCGAGTGAGCACGACGACAGGGGATCCGTGCTCCGCGGCGCCAGCGGCGGCGCGTTTCGATGTGCCCGCGCGTGTTTTGCGCCCCGCTCAGGGCCTGCATTGTGGGATAATTCTGTCACATCGGGCGGCGCACTCTGCGCGGCCCTAGAACGCTATCGCTGGCAGAGGTTCCACGCATGGATGACACCCGCAAGAAGGCACTGGCCGCCGCACTCGGACAGATCGAGAAACAGTTTGGCAAGGGCTCGGTCATGCGCCTGGGCGACGCCGCCGCCAACTACGACATCGAGGCGATTCCGACCGGCTCACTCGGGCTGGATGTGGCGCTCGGGGTGGGCGGGCTGCCACGCGGACGCGTCGTGGAGATCTACGGGCCCGAGTCCTCGGGCAAGACCACACTCACGCTGCAGGTCGTCGCGCAGATGCAGCGGCGCGGTGGCACGGCGGCGTTCGTCGATGCCGAGCACGCGCTCGATCCGGCCTATGCTGCAAAGCTCGGCGTCAATGTGGATGATCTGCTGGTCTCCCAGCCCGACACCGGCGAGCAGGCGCTCGAGATCACCGACATGCTGGTGCGCTCGGCGGCGGTCGACGTGATCGTCATAGATTCGGTGGCCGCGCTCACCCCCAGAGCGGAGATCGAGGGCGAGATGGGCGAGCTGCAGGTCGGCCTGCATGCGCGCCTGATGTCCCAGGCGCTGCGCAAGCTCACCGGCAACATCAAGCGTTCCAACACCATCGTGATCTTCATCAACCAGATCCGCATGAAGATCGGCGTCATGTTCGGCAACCCCGAGACCACCACGGGCGGCAATGCGCTCAAGTTCTACGCCTCGGTGCGCCTGGACATCCGTCGCATCGGCGCGATCAAGAACGGCGAGGAAGTCGTCGGCAACCAGACGCGCGTGAAGGTCGTGAAGAACAAGGTCGCCCCGCCGTTCCGTGAGGCAGAGTTCGAGATCATGTACGGCAGCGGCATCTCGCGCGAAGGGGAGATCATCGAGCTGGGTGCGGCCAACGGCATCATCGATAAGGCCGGTGCCTGGTACAGCTACAACGGCGAGCGCATCGGTCAGGGCAAGGACAATACGCGCCTGTATCTGCAGACGCACCCCGACGTGGCCGCCGATATCGAGGAAAAGGTGCGCGCGAAGCTGCTGCCGCCGCAGAAACGTGCTGAGGAAAAGACGGCCTAGAGCGGCAACGGCGCGCGGCCTGCGGGGCGGCCCGACGCAGGATGCCGCGGCGGAGCCTCGCGCCCAGACCGCGGCCGATCCGCTCGACAGGGTACTGTCCACGGCCATCGCCTGGCTCGGGAGACGGGATCACTGCGGCTCGGAGCTTGCGGCGCGGCTCGAGCGGCGCGGCTTCAGCGCCGGGCTCATCGAGCAGGCGCTCGAGGCGCTGCGCGAGCGCGGCTATCTCGACGATGAGCGCTATGCACGCGAGTTCGTGCGTGCCCACGTGGCGCGCGGTCAGGGGCCGAAGCGCATCCGCTACGAGCTCGTGGGGCTCGGTGTCGCCGCGGGACTCGCGGAGTCGACACTGCAGCAGCAGGCGCAGGAGCACGGCGGCTGGGGCGCACTCGCGCGCCACGCGCGCCAGCGGCGCTTTGGACATGAGTGGCCAGCCGAGCGGCTGGAGCGCGCGCGACAGGCGCGTTTTTTGCAATCGCGAGGCTTTTCACCCGATCATATCCGGACGGCCCTGGGCCAATACGCCCCCGACGAGCTCGACGTGGAGCCCCCTGACGAAGCATGAGCGATCAACTCTCCTACATGAGCGCCACCGAGGTGCGGCGCGCGTTCCTGCGGTATTTCGCCGATCGTGGCCACACGGTCGTGCCCTCGTCCTCTCTGGTGCCCGGCAATGACCCGACGCTGCTGTTCACCAATGCGGGCATGGTGCAATTCAAGGATGTATTCCTCGGCACAGAGCGGCGCGACTACGTGCGCGCCGCCTCCAGCCAGCGCTGCGTGCGTGCCGGTGGCAAGCACAATGATCTGGAGAATGTCGGCTATACCGCGCGGCATCACACCTTCTTCGAGATGCTCGGCAACTTCTCCTTCGGTGACTACTTCAAACGCGAGGCGATCGGCTATGCGTGGGAGTTCGTCACGCAGCAGCTGAAGCTGGCACCGGCACGGCTGTGGGTCACCGTGTTCACGGAGGATGAGGAAGCGGCGCGCATCTGGACACAGCAGATCGGCGTGCCGGCCGACCGGGTCCTGCGCCTGGGCGAGAGTTCCAATTTCTGGGCCATGGGCGACACAGGGCCGTGCGGGCCGTGCAGCGAGATCTTCTACGACCACGGCGCGCAGGTGCCGGGCGGCCCGCCCGGCTCGCCCGGGGAGGACGGGGACCGTTACGTCGAGATCTGGAATCTCGTGTTCATGCAGTACGAGCGTGCCGCCGATGGCACCTTGACGCCGCTTCCCAAGCCCTCGGTGGACACCGGTGCGGGCCTGGAGCGGCTTACCGCCGTCATGCAGGGCGTGCATTCGAATTACGACATCGATCTGTTTCGCGACCTGATCGCAGCGGCCGCCGAGCTCACCGGGACCCGCCAGCTCGATTCGCCCTCGCTGCGCGTGATCGCCGATCACATCCGCGCCTGCAGCTTTCTGATCAGCGACGGCGTGCTGCCCTCGAACGAGGGGCGCGGCTACGTGCTTCGGCGCATCATCCGTCGCGCAGTGCGTCACGGCTACAAGCTCGGCTGCGCCGAGCCATTCTTCTACCGGCTCGTGCCGACGCTGGCGGCAGTGATGGGCGATGCCTATCCGCAGCTTGCGCAATCCTGCGCTGCCGTTCAGCAGGCACTGCGTGCCGAAGAGGAGCGCTTCGCCGAGACGCTGCAGGCCGGTATGGCGCAGTTTGATGCGCGCATGGGCGCGAGCGAGTCGGAAGTGCCCGGGCCGCTGGTCTTTCTGCTGCACGATACCTATGGATTTCCCCCCGATCTGACGGCCGACATTGCACGCGAGCGTGGACTCAGCGTCGACATGGCCGGTTACGAACGCGAGATGCAGGCGCAGCGCGAACGCGCACGCGCCGCCAGCCGCTTTGGCGTGGATCTGCGCGGCGGTGTGGCGCTCGACCTGAAAACCGAATTCGTCGGCTACGAGACCGATCACGCCAGCGCGCGCATCCTGGCGCTGCTGCGCGATGGGCAGCCGGTGCAGGCCATCGAGGCTGGTGAGCGTGGCGAGGTGGTGCTGGATCGAACGCCCTTCTATGCCGAGTCCGGCGGGCAGGTCGGGGACAGCGGCGAGCTGCGCGGCCAGCCGGGGGCGCACGCCGGAGGCGATGGGCACTCAGCTGCCGCCCACTTCAGCGTGCAGGACACGCGCAAGCGCGGCGCGGCCTATTCACATCTCGGTGAGCTTACTGCCGGCCGTCTCGAGGTGGGCCAGAGTGTCGAGGCGCGTATCGACGTGGCGCGTCGCGAGGCCATTCGTCTGAACCATTCGGCGACGCACCTGCTGCACGCGGCGCTACGCCAGGTGCTCGGCCGCCACGTGGCACAGAAGGGCTCGCTGGTGGCACCGGAGCGGCTGCGGTTCGATTTTTCACACTCGCAGCCGCTCAGCAGCGCCGAGCTTGCACGCGTCGAGCAGCTGGTGAATGCGCAGATCCGCGCGAACGCGGCTGCCGCGACGCGTCTGATGCCCTATGAGGAGGCGGTCGGCGCGGGCGCCATGGCGCTGT
>DATBPG010000277.1:0-11658 GCA_036561485.1 Steroidobacteraceae bacterium | reverse complement strand
CGCCATGGAGGGCTCTCTACAGACGGGCGATCAGGTCGGGATGCCGTCGCAGCGCTCCGTGCCGCCTCGGCAGCATCAGTGGGCTGTAGCTGCTCGCGTTCCACAGCGCCAGATTCGCCAGCCGCGCCGGCAGCCGCGTGCGCGCCCACAGCGCCAGCAGGTCGAAGAATCGCGGATCGCGGTTGCACAGCAGTACGCAGACAGCGTGGATGGGCAGGCAGATGAGCAGCGTCAGCAGATTGCGCGTGACCAGGAACGCTTCCATCGTGAACACGAGGTTGCACAAGAGAGCCGCGTAGGTGACACCCCAACGCATGGGCGGTCGCGTCGCCCCGACGAACAGCGGCTCGGCAGTCAGACCTGGGTTTCGGCTGCTCATGGTCACACCCCGAACATGCCGCGCACCCAGGTCACGATTTGCGGTGCACCGAATGCGATCGCAATGCCCATGATGGCGCCGATACACCAGCCCCACGACATCCGGTTCGCCATCGCCATGGCGCCCAGTGCCATCACCAGGATGATCGCAACCGGCGTAAGCCACCCAAGAATGTTGGTCTGAAGTGCCGTGGCACCGGTCAAAAATGGGGACGCCTGAGCTGACGCCAGTGCCGGCAGGGCGAGCGAGAAAATACCGGCTACGGCCCTGGCCCAATTGTCTGCATACCGTCCGGACATGGAAACCTCCGGCTGCTGATCGAATCGTCGATGCCACTTGCCCGGCGCGACCGCGCCGCGCACCGTATCGATCGGGATACTCAGGCCCGCGCCGTTTCTTCCCGATCGAACTCCTCCCGCTTGACCTTGCCTGGTGCGCCGAAGCGGAATCCGTCGACAACGAAGGAATGGTCGTATTGGCGCTCGCCCTGTTTGTCGGTCCAGTTATTGGCGCGGATGCGCGCCTCGACGATCAGCTGATCCCCCTTGCGTGCACTGTGGGCGATCGCTTCACCGAGCGCTCCGAATGCGACGAACCACAGGCTGGTCACGATCTCGCGCGAGCTGCCGTCCTCCTCCTTGCCCGCATAGTCGTTGCCGATCAGGCAAAAGCGCGTATAGACGCGATCGCCCTTGGTCTCCAGCTCGGGATTCTTGGCGAGATTGCCGATTGCGGTTACCTTGAAGCTGTCCATTTGGTTCTCCCTCCTGAGTGGCGGATGGCAATGCGCCATCCGTGCCGCAGAGTCTAGGAAAACAGCGGGCGAATGCCTGCCACGCAATGACGTGCGTTCATGCGGAAATGACGGGCTTGCGGCCTGACGAGGCCGCCCGCGGCGTTTCAGAGCAGATGCACCACCGAGCAGAGCAGACCCGTACGCTCGGCGCTCGGACCCACGAGCAGCTGCACCTTGCCCGGCTCATAGCATGGCTGCAGATCTGCGCCGAGAAAGCGCAGCTCACGACAGGGCAGCGCCAGCACGACGGTGGTCTGCGCGCCGGCCGCCAATTGCACCTGTCGCCAGCCTTTGAGCTCCAGCACCGGCCTGGCAACGCTGGCAAGCGGATCGTGCGCGAACAGAAATACGGTCTCGCGTGCCGTACAGGCACCGGTGTTGCGCACGTCGATGCGCACCTCGATGGTGTCGCGCTCATGGCATTGCTGCGGCGTCACCTGCAGATTGCTCAGCTCGAAGCGTGCATAGGTCAGGCCGTGTCCGAACGGAAACTGCGCTTCATTGGGAATGTCGAGATACTGGCTGGTGTAATGATTGTTTGCTGCATAAGGGCGCCCGCCGGGTCGCTGCGCGTAGAAGATCGGAATCTGCCCCACGCTGCGCGGCCAGCTGATCGGTGTGCGCCCACTGGGGGCAACCTGCCCGGTGAGCACATCGGCGATGCCGGAGCCGGCCTCGCTACCCGGAAACCACGCTGCCAGCACCGCATCGGCGCGCTCGAAGAGCCAAGGCAGCACTAGCGGCCGTCCGGAAAACAGCACGGCCACCACTGGCGTGCCGAGCTCGGCGGCACGCGAGAGCACTGCCTCAGCAAGCTCGCGCTGGCAGCCGGGCAACTGCGGATTCGCGCGGCTGGCAGCCTCGCCGCTCATGTCCGCGGCCTCACCCAGGCACAGCACGATGAGCTGCGCGTCCTCGCACGCCTGCAGGGCCGCGGCGATGCCGCTCATGTCCGCACCGCTGATGCCGACGCCTCGCGCATGCGTCACGGCCGCCGCGCCGAGCGCACGCTGCAGCCCTGCCAGCACGCTGACAGCGGCGCGCTCATCCGCTACGAGGGCCCAGCAGCCACGCATCTCCACTGCGGCATCGGCGAGCGGTCCAATGAGCGCCACGCGTCCCCGCGCCTGCAGCGGCAGCACATCGCCCCGATGCGTCAGCAGTACGAGCGATTGCGCGGCCGCACGGCGCGCCAAATTCCGCCGCCGCGCCAGCGCAGCCGCAGGTTCCTCGCCCTGACAGCGCCGGTAGGGATCGTCGAACAGTCCCAGTCGCTGCTTGAGTGCGAGCACCCGCAGTACCGCGGCATCGATCTGCTGCTCGCTGACCTGGCCGCTCTCGAGTGCCTGCGGCAGTCCGTAGCGATAGGCATCGGCCATCATGTCGATGTCCACTCCCGCCGCGAGCGCGAGCATCGCCGCCTCGCTGCGATCGCGCGCGACGCCGTGCGCAATGAGTTCGCCGATGGCGTTGTAGTCGCTGATAATGACGCCGCCAAATCCCAGCCGCTCGCGCAGCCAGCCTTGCAGCATCTGCCGGTGTGCGGTCATGGGCATACCGGCCAGATCCGTGAAGGCGGGCATCACCGCCGCGACGCCGCTGTCCACGGCGGCTGCAAACGCCGGCAGATGCACCTCGCGCACCGTGCGCTCGGAGATGTCCACCGAGGCGTATTCGCGCCCGGCCTGCACCGGGCCGTAGGCGCAGTAGTGCTTGGCAACGGCGCCCAGCGCCGCGCCGGATGCGACATCCTGGCCCTGAAAGCCGCGCACCTTGGCACGCGCCAGCGCGCAGCCAACGATGGGGTCTTCGCCCGGCCCCTCCGCGGTGCGTCCCCAGCGCGGATCGCGCGACACATCGAGCATGGGCGCGAAGGTCATGTCCACGCCCTCGCGGGCCGCCTCGCAGGCCGCCTCGCGTGCCGTCGCCTCCCACAGCTCGACATCGAAGGCGGCCACCTCTCCGAGCGGCACCGGAAAGAGCGTGCGATATCCGTGGATGACATCCAGCCCGAAGAACAGCGGGATGCGCAGGCGCGACTCCTCGACCGCCAGCCGCTGCATCGCGCGTACGCGCTCAGTGCCATAGAGGTTCAGCACGCTGCCAATGGCGCCGCTGCGCACGTCCTGCGCGAGCTCCTTGGCCACCACGGGGCCGGTCACCGCGTGATCGGCGGCGCTCATCGTGAGCTGGCCGATCTTCTCAGCCAGCGTCATGCGCCCGAGCAGCGTCTCAATTGCGCTCATTGCCTGCCCTGCCTCCTGCCCGCGGAGCTGGAAATCGAGCATCATAGGCGCGGCGCGTGATTTCGCCAGCGCCTCAATCCATCCGACCCAGGAGCACCCTTGTCAATGCCGAATGCGGCCCCCGAGAGCCGCGGCAATGATCCACCCGCCGGCGAGCCGGCCACACCCGGGCACAGCGGCGGGGCCGCTCGCCTGCGCGCTGCGGAGCTGTCCGCGCTGGGCGATGAGGCACTGCTCGAGGCCCTGCAGCGTCAGACTTTCGGTTTCTTCTGGGAGGGCGCCCATGAGCCGAGCGGCCTGGCGCGCGATCGGCATCCCTATACGGCGCCACGTGCAGACCTGGTCGCCACCGGCGGCTCCGGATTCGGCCTCATGGCGATGCTGGTCGCCGTGGAGCGCGGCTGGATCCCTCGCAGCGCGGGGCTCGAGCGGCTGCATCGCGCCACGCAGCTGCTGGCCCGCGCCCGCACGCATCACGGTGCCCTGCCACACTTCCTCGATGGCCGCAGCGGCGAGACGATTGCGTTCATGCCGCGCGATGACGGCGGGGACCTCGTCGAGACCGCCTTTCTCTGCATGGGACTGCTCTGCGTGCGCCAGTACTTCGCCGGCGCGGACAGCGCCGAAGCGAGCCTGCGCGAACGCATCGATGCTCTGCTTGCACGCGTGGAGTGGGACTGGTACGGCTGGGATCAGCAGGTGCTCTACTGGCACTGGAGTCCCACCTGCGGCTGGGCACTGGAGCATCGCATACGCGGCTGGAACGAGTGCCTCATTACCTACGTGCTCGCTGCCGGTGCCTCGCGTCACGCCATCGACCCCGAGCTCTATCACCGCGGCTTTGCCTCCGGTCCGGAATTTCGCAACGGCGGGCACTACTACGGCATCGAGCTGCCGCTCGGCCCGGCCTTCGGGGGGCCGCTGTTTTTCGCCCACTATTCGTTCTGCGGGCTGGACCCCCGAGGCCTCTCGGATCGCTACGCAGACTACTGGCGGCAGAACGTGCACCACGTGCGCATTAATCAGCAGCATTGCATCGTCAACCCCAACCACTTCGCCGGCTACGGCAGCGAGTGCTGGGGCCTCACGGCCAGTGATGATCCGGGCGGCTACGAGGCGCATTCGCCCACCGTGGACAATGGCACTCTGTCCCCGACGGCCGCGCTGTCGAGCTTTCCCTATGCACCCGAGGACTGCCTGCGCGCTCTGCGCTGCCTGCTGGCCACGCACGGCGATGCGCTCTGGGGCCGCTTCGGTTTCGTCGATGCGTTCTGCCCCGCCCGGGGCTGGTATGCCAGCAGTTTTCTCGCCATCGATCAGGGACCCATCATCGTGATGATCGAGAACTACCGCAGCGGTCTGCTGTGGCGGCTGTTCATGAGTGCCCCCGAGGTGCAGCGCGGGCTGTCGGTGCTGGGCTTTCGCCGCACCTCAGCGGCTGAGATGGCATGAGCCGCGCGCTCTCGGCCTGGATCGAGCGCGAGTACCCCATCGCGCTGGCAGGGATGATGCAGAGCATCTCCCCAATCAGCATCATCAAGCAGCGCCCCGGGTTCGCTCAGCGCATCCTGCCCAAGCGAGGCGCCATCGTGGCCTCTCCGGTGCTCGGTGCCTACGATCCCGATCCGGACTATTTCTATCACTGGTTTCGCGACGCTGCCATCCTCATGGATGCACTGCGCCTCGCCTTCTTCGAGGGCAGCGCCGGGGTGGAGGCCCTGGGTCATCTATCCGACTTCGTGCAGTTCAGCCTGTCACTGCGCCAGCTCGACGGCCGTGCTCTGCTCAAATCCCCGGCCTGGCGCGAGCACGTCGCTCCCGATCATCGCCAGTACCTGCGCGACGATGCGGAGCTCGCGCGCGTGCACGGTTCGGCCATTGCCGGCGAAACCCGCGTGAACGCCGACGGCACGCTCGATATTTCACGTTGGGGCCGTCCCCAGCACGACGGCCCGGCGCTGCGTGCCCTCACGCTGGTGCGCTGGAGCCGCGACGCCATCCTGCCAGCGGAGCTGGCGGCGTCGCTCGAAACACTGCTGCGCACGGATCTCGCCTACGTGCACCGCTTCGCGCCCGAGCCCTGCTTCGACATCTGGGAGGAGGACATCGGTCTGCACTACTACGCGATGCGGGTGTCGGCCGCGGCGCTGCTGCAGGGGGCTCAATGGCTCGAATCACAGCCTGCCTGTGGGCCGCGGGACAACGAGCTCGCGCGCGGCTGCCGCGAGAAGGCGCGTGCCCTCACGACGCTGCTGAACGATTTCTGGCTGCCCGAGCAGGGCTACTATCGCTCGCGCCGTCTGCCGGGCGGCGTGCGCTCGGCCAAGGAGCTGGACATCTCGGTGATACTGGCCGCCGTGCACGCCGGTGAGCGCGACGGCCCGCATTCGCCCCGGGACGAGCATCAGCAGGCAACCCTGGGGCGGCTCTGCGCGCTCTTTTCGGCCACCTACCCGATCAATCGCGCCGCGCCGGGTATCGGGCCGGCCATGGGCCGCTACGCAGAGGACCGCTATTACTCGGGCGGTGCGTGGTATCTGGCGACTCTCGGCGCCGCGGAGTTCTGCTATCTGTCCGGCGACCGGGCGCGCGGGGATGCCTTTCTGGAAACGGTACGACGCTTCACGCCCGCCAGCGGCGAGCTCTCCGAACAGTTCGATCAGCGCAGCGGCGCGCAGAGCTCGGCGAAGCAGCTGGGGTGGAGCTACGCGGCCTTCATCAGCTGCCGCGCCGCGCGCCGCGAAAGCGTCGGCGGCTAGAGGGGTGCCGCAGCGGCGGCGGTGACAGGGCCCTCGGCCGAAACCGGGACATTGAGCGATGCGCGCACACCCTCATCGACCAGCAACGCCTCGGCACGCTGGCGGTCGAGCTCATCGAGCGGTACCGGCGCGGCGGTGGCATGGCCCTGCACGAAGTCCACGCCCAGAGCTCGCAGCAGCGCCTGCTCCGCGGGCGCTTCGACCTGCTTGGCCACGGTCAGAATGCCGGCGACGCGCGCGATCTGCGCCATGCCCGCCACCCGCATCTGGTTCGCGCGATGATGCGCCAGGCCCTGCGTGAGACGCCGATCGATCTTCGCCAGGCGCACGCCGGGCAGGCTCAGCAGGTCTGCGAGTTCGTCGTTGAGCGTGACGTTATCGATCACCAGGCCCGCACCCAGCGTCTCGATCCCGCGGCTCAGGCGCTGCAGACACACGCGGTCCTTGCGCCAGAAGGTCTGATCGGTCTCAAAGGCGAGCAGCGCCGGCGAGATGCCCGCCTTCGTGAGACACAGCTCGATGAAGCGCAGGAAGTTCGGATCCGCCAGAGAACTTGCAGACAGATTCAGGGAAAATTGCGCCGGCTCATCGACGAAGACGCTGTTGCGACCCGAGAGCCAGACGATCAGCGCCCCGGCCACTCGCCGGTCGAGCACAGTGCCGAGCCCGCGGTCGTCGGCGGCGCGCAGCAGCGACACCGGCGCTGCATCCGCCAGCATCGTGGCTGCCTCGCGCAGAAACACCTCATAACGCCGGATGCGCATGCCACGCTGCAGAGGCGCCAGCGACTGCGCTACCAGCGCGAGTGGGAAGGCGCGCAGGCGGGCAAAGAACTTTTCGACCTCGGGCTCCTCGATGGTGGGCCCAAACGCAATGAGCCGCTCGGCCTGCGCAGCGGTGAGCTCGGCTGTGGCTGCATCGACATGCGGGTAGACGGTCGGAGCCGCCGCCAGCCGCATCGCCCACTCGTGCGCCGCGCGCTGTACCGGGACGGGCAGATCATTCACTGCCTTGCCCTTGCCACGCAGCCGGCGGTTGTCCATGACCAGCATGACGAAGCCGCGGAAGACGTTCGCCGTATCGGCGGCACGCAGCAGCACCGCGGTGCGCTGCTCGGGCAGCTCGTGATCGGCGCGTGCCGGAGCGCAATTGCCGACGAAGCGCTCGAGCGCCAGGCGCACGGCATCCAGATCAGAGGGTCCCCACACGCCCGCGGACTGCCAGCAGACCTGGCCGCGCGCATCGTGCATGGAGATGCGCTGCGCCCAGTTAAGCGGTAGCGCGGCGACGATTCGATGCGCGTAGACCGCGGCCAGTCCGTCCAGGGATCCCGTCGCCGACGGATCGGCGGACATAGTTGACATAGCCCCGCTGGCCTCGCGCATGCGTTCACCGCATTCTAGGAAGGCAGCGGGCACGGGTCGTGACGCAGCCGGCATTCGAACCGCACGAAAACGTGAGTCGCCGCGCTGTTCGAGCGCCCGCCGGGCGATGCATCGCGGCCCGGGCCATGGCGCCGTGGTATCGAGCGGATCGGGCCGCGTTATGTCCGCGATGCCGCGGCGGTTGCTGCCCGCCTACCGTGGCGCCAGCTGATCGATCTGCGCCATATCCTGCGCCGACAGTTTCCAGTCCAGCGCGCGACAGTTGGCCTCGAGCTGCGAGGGCCTCGTGGCCCCGGCGATCACGCTGGCGACGGCGGGCTGATGCAAAAGCCATGCGATCGCAAGCTCGACCAGCGATCGGCCCCGCTCGCTGGCAAAGGCCTCGAGCCGCTCGATGCGATCGAAATTCTGATCGGTGAGGGCGCTGGCGAGGTTTTTCCAGGCCGCCAGCCGCGTGCCTTCCGCAGGTGCGACACCGCGTCGATATTTGCCCGTCAGCAGTCCGCTTGCAAGTGGAAAGTAGGGAATCAGCGACAGCTGCAGCTGCTCGAGTTCCGGCAGCAGGGTCGTCTCGATGCCGCGCTCGAGCAGGTTGTACGGCTCCTGGGTGGCAACGAATCCATGCAGCTGTCGCGCCCGCGCAGTTCGCTCCGACTCCTGCAGCAGCGCCGGCGTCATGTTCGAGGCGGCCGCATGGCGCACCTTGCCCTGGCGCATCAGATCCTCCAGTGCGCGCAGGGTCTGCTCCAACGGGACCTTCGGGTCCGGACGGTGCAGGTAGAGCACATCGATGTAATCGGTCTGCAGTCGCTTCAGGCTGCGTTCCGCCGCCTGCAGCACGTAACTGCGTGAGGCACCCCCGGAAAGGCCTTCCCTCGCAATTCCGAACTTCGTGGCAATGACGACGCGGTCACGCCGCCCTGCAAATGCGCGACCCAGCACGAGCTCGGAATCACCGTAAACATCCGCGGTGTCGAAGAAGTTGACCCCGAGCTCCAGAGCACGATCGATGACCTGCTTGGAGGCGGCCTCATCGATCAGCCAGCCGAAGTTGTTGCAGCCCAGCCCAACGGCGGACACCTTGAGGCCGGATCGTCCCAATTCGCGCTGCTGCATACGAGGCTCCGACATGGCATGACTGTGTACGACTCGGCCGTGGCACATGAGCACGGCCCTGCTCGCGCATTATCCCACGATGGGCCGCCTGCGCAGCTTGGCTGCTGCATGCCACAGGCGGTGCATGCGGTAAGCTGCAGCGGCGATTGCATCCCGAGGCGGTCACAGTCAACCCATTAGCGCGAGGCTTCCAATCGATGAATATCGTCTCCTTTCCAAGCGCCCTGCCCGCTGCGCACCAGCTGGATCTGCCGCGCCTGCGGCTCATCGAGCTGACCAACTCGCTGGCAGCGGAGCTGCTGGGACATTGCAACGAGCTGATGAAGGCATCCAACGCGCCCGAATTTGCCGCCGTTGTTCGCAAGACCGCAGAGCACCTGGCCGAGGCCAGCGCCGGCTGGGCAGCCATGTCGAGCACCATACGCGAGTGTTGGCACATATAGGTGCGCCGCGGTGGTTGCGGGTTTGCAGGGTTGCTCGAACGGCACCGCTGCGAGCTCCCCCGGCCCGCGACCTTGTCTGATAGCGAGGCAGCTGCAGAAGGGGGATGATGAGGGCTCACCCAGGAGGGCATCATGCACTCCGCTTCGCCCGTGTCCCGAAGACTTCTCTGTGTGCTCGTCAGCGCCGCAGGCCTGGCGGGTTGTGCTGCCGGCGCTGCTACCCGTCCGAGCGGTCCAGCCTTCGACGCGGTCTGGCAGCGACATCAGGCCACCATCGATTATTTTGGACTCACTACGCTCTACTCCTGCAACGGTCTGCAGGAGTCGGTACGCTCGCTGTTGCTGTACCTTGGCGCGCGGCCCGATCTGAAGGTGCAGTCGGTCGGCTGCGATCGCGGCTTCAACACACCCGGCCACCTGGCCTCGGTTCGGGCCGATTTCTATACGCTGGCACCTGCGCCCGAGGCTGCCGCCGGCACGGTTAGCGCCGAGTGGACGCCCGTGACGATCAAACCCATGAATCCCATCTGGGTCGGCTATGGGGAGTGCGAACTGTTGCAGCAGATCAAGCCGGTCGTGACGAGCGATTACAGCGCGCGCGATCTTCACTACAGGACCGCTTGCGTTGCGCATGACGAGGGCATTGCAGATTTCGAGCTCAACGGGGAATTTCCCAAGACCACTGGCTCCCGCTGATGCATCGTGGGGGCACTGGTCGATCTGGTCCTGCTCGCTCACGGCTGCTTTGCACTGTTCACGGTGATCGGCGGCTTCCTGGCGCTGCGCTGGCGTGCGCTGATGTGGCTGCATCTGCCCTGCCTGCTGTGGGGCTGCAGCGTTGAGTTTGCCGGCTGGATCTGTCCGCTCACCCCGCTCGAGAACCAGCTGCGCGCCGCAAGTGGCGAGCCTACCTACGGCGGCGATTATCTCGCGCACTACCTCGGTGCCGCGCTCTACCCCACAGGCCTCACGCGCGCCGCCCAGATCGCCCTCGGCGCGGGGCTCGCCGCCGTGAATGCGATCGCCTACGCACTGCTCTACGCCTCTCGGCGCAGAGCCGGCAGATTGCCGCGAAGCTGAACCGCTGATTAACGATCCGGCGCGCCGTGGCGGCCTTCGGTTTCCGCCGTCCTCGGGTGTCGCTTTTCATAATGCCGGCAGACTTTGCATAAGAGAGTCGTGCGCGCGGGCTGTCGCAGCTCAGAGGTATTGGCGACCGAGGCAGATGTAGGAAGAAGCACCCCGACGCCCCGATTCCACCGACTTCGGGAGCGCTTCAGCGGCTATGATTCAGGCATGTCTTACGAGCGCGCTCGCGGCGTCCGCGCAGCAATCGGGCGGTTGCACTCTGGCCCGAATCACAGCCCCGCCTTAACGTGGCAGTCAAGAGGTACTGCCATGAAGAATTCACTGATCGCGACTGCAACCCTGATTGCGGCATTGAACCTTTCGGGATGCATGCTGGCGATGGGCAGCAGCGGCTACCACGGCGAGCAGGGAGACCTGGTGAGCAGCGATGGCTCCGTGCGCTATATCGGCTGGTGCCAGGTGCATCCGCACAATGCGCATTGTCTGGCGACCGGCGAGGCCAAGCCCGCTGCACTGCATCCCGGGGCCGTCGCACTCGCTCCCAGCGAGACATCGCCGCCCATTGCGGATATCAACTAGGCTGCTGGAACAGGCCCGTGCCTGGCGTCTTCTGCCAGCAGCGCCTTTAGCTTCTCCTGGTCCAGGCCTCGCGATCGGGCGAGTGCCGGGTCGAAGGAAAGGTCGTCGCGGTCGTGTAATGGCCGGCGGCGTCTACCGCGTCAGCCTGCGCCCTCGCCCCACGAGGACCAGCCCCGCCATCAGGGTCAGTCCCGTCAGCGCGTCATCGGCCGAAATCTCGGGTGCCGGGTTCGGTGCAACTGCGGCCGGGGGACCAACCTGCAGGCTGGCCGGGACAGTGCCGGGCTGCGATGTCAGTTGGTAGTAGGGCCACTTAGACAGCGGCGCGCAGTTCAGGCCGTTCGTCGACACCTGAAGGCTTGGGCCGATGGAGCCATCGTACAAGGCATTGGTTGTGTACTCGCACATCGTGCCGAAGCAATGGGTGGCGAAGTATCCGGCGGGGGCGGAGCAGTAACTGCTTTGGGCACGGGCGGCCACGGGCAGAAGCAGGACCAGCACCCCAGCGGCAAGCATTCGCCTGACCATTATCATTTATTCCCTCCCATCTGACTTGACGCGACTCGCGGCATGATTAGAACACCGCAGTCGGCCCTTCACCCCGGTTTTGGCTGTAGGCGCGCGCTTTCAGTGCGAGCTCGGTCAAGCGATGCAGCGTGGATCTTCTTCCGCCGCCACAGCGGCAGCGGCATCTACCGGCGATCAGGACTGTCCACTGGAAGAGATGGACGTCCTCAGGAGTGTGCTTTTCAGCTAGAGGTTGGCGTCCTCGTGGTCCTGCTGCGCTTCCTGCTGCTCGACCTGCTTGATCGGAGGATTGGGCGGCAGCTTCACGATGGCGTCCTGATACTCG
The DNA here is from genome assembly GCA_036561485.1 of Steroidobacteraceae bacterium. Classification (GTDB taxonomy): domain Bacteria; phylum Pseudomonadota; class Gammaproteobacteria; order Steroidobacterales; family Steroidobacteraceae; genus FEN-1191. The sequence continues at coordinate 13 of DATBPG010000277.1, read as the reverse complement.
GGGAACATGGTGT
>DATBPG010000276.1:0-16164 GCA_036561485.1 Steroidobacteraceae bacterium | reverse complement strand
GCGCCTCGGGCACCCCGGCGTGGCTGCAGGCAAGGTAAGGGGCCTTGCCGTAGCGCTCGTGCAGACAGGCCATCAGCGGCGTCACCATGACCATATCGCCGATGCCTCCCGCCTGAATGACGACCGGTCGCGGACGACCCTGCTGTTTTGGCGGCGGCGGCATATCGAAGCGCGATTATTCGCGAGCCCTGGTGCTCATTCAAGCTGATCCGGCGGCTGCAGTTGCTGCCCGGACAAGGGCTTGTGGCTTATCATTCATGGCGCATGTCCGCACAGCCCGCAGATGACTCTTCCTCTTCGCACGCCCTCGCGGCCTTCCTGCGCCGTGAGACGGACGAACATCGTGATGCCTTCGAGGCGCTGGTCCCCCAGCTCGCCGGCCCCTTTGGCGCGGTGCTGACGCTCTGGGAACGCGCCGTGCGCGGCGGCGGCAAGCTGCTGTTCTTCGGCAATGGCGGCAGCGCAGCGGACGCCCAGCACCTGGCCGCCGAGCTCGTGATCCGCTATCAGGCCGACCGCCCGGCGATCGCCGCCATGGCCCTGAATACCGATACCTCCGCGCTCACCGCCGGCGCCAACGACATGGGCTTCGAGCAGATATTCGCCCGGCAGGTCGAAGCCCTGGGGCGTCCGGGCGATGTAGCCGTTGGCATCACGACCTCCGGTCGCAGCCCGAATGTGCTCGCTGCGCTTGCCGTCGCCCGCGCCCGCGGCCTGGCAACGAGCGCCCTCACCGGCGCGCTTCGGCCCACGTCAGGCTCTTCGTCAGGCTCTGCAGGCAGCACGACTGCGGCCTCCGGCGCCCCTGCCCCCGAGCTCGCCGCGCTCTGCGACGCGATGCTGGTCGTGCCCTCCCGCACCACCGCGCGCATCCAGGAGATGCACATCATGCTCGGCCACATGCTCTGCAAGGCGCTCGAACAGCGCCTGGGTCTGATGCCCGTCCAGGGTCCATGAGCGCGCTCGATCTCTGGGACCTGCTCGACTCCTTCCACCGCACACGCGTGCTCGTGGTCGGCGATCTCATGGTGGATCGGTTCATTTATGGTTCGGTCGAGCGCATCTCGCCCGAAGCCCCGGTGCCGGTCATGACCATCGGCCGCACCGCGGTCATGCCGGGAGGGGCCGCGAATGTCGCTCGCAACGTGGCCACTCTCGGCGCGCAGGCGGTCCTGCTGGGCGTCGTCGGCGCCGATGCAGCCGCCGATGAGCTGCGCCAGCAGCTCGCCTCGCTGCCCACGATCCGCCCCGAGCTGATCGTCGATGCGGCACGCCCGACGACGCTGAAGACGCGTCATATCGCCGATCGCCAGCAGATCCTGCGTACCGATATGGAAGACCGCGCACCGCTCGCGGCGCCCGTCGCCCACGCCCTGCTCGAGCGCTTCGAGGCCGCACTGGCGCAGACCGATGTCGTCGTGCTCTCGGACTATGCCAAGGGGGTGCTCTCGGACGAAGTCACCGCCGCGCTGATTGCAGCGGCGCGCAGTGCCGGGCGCCCGGTGCTGGTGGATCCCAAGAGCCGCACCTTCGCCAAGTATCGCGGGGCCGCCGTGCTGACGCCCAATCGCCATGAGCTCGAAGTGGCCTGCGGCCAGGCCTGCGGCAGCGACGAGGCGGTGCTCGCCGGGGCGCGCGCGATTCTTGCCGAGGGCATCTGCGACACGCTCGTGGTCACGCGCGGCGCGGATGGCATGTCGATCATTCCCGCCCACGGGTCCGCGCAGCACATGCGCACCACCGCGCGTGAAGTGTTCGATGTTTCAGGCGCGGGCGATACGGCCGCCGCCGTCATGGCGCTCGGCATGGCCCGAGGCGCAGCGCTGCACGATGCCGCGCGCCTGGCCAACATCGCCGCGGCAATCGTAGTGGGCAAGCACGGCACCGCCACGGTCACGACCGGCGAGATCATCGTCCACCTGGAACAACTGGGTCTCGCAGCCTTTGAGACGCTGGGGGGCCCTGGGGCGGACGGCCAGGGGCTGCCCAAGCACTTCACGCTCGAGTCCGTCGGCCAAGTCGTGGCCCGCTGGCGCGAGCGCGGCCTCAGGATCGCCTTTACCAACGGCTGCTTCGACCTGCTGCATCCCGGACACGTCAGCCTGCTCGAGCAGGCCCGCGCCAGCGCCGATCGTCTGGTGGTGGGCCTGAATTCCGACCTGTCGGTGCGGCGGCTCAAGGGTCCGGGTCGTCCCGTGCAGGGCGAGGCGGCACGGGCAACGGTGCTGGCGTCATTGAAATCCGTCGATGCGGTGGTCATCTTTCCGCAGGACACCCCACTCGAGCTGATCGATGCCCTGGCACCGGATGTGCTCATCAAGGGGGCCGACTACCGGGTGGATACGGTCGTGGGCGCGGACCGGGTACTGCAGCGAGGCGGCAAAGTCCTGCTCATCGATCTGGTGCCCGCGCACAGCACCACCGGCACCATCGAGCGCATGACGGCGGCGCTGCAGCGCTGATCGCTGTGGCGAGTGCTCAGAGCGTCGAACGCGTCGTGCTGCTGGATCGCGATGGCACCCTCGTCATCGATCGCGACTATCTGGCCGATCCGGCAGGACTGGAATTTCTTCCCGGGGCCGCCGAGGGGCTGCGGCGCCTGCACGAGCGCGGCTACCGGCTCGTCATCATCACCAATCAGTCGGGCGTGGGACGCGGCCTCTTCTCGCTCGAGCGCCTGCGTGAGATCAATGCGCGCCTCACCCAGATGGTGCGCGAGGCCGGCGCGGAGCTCGCGGGCATCTACAGCTGCCCGCACCGCCCCGATGAAAACTGCGCCTGCCGCAAGCCGAAGGTCGAGCTGGTGCGCCAGGCCGCGCAGGAGCTGCACTTCGATCCTGCCGCTGCCGTGATGATTGGCGATCGCGACAGCGATATCGAGCTCGGCCGGCGCATCGGCGCCACGACGATACGACTGGTGCCCGAAACCGCCTCGCAGATGGCGCCTTGCCCGAGCGCATCAAGCGTGCCCGCGGATCACTTCGCTTCCGACCTGCTCGAGGCTGCACAGATCATCGAGAGGCTCCCGCCACCGGCGGCGCCCAGATAGGCGATAATCCCGGCGATCTGCCCGATACATCGCGCCACCCATCCAGTATGTACCTCGTCACCGGCGGTGCCGGCTTCATCGGCTCGAATCTGGCCGCGCGCCTGGCGGCGCGCGGCGAGGCCGTGGCGGTCTGCGACTGGCTGGGGCACGATGAGCGCTGGCGCAATCTTGCGCACCACGAGCTCGCCGCCGTGGTGGCGCCCGAGGCGTTATCCCAATGGCTCGCCCGTCCCCCGGCCCCCCTGCAGGCAGTGCTGCACATGGGCGCCATCAGTACCACCACTGAAAGTGACGTCGAGCGGCTCGCGCACTGGAATATCCGCTCGACTCTGGAGCTGCTGCAGTGGTGCACCGAGCACCAGGTGCGCTTCATCTACGCATCCTCGGCCGCGACCTATGGGGATGGCAGCGCCGGCTTTGACGATGACGGCCGCTGCGAGGCCCTGGCCACACTGCGCCCGCTCAACGCCTATGGCTGGAGCAAGCATGTGGTGGACCGGCGCATTGCGCGTCTGGTGCGCGAAGGCGCCGCTTTGCCCCCCCAGTGGGTGGGTCTGAAGTTCTTCAATGTTTACGGCCCGAACGAATACCACAAGGGCAGCATGCAGAGCGTCATCGCGCGCAACTTCGTCCGTGCCCGGGCCGGCGAGGCACTGCAGCTGTTTCGCAGCTACCGCTCCGACTACGCCGACGGCGGCCAGCTGCGCGACTTCATCTATGTGCGCGACTGCATCGACGTCATGGAATGGCTGCTGGCCGAGCCGCAGGTCAGCGGGCTCTTCAACGTCGGCACCGGCCAGGCGCGCAGCTGGCTCGACCTGGCCGCGGCGCTGTTCGCCGCCTGCGAGCGTCAGTGCAACGTGCAGTTCATCGACATGCCCGAGACGCTGCAGAGTCGCTACCAGTACTTCACCGAGGCGCGCATGCAGCGCCTGCGTGAGTCAGGCTATCGCCGCCCATTCACGAGCCTCGAGGCGGGCGTGGCCGACTACGTGAGCCGCCATCTTGCCGCGGCCGATCCCTATCTCTAGAGGCTTTTCTCGACAGGAGACACTGCATGAGTCCAGCGACCGATCCCAAAGCACCCCGCGAGCTCAAGCTCAGCACGACGCTGCAGGAGCTCGTCAAAACGGCCTTCGATCGCGGTCGCCCGATCAGCGTTGCGTACACCGACCCGCAGGGGCACCCGCAGATATCCTTTCGCGGCAGTCTGCAGCCCCACAGCGACACGGCGCTGGCCATCTGGGTGCGCAATCCGGACAGCGGCATTCTCAAGGCCGTCCGCGCCGGCCACGAGCACATCGTGGCGCTCTATGGCGACCCCACTGCCCCGCGCTCGTTTCTGAGCTTCCGCGGCCGCGCTCGCATCGACAACTCCGACGCCGAGCGACGCCGGGTGTACGACAGTGCACCCGCGGGCGAGCGCGCTCGCGACCCCGAGCAGAAGGGTGTGCCGCTGATCATCGAGCTCGACAGCGTTGAGGGCCTGTTTCAGGGCGAGTTCCTGCAGATGCGCCGTTGAGGCGCATTGCCCGCGCCCGGCGGGCTGGGGCCTGCATACGCCCGCAGCCTTATCACGCCCGCTTCAACCCGCCGCGCGCCCGGCGGCGCCGAACAGCAGCTCGCGCATGCGCGCAGCGACCGCTTCGGGGCTCAGATCGCGCGCCCAGAGCCCCTCACTGCCGGCACGCAGCGGCGCGTACTGCGAGGGCTGCGTGGTGCGAAACAGACCCAGCACCGGCGCCCCGGCCGCTTCGGCCAGGTGCATGACGCCGCCATCGGCCACCACCAGCAGCGACGTCGCGGCGAGCGTTGCGCCGAGCAGCCGCAGGTCCGGGGTGTAGAGACCCGGAATCTCGGCGGCCAGCCGCGGCCGGGTGTCCTCGGGAATGATTTCCAGCAACTGGATGTGTGAGCCACGAAAGCAGCCGATGAGCTGCCGCCACCAGGACAGTGGATAGAGCTTGTCCCCCGTCGCGTTCGCAAACAGCCCGACCTTCGGTCTTGCACGCCATTCCGCGGAGCCTGGCGCTGCAGCGCTGCCGAGCGTCGCCGCGAGCCGGCGCGCGCCGTGATGGCGCTCCTCCTCGCTCAGGCGCAGGTCCATCGGCCGCGGCGCCACCTCATGGGCAGGGTCCTGAGCGAAATACGCCGTGCGCAGCAGCCAGATGGGCGATTGAGCGAAATGCACGGGTGCGCGGCGCGGATCGGCCGGGTGTGTCAGCACGCGATCGCGCCGCGCGTCGCCCCAGAGAAATCCCACCCGCTCGCGCGCCGGCACATGACGCAGCAGGAAGCGTCCCATGCGCGAGCGTACGATCGGATCGATGGCCAGATCGAAGGAACTGTGGCGCAGCACCCGCAGCGTTCGCAGCAGTTTGCCCCACTCACGCGGGCGAACCGGCGGCAGATAGTGTGTTGCGCACACGCGCTCGTAGGCGCGAAACAGGCCGGGCGCCGCCCCTGAGCCGCTCACCACCGTAATCTCGGCGTGAGGAAAGCGCTCCTGCAGCTCCTGCACCAGCGGCATGAGCAGCAGCGTGTTACCCAATCGGTGATTGGGACGCAGGACCGCGACGCTGTGAACGGCGGCACTCATCCGCCGCCGTGTCGCCAGCGCTGCACCCACCCGAGCGCGCCACGCAGCGAGCTGCTCTGTCCGCCGGCCTCGCCAGGGTGCTCGACGAAGGGGATGAAGCGCTCGCAGAGCTTTTTGCCGAGCTCCACCCCCCACTGGTCAAACGCGTTATTGCCCCACACGGCGCTCTCGACGAACACGCGATGCTCGTAGAGCGCGATCAGCCGCCCGAGGGTCCTCGGATCGAGCTGCTCGAACATCCACAGCGACAGCGGCCGGCTGCCCTCGTGGATCTTGTGCGCAATCAGCGCCTGGATGCGCGCCTCGGGCAGCTTCTGCTGCGCGAGCTCGCTGCGCACCTGCGCGGCATCCTGCCCGAGCGCGAAAGCCTCGGCCTGCGCCAGGCAGCTGGCAATGGCCAGATTCTGCTGGGCCTGCTTGTCGCAGGAGGAGTTGATCGGCAGCAGCAGATCGAGCGCCGCGCGCTGCGTGCCCTGATGCAGCAGCTGGAAAAAGGAATGCTGCGCGTTGTCGCCCGGCTCGCCCCAGATCACCGCGCACGTCGGCAGCGTCGTCGCACTGCCATCGAGCTTCACGTGCTTGCCATTGCTCTCCATCTCGAGCTGCTGCAGGTAGGCCGGCAGACGCGCGAGACGCGAGTCATACGGCAGCACCGCCAGCGTCGGCAATTCCAGCAGGTCGATGTTCCACACGGACAGCAGGCCCGCCAGCACCGGCAGATTCTCGCGCCAGGGCGCGCTGCGAAAATGCTCATCGAGCTCGCGTCCCCCGGCGAGGAAGGCCTCGAAGTTCGCACGGCCAATCGCGATCGCGAGCGACACACCGATCGCCGACCAGATCGAGTAGCGCCCGCCGACCCAGTCCCACATCGGGAAGCGGTATTCGGGGTGCACCCCGAACGCATCCATCGCCGCGGTGTTCACCGACACGGCCGCAAAATGCTGCGGCAGAGCCCCCTGCCCGAGCCGCGCCAGCACCCAGGCGCGTGCCGTGCGTGCATTGGTGAGGGTCTCGAGCGTCGTGAAAGTCTTGGAACACACGATGAACAGCGTGCGCGCCGCGGTGGCGGTCTCGAGCAGGTCGGAGAGCTCGCAGCCATCGACGTTGGAGACGAAGGCCACGCGCGGCGCACCGCCGGTGTAGGCTCGCAGTGCCTGCACCGCCATCGCAGGCCCGAGATCCGATCCACCGATGCCGATGCTGATGACCAGCTCGAAGGGCTCGCCGGTGCTCGAGCGGATCGAGCCGCCGCGCACGGCCTCCGCAAAATGCAGCATCCGCTCGCGCTCATGCATCACCAGCGCGTTGATGTCCTGCCCGCCCACGCGCAGCGGCGCATCGCCCGATCGGCGCAGCGCCGTGTGCAGCACCGCGCGGCCCTCGGTGCTGTTGATCGGCTCGCCGGCGAACATCGCCGCGATGCGCGAGCGCAGCTGCAGCTGGTCGGCCAGCGCCGTGAGCGCATCGACGACGCGCCCGTCCACACGCTGGCGCGAATAATCGAGCACCAGTCCCGCGCCCTGGACGCTGCAATGCTCGAAGCGCTGCGCATCACGCGCGAAGAGCTCGCGGGTCGGGGTGGACAGCAGCTCTCGAGCCAACCCCGCCAGCTCCGGCCAGGCGGCGCAGTCGGTACCGGAACGCTGCGGGTCGGTCATGGACGCCTCCTGGGTGGGCCCCGATTGTACCAAGGCGCCGGCAGGCGCCGGGGCACTGGCGCTGTGCGCTCAGGCCGGGCTTCAGGCCTGTGCCGGCATGGCAAGCCAGAGGCAGTGGCCCCCACTGGCCTTCTGCAACACCTGCAGCAGCGCGGCGTGTGCCGCGAGCTCCTCGTCCGTGGCCTCGATGACGCGCAGCGCCTCGGCGGGGCGGCTCAGCGGCAGGAAGGACGGCTCACCGGCATCGAAGCCATCGACGCGCACCTCCTGCTCGAGCGCCAGCAGGCTCTGCCCGCCGGTCATGGCCAGGTACACGTCCGCCAGCAGCTGCGCGTCGAGCAATGCTCCGTGCAGATCGCGTTGCGTGTTATCGATGCCGTAGCGCTTGCAGAGCGCATCGAGGTTGTTGCGCTGGCCCGGGTGGCGCTCACGTGCCAGCGTCAGCGTATCGAGCACCCGACAGAGTGCACGCACGCTCGCCGGTGCGCCCGCGGCCGTCTGGCCCGCGGCCGTCTCGCCCGCGGCGGCCAGGCGCGCGAGGCGCCCGAGCTCCATGTCGAGGAAGGCGCAGTCGAACTCGGCGTTGTGGATGATGAGCTCCGCATCGCGCAGAAACTCCAGCAGCTCCGCGGCGATCTCGGCGAAGCGCGGGGAGCTCTCGAGCCGCTCGCGTGTCAGCCCATGCACGGCGATCGCACCGGCATCGACCTCGCGCTCAGGATTCAGGTAGCGATGGAAATGCCGCCCGGTGTGCCGGCGATTGACGATCTCGACACAGCCGATCTCGATGATGCGGTGGCCTTCGGCCAGGGTGAGTCCGGTGGTTTCGGTATCCAGGACGATCTGTCGCATGCGTCGGGACGGCTCGCGGCTCAGGGGGCAGACAGGCGCGAGTCTACCGCAAGCATGGCGTCGATCGCGGCGTTGGCCAGGGCATCGCAGCGCTCGTTGCCGGCAACCCCGGAGTGGCCGCGCACCCAATGCCACTCGATGCGATGGCGCGCGGCCTCGACATCCAGGACCTCCCAGAGGTCGCGGTTCTTGACGGGTTTGCGATCCGCGGTCGTCCAGCCGCGCGCCTTCCACTGCGGCAGCCAGGTGAGCACGCCGTTGCGCACGTACTGCGAATCGGTATACAGGCGCACATCCACCGGCCGCTTCAACGCCTGCAGCGCGCTGATCACCGCCTGCAGCTCCATGCGGTTGTTGGTGGTGTGACTCTCGGCACCCGAGAGCTCCTTCTCCTGCCCGCGCGCGCTGAGCACCGCCGCCCATCCGCCCGGCCCCGGATTGCCGCGGCAGGCCCCGTCGGTGTAGATCTGCACCGGATCGGACGGACCCGCCGGCCCGGGACTTTCGTCCTCTTGCAGGGCTTGCCCGGCTGGCCCACGCTCAGACATCGCGGCCGTCAAATGCGCGGCCCGACCAGTCCACCCATGCCGATGACCGTGCGCCACTCGCGCAGTCGCGGCCGGATCGGAGTGAGCGTGTAGACGCGTTTGCGCGCCTTGATGACGTAGGCGCCAGCCGGAAACGGGAAGAACCAGCCACGCCGCAGAATGCTGGGAATGGCCGATTCGATGCCCGCGCGCGGCGAGCGCGGCAGGCGGTAGAGATAAGGCCGCACGCTGACAATCTCGTAGCTGAGCAGGCGCAGCCAGTCGCGCACCCGCACGCCCGAGAGCGTGCGGCGCAGCCCCGGCGGAAAACCCGATCGCGAGGCGGCGCAAGCGAGCCCCCAGAGGCTCTGCGGCCGAAACCCCAGCACGATGAGCTGGCCCTCGGCCGCCAGTATTCGATCGGCCTCGCGCAGCACTGCATACGGATCGGACGCGACCTCCAGCGTATGAGGCAGCAGCACCGCATCCACCGAGCCACTGACGATCGGCAGGTGGGCAAGACTTGCCACCAGGTCCCCGCCGGCAGGTGCTTCGGCATCGGCGACCACGCTCTGGCGCCAGATGCGCGCATGGGCCAGTAGCTCCCGTCCCACACCCCAGGTCCCGAGCTGGACCAGCTCGAGCCCGAAGACATCATCGAAGGTGTCGGCCAGCAGCCTTGCCTCAGCCTGGATCAGCGCCGTGCCCAGCCGACCGGCCTGCCATTGATGAAGTACCGAGAGCAAGTCCGTCATGTTATGTACCGAATGTGACGGGGTCGTTCCAAAACGCTGGCAATCGTGTGACCTTCAGGGTTAAATTTCTGCCGCCGGTCCCGGAAGTTGCACAGTGGAACCCGGCAACTGGCCGCTGCTAACCGTACCACGTCACAAAACCCGCTGCGGGGTGCAAGTTGAGTCGAGCGAGATCGATCCCACTGCCGCCTGCGGCGGTCCTGCTGGCCCTCGCGGGCGCATCCCTGGCCCTGCTGAGTGGCTGCGCGCACCGGCCGTCAGGGCCGGATCTCGCCCCCCCGGTCCATGTCTCCCGTACCACCCCGCAAGCCGCCCGTGGCCCGCTCGCCACAGTCGCCGGCCCGACCACCCCCGCCGCTGTCCCGGACGCGGCATCGGATAGCGCGAGCCCGCCGCCTGCGGGACCGGCGGACGCGGATAGCGCCCAGGCGGGCAGCGATTCGGGCAGCTCCGCGGCTGCCGACGCCGCGAGTGTCGATGCGCTCAATGGGCCCGCCTCCGATGGGCCGCCGCCTGACAGCCTTGTCACCGCCAAGCCCGACGGACTGTTCGATCGCATCCGCGCCGGCTTCATGCTCGAGGATGTCGATGAGCCTGCGATCGACAGCCAGGTCAACTGGTTTGCCAATCATCCGGACTTCCTGCAACGCACCTGGAGCCGCGCCTCGCTCTGGCTCTACTACATCGTCGGCCAGCTCGAGCAGCGCAATATGCCGCGCGAGCTGGCACTGCTGCCGGTCATCGAAAGCGCCTTCGAGCCGTATGCCTATTCGCGCGCCAGGGCCGCGGGGCTGTGGCAATTCATCTCCGATACCGGGCGACGCTTCGGCCTGAAGCAGGATTACTGGTACGACGGGCGGCGCGACCCGATCGAAGCCACGCGCGCGGCGCTCGACTATCTGCAGGCCCTGCACGATGAATTCAACGGCGACTGGCTGCTGGCCATTGCCGCCTACAATTGCGGCGAGCTCACCGTCATGCGTGCCGTGGAGCGTAACGAGCGCCGCGGCCTGCCGACCGACTTCTGGCACCTGAAATTGCCCACCGAGACGCGCGGCTACGTGCCGGAGCTGCTGGCGATGCGACGCATCGTCGCGACCCCGGCGCGCTATGGGCTGACGCTGGAGGGGCTGCCCAACGAACCCTACTTCGTGCAGGTTGACACCGGCGGACAGATCGCACTGAAGGTCGTCGCGCAGATCGCCAACATCAGCGTGGACGACATCTACGAGCTCAATCCGGCATACCAGCGCTGGGCGACCGACCCGACACCGCCCTACCGCCTGCTGGTGCCGGCGGATGCGGCCGAGGGCCTGCAGCAGACCCTCGCCCAGCTGACTGCCGATCAGCGCATGGATGTGGATCACTACACCGTGCGCCGCCACGACACCGTGGCAAGCATCGCGCGCCGTTACGGCACGACCCCCGAGGTCATCCGCGAGCTCAATGATCTCTCCCCGAGCGACCGCCCCGTGATCGATGCGCAGCTGCGCGTGCCCTCCCGTAACATCCAGCTGCCCGAGAAGGTCGCGCGTGCGGCACTTCTGGCGGACTCCCCGGCGCGGCGCTATCGCCGTGGCCATCGCCGCCCGCGCATTCACATCGTGCACCGGGGCGATACCCTCTATAGCCTCGCGCAGCGGCTGGGCACCGACGTCAATACGCTCGCCGAGCTCAATGGCATGAGCCCCGATGATCATCTGCACTCCGGCCAGCGCCTGCGCGTCGGGGCACGCTACAGCCTGCGCCCTACGCGCGACACGGAGGGCAGCGAGAGTGTCAGCTCGCATGCACGCGCCGGCCACGCCTCGGGGCTGGCGGCCAGCACCAGCGGGGCGAGTCGCCGGCTGAGCTACGTGGTGCGACGGGGCGATACCCTCTATGGCATCGCGCGCCTGCTGCAGGTCACCGTGCATGACCTGCTGGCCTGGAACGGGCTCGGCGGCAAGGCTCACAACCTGCGTCCCGGCCAGGTGCTCGTCGCCTTCGTCAAGACACGCAGCTGAGCCCGGCCGCCTGGTCATCGCGTGGGTATTCTGTCAGGCAAGCGTGCGCTGATCGTCGGGGTCGCCACCGAACGCTCGATCGCCTGGGGCATCGCCCAGGCGATGCATGCACAGGGCGCGACACTCGCGCTTTCGTATGCGAATGACAAATTCCGCGAGCGCGTGGAGCCCCTGGCGGCCCAGTTGGGCGTGAAGCTCACCCTGCCGCTTGATGTACAGGTCGATGCACAGATCGATGCCGCCTTCGAGCTGCTGCGGCGCGAATGGGGACAGCTCGACGTGCTGGTGCATGCCGTCGCCTTTGCGCCGCGCGAGGCGCTGTCGGGCGGCTACACCGCGAGCACCTCGCGTGCCGCCTTTCGCGAGGCGCACGAGGTCTCCAGCTACAGCTTCACGGCGCTGGCGCGTGGCGCGCTGCCGCTGATGAGCGGGCGCCCCGGCGCCCTGCTGACCCTCTCCTACCTCGGGGCGGTGCGCTCGATGCCGAGCTACAACGTCATGGGCCTGGCCAAGGCGAGTCTGGAGTCCAGCGTGCGCTTCCTCGCCGGGGACCTCGGGCCCCAGGGCATCCGCGTCAATGCCATCTCCGCAGGGCCCATCAAGACGCTGGCTGCGGCCGGCGTCGGCGGCTTTCGCAAGATGCTCGCCACCGTCGCGCAGGTCGCCCCGCTGCGGCGAAATGTCACGATCGAGGATGTGGGCAACGCGGCGGCCTTCCTGTGCTCGGACATGGCCGCCGGCATCACCGGCGAGGTGCTGTACGTGGACAATGGCTTCAGCACCGTCGGCATGAGCTTTCCCGAGGGCAGCGGCGACTAGGGTCGCGCCCCGAGCCCGGTAGGCAGCGGACGACAGCGCACAGCGGCGCTGGCTGCGTCAGCTGCGCCCCGCACGGCCCTAGGCTCTATGCACCGTGCCGAGCCCGCTCTCATCGGCTTCACCGAGCCGCAGCGCCCCCTCACCATGGCGGCGGCTGCCGCGGCATGTGGCGCGCACGGCGCTGATCGTGCTGGCCATCCTCGTGGCACTGCTGCTGTTCCTGTGGCTGTTCCAGTGGGGCTTTCTGGCCGGCCCCGCTTCGCGCATCGCCACCCGCACCCTGCACCGGCAGGTCCAGATAGGCCGGCTGTCCGCGCATCTGCTGCGCTGGTCCCCGACGCTGACCATCAGCGACCTGCGCGTAGCCAATACCGCCTGGGCGCAGGCGCGGCATCCCTACCTGGCACGCGTCGGCAGCATCACCGTCGGCATCGAGCCCTGGCAGCTGCTGCGCGGGCGCCTGGTGCTCTCGCAGCTGCAGATCGACGACCCGCAGCTCGACCTGGAACGCGACGCCCAGCGCCGCGAGAACTGGCAGTTCAACTCCGCCGCCCACAAGCCGCAGCCGAAAAAACCAGCCAAGCCGCTGCGCCTGCCCGCAGTCAATCTCTTCAGCATGCGTGGCGGCTCGATCAACATGTCCGATGCGATCCGCAAGCTCAGCTTTCAGGGCGGCGTAGTCGCCAACGAGCATGCGGCGCATCCGGACCTGGAGCCACTGCGCGTGCAGGGCCAGGGCACACTCAACGGCAAAGCCTTTCAGCTCACCTTCGAGGGCAGCGCGCTGTTCAATCTGCGGCTCGATCAGCCGTATCACTTCAACGCCCGCGTGGTGGCCGGGCCTCTGAGCGTCTCGGCAAACGGTCAGATCGACAAGCCGTTCGACTTTGCGCACTTCGGCGCAGCGCTGGACATCCGTGGCGACAACCTGGGGGGTCTGTACTACCTGACGGGGCTGGCCATGCCCTTCACGCCGCCCTTTCACGTCTCGGGCCGCCTGCGCAACGATGATGAGCACTTCTCCCTCAGGCAGCTGCAGGCGACGGTCGGCAACAGCGACCTGTCCGGTGACGTTGCCGTGGACGCCGCGGCAGCCACGCCGCGCCTGACGGCGAACCTGGTCTCGCACTCCTTCGATCTGGCGGACCTGGCGCCCTCCGTGGGTGCCGGTGTCCCGAATCAGCCGGGGGGTCAGGCCGCCCTCAAGGCCCCGAAGGCCAACAAGACCGCGCAGGGGCTGCTGCCGAAATACCAGTTCCAGTTCACTGAGCTGCGCGAGATGGATGCGAAGGTGCGCCTGCATGCCGACAGCATCAAGACCTCGAAGCTGCCGCTCAAGGCGCTCGACCTCGGCGTCAACGTCAATGATGCGCAGCTGTCGCTCGATCCGCTGCAGCTGACGCTGCCCCAGGGTCAGCTGAGCGGGGTGGTGCGCATCGACACGCGGCCCAAACCGGCCGTTACGGCGCTGGACCTGCGGCTGCGCGATGTGCGGCTCTCGCAGTTCCGTCCGGCCAAGATGCCCCAGTCACCGATCGAAGGGGTGCTCGAGAGCCGCCTGCAGCTCAAGGGCGAGGGCAACAGCGTACAGGACATCTTCGGCCACGCGAACGGGCTGTTCACTGCGGTTATTCCCCAGGGCGCCGTACGCGAAGCTTTCGCCCAGTTCACCGGTGTCAACGTGGCGCGCGGCCTGGGACTGCTGGTGAGCGGAAATCAGAAACAGACCAGCATCCACTGCGCCATCGCGGCCTTCGCGGTGCATCAGGGGCTGGCCCAGGTGCAGCAGTTCGTCCTCAGCACCGACGCGGTACGGGTCGACGGCCGCGGTAGCGTCAACCTCGATACCGAAAAACTGGATCTAACGCTGACCGGGCATCCGAAAAAATTTGCCCTGTTTCATCTCTACGCGCCCATCGTCATCGATGGCACCTTCACCAAACCCGCGTTCGGTGTAAAGGCGGGGGGCCTGCTGGCGCAGGCCGGAGCCGCCGCAGCGCTCGGCGTGATCGCCACACCCGCGGCGGCCATCCTGGCATTCGTGGACCCGGGGCTGGCAAAGAACGCCGACTGCACCGCTCTGCTTGCGAATCCGCAGGTCCAATCCGCCCAGCATCCGGGCGCCCCGCATGCCTCGCCGCAGGCGCCGGCCCCCAAGCCAAGTCCGCTGCTGAAGAAGATTCCGCCGAAGTCCGGCAAACACTGAGGCAACCCGGAGTCGGCCCCAGAAAGCCGGGCCCGAGCCTACTGGAAGACGTCGGGATTGCGCTCGATGTGGGCGCGACGCTGCAGGTCGAGCACATAGGCGGACATCTCGCCCTCGCTGTCGCGCCGCATGTAGCTGTCGACGAGCTGCTCGTCGTTCTTGGAGTTGACGCCCGGTTGACCGGGTTTGACCGCGGACACTGCGAACAGCGCCGCTCCACCGTCGTCGAGCGTCAGTGCCTGGTAGACCGGCTTGCCCGACGGACCCGGGGTGGCGAAAGCGGCATCGCGCACCTGCGCAGGTACCTGCGGGTCATTGCGGCCGATGTAGGCGGCGGGCATGGCCGTGACGTCGAGGGATTTGGCGACCGCATCGAAGCTCTCGCCCTGCTGCAGGCGCTTGACCGCAGCGTCAGCGGCCGTACGCGCCGCCGCCGAACTCTGCGCCTTGGTCATGGCGTCGACGATCTCCTGGCGCACGCTCGCGATGGGTTGCGGGGCGGGTGGATGGTGCGCGAGCACCTTGAAGACCACCACGCGATCGTCACCGAGCGCGAGCGGACCGACGATGCGCCCGCCGGTGATCGCATCGTCGCTGAACACCGCACTGAGCAGTTCCGGTTTGTTGCCCAGCGGCGCGCCCCCGGCGGTGGCCGTGAATTGCTTGATCTCCCCGGCATCCAGGCCGAACTTGTGCGCGACGGTCGCGACATCGCTGGCACCGTTGTCGAGCGCCTGCTGCAGCTGGTCCTGCTTATCGCTGAACAGCGCGTTCGCCTGTTCATGCCGATACTGCTGTTCCACCTGCGCGCGCACCGCATCGAGGGAGGGCACCTGCGCCGGCCGGATCGCATCCAGGCGGATGATGTGATAGCCGTACTGCGTCTTGACGGGCGTCGGATACAGGCCCGGCTGCTTCATTCCAAACAGCGCGTTCGCGAAGGCCGGCACATAGGTGCCACGCTCGGCCCAGCCGAGGTCTCCGCCCTGCGCCGCCGAGCCCGGATCGGCCGAGTACTTCTTGGCGAGCGCACCGAAGTCCTTACCGGCCTTCAGCTGCGCGAGGATGTCCTGCGCCTTGGCCCGCGCCGCCGCGTCGCTTTTGGGATCCTTCGGATCGGCGACGGAAATCAGGATGTGATGCGCCCGGCGCATTTCGGTCTGGCTGTAGGAGCTCTTGTGCTGCGCGTAGTAGGCCGAAAGATCCGCCTGAGTCACCGGAACCTGAGCCTCGACACTGGCCATGGTCAGTTGCGCGTACTGCAGATCGACTGAATCGGGGCTCAGATAGTCGCTCTGATGCGCGTGGTACCACGCCGCGATGCCGGCGTCATCGATTTTGACCGCGCTGGCGTAGTGTGTTGCAGGCAGCAGCGCATAGCGTACTTCGCGCTGCTCGTTCTCCAGGGCGTAGATGCGCGCCAGCTCGGTCGGCGTCAAAAAGTCCGACAGCTGAATACCCTGCGTCAGCTGCGCCACGCGCAGCGCCTGATGACGATCGGCCTCGTAGGCCTCCGGCGTCATGCCCGCCTGCAGCAGCGCCGCACGCGCCGCGCGCGCATCGAACTTGCCGTTGACCTGGAAGGCAGGCTCACTCTGATAGGCCTGCTCGATGTCTTTGTCGCTGACGCGATAACCCGCCTTGTCCGAGCGCTGCTGCAACAGCGTCTCGCGTACATACTGGTCGATGTGCT
>DATBPG010000275.1:0-2459 GCA_036561485.1 Steroidobacteraceae bacterium | reverse complement strand
GAACAGCTGCACTCCCCGCGCATGGTCGTGGTTTCCAACCGCGAGCCGTACATTCACGACTACACCCCGGGCGGCTCGGTGATGGTGCAGGTGCCGGCGAGCGGCATGGTGACGGCGCTGGAGCCGGTGATGCGCGCCTGCTCGGGCACCTGGGTCGCGCATGGCAGCGGTCCGGCGGACCGCGAAGTGGTAGACCGGCACGATCGGGTCGCAGTGCCCCCTGGGGAGCCGAGCTATACCTTGCGGCGCGTGTGGCTCTCGGCCGAGGAAGAGGAGGGGTTTTACTACGGCCTGTCCAACGAGGGGCTCTGGCCGCTGTGCCACCTCGCCTATGTGCGCCCGACCTTCCGTGAGGACGACTGGAACGCCTATCGCGCCGTCAACCGCAAGTTCGCCGAGGCGGTCGCACACGAGGGGGGCAGCCGCGATCCGGTGATCCTCATCCAGGACTACCACTTCGCCATGCTGCCCGGGCAGCTGCGGCCACGCCGCCCCAAGGCGACGATCCTGCTGTTCTGGCATATCCCCTGGCCCAATGCCGAGACCTTCGGCGTGTGTCCGTGGAAGAGCGAGATGCTCACCAACATGCTGATGGCCGACGTGCTGGGCTTCCACACGCTCTATCACTGTCAAAATTTCCTCTCCACCGTCGACCGTTTCATCGAATGTCAGATCGACCAGGAGCGCATGACCGTCGCGCTGCAGGGACACGTCTGCCACGTCAACGCCTATCCGATCTCGATCGAGTGGCCGCCGCGCTGGCTCGCCCATGCGCCGGAGATCGCCCAGTGCCGCCGGCAGGTGCGCGAGCGCTTCGGCATTCGCGCGCACGTCGCGCTCGGGCTCGGCGTGGAGCGCTGGGACTTCACCAAGGGCGTCATCGAGCGCTGTCAGGCGCTCGAGCTGCTGCTCGATCAGCACCCGGAGCTGCGCGGCCAGGTGACGCTGCTGCAGATCGCAGCGCCCTCGCGCAGCAAGCTGCCCGCCTATCAGCAGCTGCAACAGGGCACGCTCGCCGAGGTCGAGCGCATCAACGCCCGCCTCGGTACCGCCGACTGGAAGCCGATCGTGCTGGTCGGCCGCCACCAGCCGCCCGAGCAGGTTTTCGAGCTGTATCGGGCTGCAGACTTCTGCATCGTCAACAGCCTGCACGATGGCATGAACCTCGTCGCCAAGGAATTCGTCGCCGCGCGCGACGATGAGGACGGCACGCTGATTCTCTCGAACTTCACGGGCGCTTCGCGCGAGCTGGTGGAGGCGCTGCTGGTCAACCCGTTCGATGTCAGCGAGACCGCCGCGGCGATCCTGCGCGCGCTGCAGCTGCCTCGCGAGCAGCGCCGTGAGCGCATGCGCCTCATGCGCCGTACGGTCAAGGAAAACAACGTGTATCGCTGGGCGGGCCGCATGCTGATGGATGCGGCCCGCATCCGTCAGCGCCAGGCGCTGAACGTCGGTGAGGCCACGGACGCGCGGCGCTGGCGCGTCAGTTAGGCACGTGCACGGCGGCGCCGCGCTCGCACCGCATAGGCGCCCAGTGCAACCGCCAGCGCCCCGACGCTCACATAGAACTGGCTGGCGAGCCCAGGGCTCAACGCCATCGCCGCGAGCACCGCAAGCATGCCGGCGATTGCCAGCGCGCTGGCCCAGGGGAAGAGCCACATGAGCACCGGCGGCGGTGTCTGCTGACCGCGCCGCAGGCGGATCTGCGAGCAGGCGGTGGCCAGGTACACGAATACGATCAGAGCTCCGGAGGCATTGATGAGAAAGGCGAATACCCCGGCAGGCGACCACGTCGCCGCCCCGATGCCCAGCAGTCCGGCTGCACAGCCGATCATCACCGAGCGCGCCGGTACGCGCCGCGCATTCAGGCGTACCAGCCAGTGCGGCGCATCGCCATTGGCTGCCAGCGTGAACAGCACGCGGCTGGTCACGTAGAACGCTGAGTTCAGGCAGGAGAGCACCGCGGTCAGGATGATCAGCGTCATGGCCTGTCCGGCCCACGAAAAGCGCATCACCGCCAGCGCATGGGTGAAGGGGGACTCCCCGGGTACGACCCGATTCCACGGCACGATCGTGACGATGAGGAAAATCGACGCCACGTAAAACAGCAGGATCCGCGAGATCACCGCCGTGGTCATGCGCGTGAGCGCGCGCTGCGGATCGCGCGACTCGACGGCAGCGACCGTGGTGATCTCAGCGCCGGTGAGTGAGAAAAACACCGTGGTCACTCCGGCCAGCACCGCGAGTGCGCCGTGCGGCAGAAATCCGCCCGTGCCGGCAAGATTCTGGGCTGCCCGCTGCGCAGGTACGCCCAGCAGGCCGAGCGCAAAGGCACCTGCCAGCACGATGAACAGCACGATGGCGGCGACCTTGATGGAGGAAAACCAGAACTCGAACTCACCGTACGAGCGTGCGGACATGAGATTCACGCCGGTCATGATCAGCACCAGCAGCGCACC
>DATBPG010000274.1:0-4177 GCA_036561485.1 Steroidobacteraceae bacterium | reverse complement strand
ACCGGGCGCAGCGCGCGGTGCGCACCCCAGACGGCCACGGCGAGCGCCCCCAGCGCCAGCGCGGTCCAGGCCAGGGCTCCCAGGGACCTGCCTGCGAGGTAATGTTCGAGCGTCGCGGCAACGCCGGCGGCCGCCAGCATGAGGGCAAGCAGCAGCGCGGCCAGTCGCGCCTCGAGCGTCAGTCGCAGCCGCATGGAACACGCACTCCAGCCGCCCTCCGACAGCCTCACGGAATCGGCCTACGGGGGACGGGCGCCTTGTCTCCCCGCCGCGAGCGGCCAGCACCGATCCCGGCGGTACCGTAGCGACCCGATCCTGCGCTCGGATTGGAGCAAAATAAACATCGCCGGGCTGTTCGGCCGGAGGTCCCCATCATGAAGCGAACAGGTATCTTCAAGGCAGCGCTACTGCTGAGCCTCTACGCGCTCACCAGCGTGCTCGCCGGCTGCATCGTCGCCCAGCCGCGGGAGGGCTATTACGATCGCCCTCACCACCGCTATTACCACGAGCATACATGGGTGGTCTGCGGGCCCGGGGACAGACACTGCCGCTGAGTCCCGCGCCTGACGCGCCTGAAAGGCGGACATGCCCGAAGCGCTCAGGGACGCAGCCCGAAGCGCTCGAGCCGGCGATACAGCGCCTGACGCGACAAACCCAGACTCTGCGCTGCCCGACTGATATTACCGCCGGCGCGCTGCAGGTGAGCTTCGAGCAGCTCGCGGGAGAGATTCTCCTCGGCGCTGTCGCTTCCGGGGGTGGCCGGCGCGCCCGCATCGGCCGCGTCCGATGAGCGTGCAGGCGTCGCGCCGGCGGGAGAGAGGTTCAGATCGGCGGCCTCGATGGTGCCTTCGAGTGCCAGCAGCTTGGCGCGCTCGATGGAATTACGCAGCTCGCGTACGTTGCCGGGCCAGCCATGGCGCAGCAGCAGCTCGCGCGCTTCCTCGGAGAGTCGCAGACCGCCACCGAGAAAATGCTCGGCGAGCGGCAGGATGTCCTCCGGACGCGCTGCCAGCGGCGGCACGTTGATCTCGATGAGATTCAGCCGATAGAACAGATCCTCGCGGAAGCGACCTTCGCGCATCATGACGCGCAGATCCGCATTGGTGGCGCTGACGATGCGCACGCGTGCCTGGCGGGTCCGGCTTGACCCGAGCGGCTCGTACTGGCCGCTTTCCAGCACCCGCAGCAGCTTCACCTGGCCTGAGACGGGCAGATTGCCGATCTCATCGAGAAACAGCGTGCCCCCGTTTGCCGCCTCGAAACGCCCGGTGCGCGCACGTTGCGCACCGGTAAAGGCGCCCGCTTCCGCACCGAACAGCTCCGCCTCGAGCAGATCGGGCGGCAGCGCCCCGCAGTTGACCACCACGAACGGCCCCTGCGGCGCCGGCGAGTTTGCGTGCAGAATGGCCGCGATACGTTCCTTGCCCGCGCCGTTGGGACCGGTGATCAGTACCGGCACGGGAGCGCGCGCGACGCGACAGGCAAGCTCGACGGCCGATGCCATGCCCTCCGACTCGAACACCACGCCGGCGAGGTCGTACTGGCGGGTCAGTTCCTCGCGGCGCGCGCGCCGCACACGATGCAGCCGTGCGCGCTCGCGGTTGCTCTCGACCAGCTCCAGCAGGTTTTCCACCGTCGCCAGCAGCTTGTCGTTGTCCCAGGGTTTGGCGATGTAGTCGGCCGCTCCGGCCTTGATCAGTTGCACGGCAGAGGACAGATTGGTCCAGCCGGTCAACAGGATCAGCGGCAGGTCGGGTTGCAGCGCCCGGATCGCCCGAAACAGCTCGATGCCCTCCTCGCCCGAGGTCGTATCTGCGCGAAAATTCATGTCGGCGATGACCAGATCCACCCGCTGCTTACGCAGCAGGCTCAGGCCTTCTGTCGGAGCACCGGCCGCCAGCGTGCGAATATCGTGCATTCCGAACAGCAGCTCGAGCGCCGAGGTGACGGCGGGATTGTCATCGACCACCAGAACCGTGCGCATGTCAGGTGGTTCGGGTCGCGATGGCCGGCGGCACGGAGGCTGCGCGCAGCGCTGGCCAGAGTACGGCGAGTTGGCCGAGCACCAGCATCGTGAGCACTCCGCCCCCGAGGTAATACAGCGGCAAGCGCGCTGTCGAGAATCTCTCCACCATCCACAGGTTGCCGCCCATGGCCAACGCCAGACCGACCACGACGCCGGCGACGCTGATGACGAGGTTCTCGGTCTGGAAGTATTGCAGGATGGCCGTTCGCGTCGCGCCCAGGGTGCGACGAATGCCGATCTGCCGGCGACGCTGGGACACCCAGTAGCTGGTCAGCCCGACGATGCCGAACGCCGTGACGGCCAGCAGCACCGCGCACACGACCGTCAGCATCTGCACCATGGTGCGATCGGCGCGATAGATGTCACGTCTGGACTGCGTCATGGCACGCACCTTTTCTATGATGCGCGCGCGGCTGACGCCGGCGAGCGCTGCAGGTGCGGCGCGCATGGCCGCATCCAGAGCACCGGGCTTCACGCGCACCACGTACCAGTAGGCATCGCCGACATAGCGATAGGGCAGGATCATGGAGTCTTCGGCGATATCGCCGATCCTGTTGTCAGGTGCATTGACAAACGGCACCTGCAGCCGATCGATGACTCCGATGACCGGCGCGCGCAATTGAAAGGGAAACAGCAATACGATGCGACCGAGGATGTGTCCATCGGGGGCCAGCTTGTGTGCCAGATCGCGCGTGACCAGCACCCCGGCAATGGGCGGACGGCTGCCGAATATGCCATCCAGCTCGCGCACCTCACTGGCTGAAAAGTCCCGTCCCGCGACGAGTCTTGCGCCCAGCGTGTCGAGCGTGTGCTCATCGCCCAGGTAGGCGGCGGCGATGTGCATGCTGCGCGGATTATCCGGATTCGTGGTGATGCCCAATGTCATTGAGGAGTCGTTCAGCGGCACGCTTGGGGCCGGGAAGACGTCGCGGACACCGGGGATGGTGCGCAGTGCCGCGATATCGGCCCTCTGCAGCGCGGCCATGTTGGGCGGATTGCCCACCCATTGGTTCGAAACCGTGAAGACATCGGCCTCATCCACGCCGCTCGGCCTGGCGACGCGGGAGCGCCGCTGTTGCACGATGTAGAACGCATTGCAGAGTATGCCGAGCGTCACGGCAATCTGCAGGGCGATCAGACAGGCGCCGACTTTGTTTCGCCGGAGTGCGGACAGGATCGGGCGAATTTCCATCGGCAGCTCCCCTACTGTGTCTTCAATTGCCAGGCTGGCTGCACCTGGGAGGCGCGCCAGGAGGGATACAGGCCGGCCAGCATCGTGGTGCCGACACTCACCGCAACCGCAATGGCGACATCGCCGCCATTCAGGCTCGTCAGTACCGCCGAGGCGTCGCCGAACAGTCCGCGCGCAAGGCCCAGCCCCAGCAGCGTGAAGCCCAGGCCGACTGCCGCCCCCGTCAGCCCCAGGGTGCCCGATTCCACGATGCACTGGGAGAGGATGGCGCGCTGATCGGCGCCGAGGGCACGGCGCACGCTGACCTGGCCGAGGCGCGCCATGAATTTAGCCAGCATCAGACCGAGCGCATTGAGCAGGCACACGGCCAGGAAGGCGAATGACACCAGCACCAGCGTACTGACGTCCTGCGAGACGACCTGGCGGTAGGCAAGCCACTGCCGGACGTTGCGCAATGCCACGTGCGTGGGCCAGTGAAAGCGACCGCTGGCGCGCTGCGCGTTGCCATAGTTGGTCAGAAAGCTGCGGTACGCACGCACGGACGCTGCCGTCGGCAATTCGACCCACACCGAAGTCCAGATGCACTCGGAGCCGAGCAGCGCTTGCCAACCGCTGCCGACAGGCTTGAGGCAGCTGAGCCCATTGCTCTGGATCTGGCGTGCGACGGCGAGGGTGAACGGCAGATAGATCTGCTCGGCGCCCCCGGTGTCGAAGGCGTTGTTCAGGTCGTAGAAGCGCGGTTCCGGATTCCAGCTATCCATCACGCCCACGACCCGATAGGGATTCGCGTTCACCGTGACGGTTCGGCCGACGCTGTTCGCGCCGCCGAACAGCCGGTCATTGAGCTGGCGGGTGATGACGATCAGCGGGACGCGCGCCTCATCATCCTGTGCGCTCCAGGGTGCGCCGTATTCGAATGGCACATCGAACATCGCAAAGAAGTCCGCATAAGTCGCCCG
>DATBPG010000273.1:0-15216 GCA_036561485.1 Steroidobacteraceae bacterium | reverse complement strand
GCCCAGACCCGCGGTGATCTGGCTCCAGTCATGCGCGCGGCTCAGAGCCTGGCCCCACCCGTCCCGGCCTTCCAGACTCGCGGCGGCGGCGGTGAAGCCCTGCTGGGCCAGCAGCGCCGCGAGCAGCCCCCCCTGCGCGGCACGCCCCGGATGATAGCTCTTGGTATCGGTGCCGAACTGGATCTTCAGTCCCACCGGCTGCGAGGCCGCCAGGCCCAGCGCCCAGACCATCTGCTGCTGCGACAGATCGAGCAGCCGCCCGCAGGCCGCGGCCGCGCCGAATACGCCGCAGGTGCCGGTGATGTGCCAGCCGAGCTCGTAGTGGCTTGGGTAGACCGCATTGCCGATCCGGCATTCAGTCTCAACGCCGATCAGCAGCGCATTCAGAAATTGTGCCCCGCTGACACGCCGGTGCTGAGACAGGGCCAGCAGTGCCGGCACCACCGAGGCCGCGGGGTGGATGATGGTCTTCAGATGCGTGTCGTCGTAGTCGAGCACATGCCCGGCGATCCCATTGATGAGCGCCGCGGTCGCTGCATCGAGGCGCTCGGGGCGACCGAGCAGCTGTGCCTGAGGGGGGCCTGCAAAGGGGGTCAGAGCCGCCGCGGCGTGCACGACCGCCGCATCGTGGGAGCCGCCGATCGCGCACCCGACCCAGTTGAGAAGCGTGCGTGCCCCCTGGTGCCGCACATCGGCGGGGTAGTCGGCCAGGGAGATCTCGCGCGCATAGCGCGCCAGGCGCGCGGTGACCTGCGGCGGTGCGCTGGCGGCAGCGCCCGCGCTCGCCGTGCCCCCGGCGGCCGGCGCATCGCCGGCGCCGCCCGGGTCACTCGCGGCGTTGGCTCTGCCCGGCGCAGTCCCCGCCCCATACGTGCCCAGCAGCGTCGCCCCCACCGCCGCGCGCTGCAGCCATGTGCGCCGATCGATCATCGGCACAGTGTAGCGCCGTCGCGGCCGCCGGAGGGTACGTGCCGGGCTATCCCTTGGGACGGTACTCTTTGGGCTTGTCCGAGCCGCCGCCGAAGAGGAACTTTTCCATCTCCTCCTCGAGGAATTTGCGCGCCTTGGGGTCCACGGGGGCCAGACGGTACTCGTTGATGAGCATGATCTGGTGCGCGCGCCAGCGCTCCCAGGCTTCCCTGGAGACGTTTTCGAAGATGCGCTGGCCGAGGGGACCGGGATAGGGAGGCCGGTCGAGACCGGGAGCCTCGCGCTGGAGCAGGACGCAGTGGACGTTGCGAGCCATAAGCCCCTCCGGGTCAGCAATCGGCAGGCGGCGGCGCCTGTGGCAGCGTCGACAGCGACGCCAGCAGCGCCGCAATCGGCGCGGGAATACCGATCCGCGGCGGCTGGCGCGCGTTATACCAGAGCGCCTGCTGCGCTTCCACGCCGCCGCGCGGCTCGCGCACGGCATCGCTCGCGTCACCGGGCCATGACAGGCGGATTGGTGTGATCTCGAGGTCGAAGTGCGTGAATGCGTGCCGCACGCGCGGCAACGCATCGAAGCGCTGCCCTGCCGAGGCTTCGCAGAACGAGCGCGCCGCTTCGATATCTGCAAATTCTGGTGGGGTCCACAGCTGTGCCCAGACGCCGCGTGCCGGCCGCCGTCGCAGCAGGACGCTGCCATCAGCGCGCACCGCCAGCAGCATGACGGTGTGGCGCATCGGGCGCTCGGGCCGCCGGCGCGGCGTGGGCAGTTCGGCCACGCGGCCGCTGCGGTGGGCGATGCAGTCGGCATTGAGCGGACAGTGCATGCACAGCGGGCGGCTGCGCGTGCAGAGCGTCGCGCCGAAGTCCATGACCGCCTGCGTATAGACCGCGACGTCACGCTCAGGGGTGCACATCTGCGCATGCTGCCAGAGCGCCGCCTGTGCGGCGCGATCGTGCGGCGGCCCCTCGATGCCGAAGTAGCGCGCCAGCACGCGCCGCACGTTGCCGTCCAGAATGGTGGCGCGGCGATCGAGCGACAAGGCAACGATCGCGGCGGCCGTGGAGCGACCGATGCCTGGCAGACGCTCGAGCGCCGCAGGATCCTCGGGCAGCTCTCCGCCGTGGTCGGCGAGGATGCGCTGCGCGGCGCGCTGCAGATTGCGTGCGCGCGAGTAGTAGCCGAGGCCCGACCACAGGTGCAGCACCTCATCCAGCGGGGCGCCCGCCAGCGCAGCCACGTCGGGGAAGCGCTGCATGAATCGCTCGTAGTAGCCGATGACCGTCGCCACCTGCGTCTGCTGCAGCATGATCTCGGAGATCCAGACGCGATAGGGCGTGCGCTCGCGCTGCCAGGGCAGATCGTGCCGCCCGTGCTCGCGCTGCCAGTGAATCAGCGCCTCAGCGATGGGAGGGGGCGGCACGGAGGACGTGGACGGATGCCTCGCCGCTCAACTCATCAGCGCGGCGATGACCTTCGCAACCAGGGGCTTGAGCTGGCGCGCGGAGAGCTCCGGGTCGCGCACGGCGCGACACGCCAGACCCTCGACCAGGCATTGCAGGACCACCGAGCGCATCTGCGCGGCCGCGGGCGTCAGCCGCACGCCCTGTTCCAGCGCGGCGCGCTGCACGGCGAGCGCCAGGCTCTGCATGACGGCCTGATCCTTGGCGCGCGTGATGCGCAGGATCTCCGGATCGCGGGCAGCCTCGGCCGTGAGCTCGAGCATCAGCGCGGCATTCATATGCGGATCATCGCGACGGCGCCAGCGCTCGAACATCTCCAGCGCCTCGGCGCAGAAGTCTTCGCGCGAGTTCAGCCGCGACATCGCAGGACAGCCATCGGTCTCCAGATGGCGCTCGATGATGGCCTGCACGATCTGGTTCTTGCCGTCGAAGTAACGATAGATCAGCCCCGCGCTCATGCCGGCGGTGGCCGCGATGTGCGCCATGCTGGCAGCATGAAAGCCGTGCTCGATGAAGCAGCGCTCGGCGGCGTCGAGAATGCGCGCGCGCTGACGCGCGATGCGCTCGCTGGCCGCCGAGGACTTGGTCGCGATGGCCTTCGCCACTGCGCTCGCCGCGCGCGTGCGTGAGCCGCGCACTGCCCGGCCACGCGTGCGTGCTCGGGCGCGCCGCGGCGTCGCCGGCAGCGTCGCGGTCAGTGCCGGGTCCGCAGCGCCGACGTCGGCGTCGGCGTCGGCGTCCGCCAGCGGGTCGGTCACATCCGGTCGGGGTACGGCGTTGTTGACCTGGGTATAGGAGCTGGCGTCTTCGCGGCGCCCCGGCTCGCCGGCTGTGCGATCGGCGCGATCGGCGCGATCGGCGCGATCGGCGCGATGGGTGCCATCGGGACGGCTCATGGCGATCTCTCCCGCCAGCCGCCGCCGAGCGCCTTGTAGAGGGTCACCCGATTGTTCTGCTGCGAGAGCTGGGCCGCGATCAGCGTCTGCTGCGCCGCGTAGTAGCTGCGCTGCGAATCGAGCACGTTGAGATAGCTGTCCCGCCCGGCCTTGTAGCGCTGCTGCGAGAGCTGGTAGGCACGGCCGGTGGCGCCCACCAAGGCCTGCTGGGCCTCGACCTGGCGCTCGAGCGTGTCGGTCAGCGCCAGCGCATCGGCGACCTCGCGGAAAGCCGTCTGAATCGCCTTCTCGTACTGCGCCACGGCGATGTCACGGCTCACACGCGCCTCGGCGAGGCCACCCCGAAGCTGGCCGCCATGAAACAACGGCAGCGTGAGCTGCGACGCATACGCCCAGGTGGCCGCACCCGGCGTGAAGAGCTTGGCGATATCTCTGCTGACGCCCCCGGCATCCCCCGTCAGGTTGATGGCCGGAAAGAATGCGGCCCGCGCAGCCCCGATGTCGGCGTTGGCAGCGAGCAGAGTGTGCTCGGCCTGCAGCACGTCGGGCCGGCGCAGCAGCACTTCGGAGGGCAGCTCGGCCGGCAGCGCCGCGATGCCGAAGGTCTTGTCGTTCAGTCCCTGTGGAATGGGTGTGGTGTCGACCGGCGCGCCGACCAGAAGCGTCAGCGCATCGCTGTCCTGTGCGATATTGCCCTCGTAGCGCGCGACATCCGAGCGCGCCGTCTCGACAGTGGTGTCGGCCTGCGCGACGTCGAGACCGGACACCTGACCGCGGTCATGCTCCTTGACCGTGATGTCGTAGGAGGCCTGCTGGCTCTGCAGGGTATCCTGCGCGAGCTTGAGCAGCTGACGGTCGGACAACAGCGTCAGGTACTGCTGCGCGACCTGTGCGATGAGCGAGAGCTGCGTGGCGCGGCGCGCCTCGCTCTGCGCGAAGTACTGCTGCAGGGCTGCGTGGTCAAGACTGCGGATGCGGCCGAAGAGGTCCAGCTCGAAGGAAGACAGCGCGGCTTCGGCCGAGTAGTAGGCCGTCGTCACCGGAAAGCCGAACTGCGCGGCCGAGAGCTTTTCCTTCGTATAGGCGCCATTGCCGTCCAATTGCGGCAGGCTCTGCCCCCGCTGTACGACGTACTGCGCGTGCGCCTGCTGGATGTCGAGCACGGCGACACGCAGATCGCGGTTGTTCGCGAGCGCCGCGGCGATGATCCGCTGCAGCTGCGGATCGGCGAAGAAGTCGCGCCAGCCGATGTCCACCGCCAACCGAGTGCCGCCAATGGCGCCGGGATTTGGGCTTGAGGCTGCCGGCCGATCGAGCGCGGCGGCCGGCGTCCCAGCGGGCGCCTGCGGCGCTGGCGTATTCGGCGGGATCGGCCACACCGCTGACACCGGCAGCGCCGGACGACGGTAGTGTGGCTCGAGGGTGCAGCCGGCGAGCGTCGCGAACAGCGTGGCAGCCGCGAACGCGGCGAGCACAGGGCCGATGGCGGGCATCATGCGGGGGCGCTGACTCCAGTGAAAGCTCATGGCAGGCGCTCCGGGCCGTGCGCCGGACCATGCGGCGCCGCCGGGTGCGGATCGGTTGGATCCCCGAGTGCCCCGCCACCCAGGCCGCGCCGGCTCGATGCGGATGCGCGACTGGCGCCCGCGGCCGCACCCTCGGGCGCTTCGCGCAGGCTGTGGAAGACGCGCTGCACGACCACGAAGAACACCGGAATGAAGAAGATGCCGAGGAAGGTGCCGGCGAGCATGCCGCCCACCACCCCGGTACCGATGGCGTGCTGGGCCCCCGCGCCCGCACCGGTGGCGATTGCCAGCGGCAGTACGCCCAGGCCGAACGCGATCGAGGTCATGAGGATCGGCCGCAGGCGATCGCGCACGGCGTGCAGCGTTGCCTCGACGACACCGAAGCCCGCCTCGACGTATTCCTTGGCGAACTCGATGATCAGGATCGCGTTCTTGCACGCCAGGCCGATGGTCGTGAGCATCGCGACCTGGAAGTAGATGTCACGCTCGAGCCCACGCAGCGCGGTCGCCACCACCGCGCCGATCACCCCGAGCGGCACCGCCATGATGATCGCCGTGGGAATGGACCAGCTCTCGTAGAGGGCCGCCAGACACAGGAACACAACGGCCAGGGACAGTCCATAGAGCATCGGCAGCTGCGCACCGGCGGCGCGTTCCTGATAGGACTCGCCGGCCCAGTCGACCGAGTAGCCGGCGGGCAGCTTCGCCACCAGCTTTTCGATCTCCGCCATCGCGGTGCCCGAGCTCGTGCCGGACGCGGCCTCACCATTGATCTCGACCGCCGGGGCCTCGTTGAAGCGCACCAGTTGCGGTGGCCCATAGCTCCAGTGCGTGTTGATGAAGGACGCCATGGAGACCATCGAGCCGGCGCTGTTACGCACGTACCAGCGTGCAAAGTCGCCGGGCTGCATGCGAAAGGGCGCATCGGCCTGGATCATGACGTGCTTGACGTGGCCGCGGTCGATGAAGTCATCGATGTAGCGACCGCCCCAGGCGAGGGCCAGGGTGTCGTTGATGGCGGCGACCGACACGCCGAGCGAAGCGGCCTTCTGCGCATCCACGTCGATGCGAAACTGCGGCGCGTCCTCCTGGCCACTGGGCCGCACATTGGCCAGCAGCTTGTCCTTGGAAGCCATGAAGAGCAGCTGATTGCGTGCGGCGATCAGGGCATCGTGGCCGCGGGCGGTGTCATCCTTCAGGTAGAAGTCGAACCCGGCGGTATTGCCCAGCTGCGTGACCGCCGGCGGGGCGATGGCGAACACCACCGCATCCGACAGGCCGAAGAGCGCGCGGTTGGCGCGCATCTGAATCGCCTGCGAGGACATCGAGGAGGACTTGCGCTGGCTCCAGTCCTTCAGCAGCACGAAGCCCATGCCCGCGTTCGGCCCCCGGCCAGCGTAGCTGAAGCCCGAGATGGTGAAGATGGAGTCGTAGACGCCACGCTCGTGCTCATAGAAGTAGGTGCGCACCTTGTCCAGCGCCGACTGCGTGCGAGCCTGGCTGGCGTTCACGGGGGTCTGCACGATCAGGAACAGATACCCCTGATCCTCCTCGGGCAGATACGCCGTCGGCAGCCGGAAAAACAGCAGCGCCATCAGCGAGGCAAGCCCTGCATAGATGAGCAGATAGCGCAGCGGACGACGCACCATGCGGCCCACGACGCCCTGGTAACGCGCGTTGCTGCGATCGAAAGCGCGGTTGAACCAGCGGAAGAAGCCGCGGTGCCCGTGGTGCTCGCCCTTCTTTACGGGCTTGAGCAGCGTTGCGCACAGTGCCGGGCTCACGACGATCGCGACGATGACCGAGAGAATCATCGCCGAGACGATGCTCACCGAAAATTGCCGGTAGATGACGCCGGTGGAGCCCTGCAGGAAGGCCATCGGAATGAACACCGCGGAGAGCACGGTCGCGATACCGATCAGTGCGCCGGTGATCTGGTCCATCGAGCGGCGTGTGGCCTCCTTGGGCGTGAGACCCTCGTCGGTCATGAGCCGCTCGACGTTCTCGACCACGACGATGGCGTCATCGACCAGCAGTCCTATGGCGAGGACCACCGCGAACATCGTCAGCATGTTGATCGAGTAGCCGGCGATGGACAGCACTCCAAAGGTGCCCAGCAGCACCACCGGCACGGCGATCGCCGGCACGAGCGTGGCGCGGAGGTTCTGCAGGAACACGAACATCACCAGGAACACCAGCGCGATCGCCTCCACCAGCGTCACGATGACGTCGCGAATCGACTTGCGCACGAACGGCGTGGTGTCGAACGGGTAGACGACCTGCAAGCCACGCGGGAAGCTCGGCTGCAGCCTGGCCACTTCGGCCTTCACCGCCGCCACCGTGGCGAGCTCGTTGGCGCCGCTTGCGAGGGTGACCGCGACACCGGCGGCTGGCTTGCCGTTGTCGAACACGTTGAAGCTGTAGTCGGACTGCCCGAGCTCCACACGCGCCACATCGCCCAGGTGCAGCGTCGAACCGTCGGTATTGCTGCGCAGAACGATATTGCGAAACTGCTCGGGCGTGCTGAGCCGTCCCTGCGCCGTCACGGTCACGTCGATCTGCTGCCCCGGCGGCGCCGGGTCCGCACCGAGCTGTCCGACGGACACCTGGGCGTTCTGCGCCTCGATCGCCGCCACCACGTCATCGGGCGTCAGGCGATAGGTATCGAGCCGGTCGGGGTTCAGCCAGATACGCATCGCATACTTGGCGCCGAACTCATTGATCGACCCCACACCCGGCACGCGGCTGATGGGGTCGGCGATATTGGTCGCCACGTAATCGCCGATGTCCGCTGCCGAGATGCTGTTGTCGGCAGAGATAAACCCGACCACCATCGAGAAGCTGTCGGTGGCCTTGCGCACACTGATGCCCTGCTGCTGCACCACCTGCGGCAGCAGCGGCACGGCCTGCTGCAGGCGGTTCTGTACCTGCACCTGTGCGATATCCGGGTTGGTACCGCTGGCGAAGGTCAGGCTGATGCTGACGTTGCCGGCGTTGTCGCTCGTGGAGGACATGTACAGCAGCCCATCGAGCGCCGTCATGTTCCCCTCGATGATCTGCGTGACGGCGTTCTGGACGGTCTGCGCATCCGCTCCGGGGTAGGAGGCACTGATGGAGACCGCCGGCGGCGCGATGTTCGGATACTCCGAGATCGGCAGCCGCGTGATCGAGACGATGCCGAACAGCATGATGATCAGCGCCACGACCCAGGCGAAGATCGGTCGCTCGATGAAAAAGCGCGACAGGGACATGCGGGCTCCTCGCTCCTCGGCCATAGGCTGGCCTCAGCGGGCGACGGGGGCCGCGGCGCCGGGACCAGCGCCCGTGCCCGAGCCGCTCGCAGCGTAAGCGGTGGCCGTGGGCATGGCCTCGACGGCCTGCACGCTCATGCCCGGCTGCACCTTCTGCAGGCCCGAGACGATCAGCCGGTCACCGGCCGCGAGCCCCTGATCCACGACCCAGCGGTTGCCCACGGCGCGCGACACGTCGACCTTGCGCTGCTCGACCTTGCCATTGGCATCCACCACGAGCGCCGTGGCATCGCCGCGCGGATCGTGCTGAATGCCCTCCTGGGGGGCGAGCACGCCGTGCGGCAGTACGCCCTCATCGATGAGCGCACGCACATACATGCCCGGCATCAGCAGGCCCTCGGGGTTCGGCACGAGCACGCGCAGCAGGAAATTTCCCGTGGTCGGGTCCACGGTGACGTCCGCGAACTGCAGCTTGCCGGGGTGGCGGTAGGTCGCGCCGTTCTCCAGCACCACGGTCGCCGGCGCACCGGCGCCCTGCGACTTGATGCGTCCGGAGTCGACCTCCTGCTTGAGCGCCAGCCAGTCGGCGCTCGATTGATTGACGTCGATATAGATGGGGTTGAGCTGCTGAATGGTCGCAAGCGCAGTGGACTGATCGGCCGTGACCAGGGCGCCCTCGGTCACTGCGGATCGGCCGATGCGTCCGGTGATCGGCGCGGTGATGCGCGTGTAGCCGAGGTTCACGTTGGCGGTATCGAGCGCAGCCTTGGCAGCGGCGACGTCGGCCTGCGCCTGGCGCGCGGCAGAGATCGCATTTTCGTTGTCCTGCGCGCTGACGGCATCGATCTTGACCAGGTCGGCCGAGCGTTTGGCCGCCAGGTTCGCGGCGACTTCATTGGCCTGCGCCTTCTGCAGCGCAGCTTGCGCGTTGTCGTACTGCGCGCGATACAGCGACTCGTCGATGTTGTAGAGCACCTGACCGGCATGCACGAGGCTACCCTCGACAAACAGGCGCCGCTTGACGATGCCCGAGACCTGCGGTCGCACGTCCGCCACCAGGAAGGCGCTGGTGCGCCCGGGCAGCTCGCGCGTGAGCGTGACCGGCTCGCTCTTGAGCGTCACCACGGTGACCTGCGGGCGAAAGTCGGCCATGCCGGCCATGCCCGCCGGCGGGCCGGCATGCCGTGCACAGCCGGCCGCGAGCAGCACGCCGCCAAGTACTGCGGCCCGAAGCGAGGCCTGAATTGCGGATGGGGTCTGCATTCGCGTGTTCCCTCGACAGACTCGACCAAAAAGGGGACAGACGGCCATCCGGGCAGCCCTAAGAGCGCCGGTGCCGTCTGCCCCACCGTGAATGAACGTTCATTCTACGGATGGCGTCGCCGCCCTGCAAATATGACGGTCCGATGACATCGATGCGTCAGCGCCGCCATGCCGGGTGCTGAGGCGCACCGCCCGCGCATGCGCGCGCTCGCTCGCTCCCCGAGAACACGGCAGCGCGCCCGAAGTTGCAGCGGGCCGATTAAAGCAGGTGGCGGCGGCGGCGCGGCAGCTGCGGGCGCTCAGGGCTCCCAGCCACCGCCGATGGCCTTGTAGATCGATGCCAGATCGCGCGCGAGATTGCCCTCGCTCTTCGCCAGCTCGCTCTGAGCGCGAAATTCGCTGTCCTGGGCCGTGAGCACCCGGGTGAAGTCGGTGAGTCCGGCCCGATACTGACTGCTGGCAATGGCGCTGGCGCTGCGTGAGTCCTGGACCGCCTTGCTCAATGCATCATTCGTCTGCTTCTCATCGGCGTAGCGTCGCAGACTGTCCTCGACATCGCTCAGCGCGCCGATCACGGTCTTGGAGTAGCTGTACAGCGCCTGGCGGTTCTGCTCTTTCTTCAGATCGATATTGGCGCGAACCTGGCCACCGGCAAAGATCGGCCAGCTGATGGCAGCCGTCGGACTGTATTGGCGACTGGAGGCCTCGAGCAGGTGCGACAGGTCGAGCGACACCAGGTCGAGCGCGCCGGAGAGGTCGAACTTCGGGAACAGGCGGGCGACGGCGACGCCGATGTCGGCGCTGGAGGCTGCCAGGGCCCGCTCGGCCACGCGGATATCAGGTCGCCGCCGCAGCAGATCCGAGGGCAACCCCACCGGGACGTGCAGCGCCACCGCAGGCAGGGGCCGGGTGGGTGTCAGCTCGCTCTCCAGGCTCTCGGGCGTCTGACCGATCAGTACCGCCAGGGCATGGATCTGGGCGACTGTCTGGGCATCCAGAGCCGGCAGCGTCGACTCGGTCGAGTCGAGCTCCGCCTTCTGCTGTTCGACGTCCAGACCGGTGACGAAGCCGGCGGCCTGGCGTGCCTGCACCAGCTCGAGCATGTGTCGCTGACTGGCGATCTCATCGCGGGTAATGGCGCTTTGCCGCTGCAGCGAGCGCAGCGCGAAATAGTCCGTGGCCACCTCGGCGCTGATGCTGACCTCGCTGTCGCGGTAGCTCCACAGGGCCTGCTCGGCACGCGCCTGAGCCGCCTGGAGCGAGCGTCTGACCCCGCCAAAGGCATCGATTTCCCACGAGGCATCGAAGCCGAGGCTGTAGGTGGTGAACGAGGTGCCGGGCACGCCCAGACCGCTCGTGCCCGCGCCACCGCCCTGCCCCGAGGAGCCCCCGCCCAGAAACTTGGCAAACTGGCTGATGCCGGAGTTTTGGCTCAGATGCGTCTCGTTGACGCTCGCCGCCGCATTGACCGAGGGCAGGCGCGCGGCGCCGGCGAGTATGAGCTGCTCACGCGCGGCGCGGATGCGCGACGAGGCAGCCTGCAGATCGAGATTGCCCATCATCGCGCGACTGACCAGTGAGCTGAGCTCGGGGTCGTCAAACTGCTGCCACCAGCGCTCGGGACCGGCCGCCACCGGCGCCACCGGCGCCCCCGGCGCCACCGGCGCCCCCGGCGCCCCCGGCGGCAGCTGCGCCTCGGAATAGGCCTCGGGCAGGTGCATATCAGGTCTGCGATAGTTCGGACCCACCGTGCAGGCCGACAGCGCGCCGAGCGCGGGCAGCACCAGCAGCGCCACGCCTGATCCTGGTTTCATAGGGCCCCCTCCGCGCTGCCACCGCCGCCGCCGGCATGACCTTTGCGCATCAGGAAGATGAGTGGCATGGCGCAGATCGCGACGATCATCAGAAAGCGAAACGCGCCGATATAGGAGAGCATGGCCGCCTGCTCCTGCACCTGGCGGTACAGTAGGCCCAGGGCCGGGGCGTTGGCGGCGGCTGCCGTGCCGGTCGCCGCATGGCCGGTGAGCGCCTGCGTCAGGTGCGAGAGCGCGCGTACATAGTTCGGATTCAGCGGGCTCAAGCCGTAGACCAGTTGCGACTGGTGAATCTGCTGGCCGCGCGAGAGCATGATCTGTACGGTCGCGATGCCTATCGAGCCGCCCACGTTACGCACCACGTTCATCAGCGCAGAGGCCTGGTTGTTTTCCTCCGGGCGCAGTCCCACGTAGGCCACGGTGCTTACGGGAATGAACAGAAAGGGCAGCCCCGCCGCCTGAATCGCGCGCACGTAGGCGGCGTTGTGGAACGTCATTTCGGTCGAAAAATGACTCATGGCTGCAAAGGCCCACACCTGCATCACAAATCCGAAGCCGATGAGGTAGCGCACGTCGACGCGGCTGGTCAGAACGCCGACGACGGGCATGCCGAGAATGGTGACTACGCCGCCTGCGGTGAGGGCCAGGCCGGCGGTCGTGGCGGTGTACCCCAGTACCTCCTGCAGCAACTGCGGGATGAACTGGGTGGTACCGAACAGCACCACACCGACCACGAGCAGCAGCAGGCTCGAGATGGAGAAATTGCGCTGCCGAAACAGGTGCAGGTTCATGATGGGCCGATCCTGCATCAGCTCCCAGGGGATCAGTGCCAGCAGCGAGAGCGCGCCAACGATGGCGGCCACGGTGATGACCGGGGAGGCGAACCAGTCGTCGGTCTGACCGCGATCAATCGTTACTTCCAGGCATGCGAACAGCAAGGCCGAGAACGCGAAGCCGATGTAATCGATGCGCAGGCCCTCGGCCCGCAACTTTGCAGTGTGCTCGCGCATGGGCTTGGGCTCATCGACAAACATCGACACGAGGAAAAGCGAGGCGAGCCCGACCGGCAGGTTGATGAGAAAACACCAGTGCCACGAATACTGATCCGTGATCCACCCACCCAGGATGGGACCCACGATCGGGCCGGTCACGACGACCAGTCCATAGGCGGCGAACGCGAGGCCGCGCTTGCTCGGGGGAAAAGTGTCGGCCAGCATGGACTGCTCGACAGGTGCGAGGCCTCCGCCACCGATCCCCTGCAGCACGCGCATGATGATCAGCGTGGTGAGGTTGGGAGAGAGCGCACACAACACTGAGGAGGCGGTAAAGATTGCCACCGAGATCATGTAATAGCGCTTGCGGCCGATGACATCCGCCAGCCAGCCGCTTATCGGAATCACCACGGCGTTGGCGATCAGGTAGCTGGTGACGACCCACGTGGCCTCCTCGTAGCTGGCGGAGAGGCTGCCGGCGATATGGGCCAGCGCCACGTTCACGATCGTCGTGTCGAGCACCACCATGAGGGTTGCCAGCGAGACCACGCCGACCACGCTCCAGGGATTGCGGCCGCCCGCCACGGAGCGTTCCGGTGTCCACCCTCGGTCCTGCTCTGCCGCCATGTCCCGTCACTCCACCGGCGTCGGGCAGATTGTCAGTTGCGCAGCGATCATGGGCGCACGTGCACCCGCGGCATGACGCTCATCCCGGGACCCAACCTCATCAGCCACTGCTGCGGGCCATCGATGATGATCTTTACCGGAACCCGCTGAACCACCTTGACGAAATTGCCGGTGGCATTCTGCGCGGGCAGCACCGCGAAGGCCTGGCCCGCGCCGCGCTGGATGGAGTCGACATGGCCATGGAAGGCAACATCCGGAAAGGCGTCGACCTTGATATCCACGGGCTGACCCGGGCGCATCAGAGCGAGCTGCGTCTCCTTGAAATTCGCCGTCACCCAGAGCGTGAAGGGCACGACGGCGAGCATCTCGGACCCGGGCGCGACGGCGTTTCCTACCGCAACGTTCAAATCGGCCACCGTGCCGTCCTCGGGAGCCAATACGCGCGTGTAGCCGAGATTGATCTGCGCCTGCTGAACCTGGGACTGCACGTTCTTCAGTGCCGCCTGCGCGCCCGTGACTGCCGTCTCTGCGGCACGCACCTGCGCGGCGGCGGCACCGATCTGCTTGTCCACGCTCTCGTACTGCGCGGCAGCGTTGACGGCGGCGGTACGTGCCTGATCCAGCTGCTGCGTGGCCACCGCCTCGGGCATCTTCGACTGCAGGCTGCGATAGCGCTCCAGATCCTGCTGGGCATTGCTCGCCTGCGCCGCAGCCCCGCGGGCACTGGCGCGTGCCTGCTCGTAGTTCGCCTGCCGTACGTGCAGATCCGCCTGTGCCTGCGCAAGCTGGGCCTCAGCCTCCGAGGCGTGGGCCATGGCCTGCGCCAGTCGCGATTGGGCGTCGGTAGGATCGATTTCCACCAGCAACTGCCCCGCCTCAACGCGCGCGTCGTCGTTGACCAGCACGTGCAACACGCGACCGGCGATCTGCGGGGAGATACGGGCAATGTGAGCATCGATGTAGGCGTCGTCAGTGCTCTGGTATTTGCGCGAGTGCAGCCACCACACCACAGCTGCGACGGCGACCACGACAATGACGATAAGCGCGATGATCACGAAGCGGCGGCGCTTGCGCGGGTCCATGCCCGCTTTCCTGGCCCCCGCCGCCTTGCCCTCCTCGGCATTGCCCGCCGCTTGCGCGCCGCCATCGCGGCCGCGCTGCTCCTCCCCGTTGGTCATGGGCTCACCACCTTTGTGCTCTCGATCCGTCTACGCCCTGGCTCGCTGTCTCACGGTTGTGCTGGCGCGTGCCGACTCGGAGCTTGCGCGACCGATGGAGGT
This sequence comes from Steroidobacteraceae bacterium, assembly GCA_036561485.1. Lineage (GTDB taxonomy): Bacteria > Pseudomonadota > Gammaproteobacteria > Steroidobacterales > Steroidobacteraceae > FEN-1191. Next base: position 1,176 of record DATBPG010000273.1, on the reverse strand, counting down.
TACCAGCTGTTGCAGCAGCCTCTGCAGCGTCTGGCGCTCCGTCTCACTCAGCGCCGCGAAGGAGGTACGCACCACCGGAAACAGCTGCGGCAGCAGCGCGCTCACGAAGCGGCGGCCGGCGGCCGTGATACATAGCTGCACCCGTCTTCGGTCCTGCTGGGCATGGCCGCGCGTGATGAACTTGCGCCTCAGCAGCACTCCCGTGATGCGGGTCATGTTGGTGGGCATCTGCGCTACCAATGGGCACAGATCGCCCGGATAGGCACTGCCGCTGGGACTGCTGAAGAGCTGCATCAGCGTTCTGAATTCGCTCTCGTTCAGATCATGCGGCGAGAGCAGTGTCGTGAGCGTGTCGCCGAGTCCCTCTGCTGACAGCCTCAGCAGGCGTATCAGCAGGATTTCCCGCGTGGGGATGTCCGGGATGTGCCGCGCGATCCGCGCCAGCCCCCCCTCTATACCCTGCAACTCCTCGAGCAGGTCCCTCACGACCGGTCTTGAGCTGGTGAATTATTCATTGATGAAGCAATTTACTGCGACTCGGGCCGATAGACAAGGTCCGCAGGCTGCGGGGTAAGCCATGCAGTGGGCGCCGTCAGGTGCGCAGCCAGGGCCCCGACGGGATCGATCTCGGGTGCGGATGTCGCAGACGATCCAGGGAGTCGGCTTCAGAGCTGCCGCGGCGGCGCGCGGAAAACGGGCCCGGATGCCGTCATCCGGGCCCGCAGGTCACTCGTGCAGTGACGTCATCGCTATTTCTTCACGCGACGTCCACGCACCACAGCCAATCCTCCGAGCAACAGCGTCAAGCCGCTGAGTGCGCCGGCCGGATCGATCTCCGGTGCTGAGGTCACGGCCGCTGCCATGTGCGGAGCAATTGCAAACCCCACATGCGCGGCTGGCGCGAACTGCCCTGCAAAGGCAGCCGATACCATGCCAACGGACAACGCGAGAGCGCCAATGGCCTTAGCAACAAACACCTTGGTCATGGTTTTCTCCTCAGACACAACCACTCTCACTTCACTTCTTTCACTTCCTTCTATGCGCGAGCAATGCTAGGAAACCGGGTGTGGCGCAGATGCCAGCGCCGGGCAACAGACCGTGTCGGAGCGCAACCGACAGCTGTAGGAGCGATGCAGGCGTGCGCGGGTCAGGCCCAAGGCATTTGCCAACGAAAAC
>DATBPG010000272.1:0-4025 GCA_036561485.1 Steroidobacteraceae bacterium | reverse complement strand
GAGCGTTGCCATGAGGGTGCGGCGAATCAGCGCGTTGCGCTCGCCTCGATCCTCGCCGGCCTCGACAATGCTACGCTTTCCATCCATCCACTGAAGTCTACAAGGCGTGGCAGACCCTGTCAGGACGCGGCGAGCGCTGATCATGGCAACCGACTGTTTCGAATTCCTGATCCCAGGGGAGCTGCAGAGTGCGAGCGGTGGCTATGTCTATGACCGGCGCCTTGTCGCCGAACTGCGCGCGCTCGGCTGGCAGGCGAGCGTGGGGGCGTTGCAGGCAAGCTTTCCTCACCCGAGCGCTGCAGCGCTGGAACACGCCGGGCGGATGCTCGCCGGCATTCCCAACGGCCGGCCGGTACTCATCGACGGGATGGCCTTCAGCGCCATGCCGCAGATCGTGCGCGCTCATGCCACGCGCTTGCCGCTCCTGGCACTGCTGCATATGCCGCTCGGCGCGACACCCGATGAGGATTCTGCGCGCCTGGCGCACCTGCGACAGATCGAGGCCAGTGCGCTGCGCAGTGCGCGGCGTGTCATCGTGACGGGCCGTGCCAGCCTCGCGGCGCTGGCTGGATACGGCCTGCCATCCGGGCAGGTAGTGCTCATCGAGCCGGGCACCGATCCCGGCGAGCCCGCGCAGCACCGCTCCGGGAAGCCGCTACGGCTGCTTTGCGTGGCAACGCTGCAGCCCCACAAAGGTCATGAACTGCTGCTCGACGCGCTGGCGTCGCTGTCATCACTGCCCTGGCAGCTCACCTGTGTGGGCAGCCTGAAGCAGAGCCCCGATACAGTCGCGCACCTGCGTGCCCGCATCCGCCAGCTCGGCCTCACCGATCGGGTTGATCTGGTCGGAGAGCTGCCTCACGCCTCGCTCGCTCGCTTCTATCGGCAGTCGGATCTTTTTGTGCTCGCCACCAGCTTCGAGAGCTACTGCATGGCCGCGGCCGAGGCTCTGGCGCATGGCCTGCCGGTCGTGAGTACGCACACCGGTGCCATGCCGGAGCTGGTCGGAACGCAGGCCGGCCGCCTGGTCCCACCCGGCGATGTGCAGCAGCTGCGCGCGGCGCTGGAGGCGCCCTTGCGCGATCCTGCCCTTCTGGCCAGATGGGCCGCAGCAGCAGCGGCGGTAGGCCTGCGCCTGCCTCGATGGTCAGAGACGGCATCACGCTTTGCAGCGCTGCTGCGTGAGGCCTGCAGGGGAGATGCAGAGCTTCCGGACTGCTAGCGAAACAGCCTCAGGAGCTCGCGCGCAATCGCCTCCCCCAGGTCCTCGACGCTGCGCACTTTGGCCGCGCGCGGATACAGTCGCTGCACGTCATGATCGATACCGATGGCCACCAGCTGCGTCCTGCCGTCGCGCCCGATGTCGCGGATGACGGCGCGCAAATGCCGCTCCAGATACTCCGGGTCGTTGGCCTGCCGCGTCGCATCCTCCATTGGCTCGCCATCACAGATGACCAGCAGGATGCGGCGTGACTCGGAGCGCTGTAGCAGGCGCTCATTTGCCCACAGCAGAGCCTCGCCGTCGACGTTGTCCCTGAGGATCCCCTCCTCGAGCATGGCACCGAGTCCCATCCGGGCGCGACGCCACGGCTGCTCGGCGCTCTTGTAGAGAATGTGGCGCAGCTCGCTCAGCCGGCCCGGGGCCGGTGGACGCCCATCGTGACACCAGCGCTCGTAGGCGCGCCCGCCGCGCCAGGCGCGCGTGGTGTAGCCCAACACCTCGGTTCGGACCGAGCAGCGCTCGAGCACTCGGCCCAGCAGCTCCACGCACAGTGCGGCCGTAGCGATCGATTCACCACGCATCGAGCCGGAATTGTCGACCAGCATCGAGACGATCGTGCCGGGAAAGGGCGTCTCGCGCTCGCGCTTGTAGACCAGTGAATCCAGCGGATGTGTCACGATGCGTGTGAGTCGCGACGCATCGAGCAGCCCTTCCTCCTGATCGAATTCCCATGAGCGCCTCTGCAGTGTCAGCAGCTGGCGCTGCAGGCGATGCGCCCAGCGCATGGCGCTACCGAGGTGTCGTTCAACGAGCCGGTCGAGCTCGCGGCGGTGGCGCGCGAGCGTTGTGGCATCCAGCAGCTGCGCAGGGGTGACGATCTCATCGTACTCGCGCGTGTAGATTCGATATGGACTCTCCAGCGTCCCAACCGGCGCGGCATCGCGCGCAGCGCCCTCGCGCGCGCCGCGCGCTTCGGCGACCGACCCCTTCGTGGATAGCGCGCTCTCTTGCGGATAGCGATCAGCTGCCAGCGAACCGGACTCGACCTGGGTCACATCCTCCCTGCCCCGCCCGGAGCTGTCCGGCCGCACCGGTTCGGCCTCACCACCCAGCACCGCGTCAATGACACGCAGGGATTGGTGCGCGAAGGCCGCCTGGTTTTCCAGCAGCTCGCCGAGAATCTCGATCTGCACCGCCTCCTCGGGCGTCATCCAGCGCCGCCATTGGCCAGCGAGTGCGGCGCGAGCTTCTGGCGGCAGCGGTGCTCCAAGCGCCGCTCGCGCCAGCAGCGCGAAGCTCTCGACCCAGCTGCCATGCATGCGCACGTTCGCCTCCGGCCTGGCGCGTGACCACTGTTCCCGCAACAGATTCTCGAGATTGGCACTCATGCCCGCATACAGCCGGGCACCAAGCGTCTCAGCTCGCATCTGCTCGAGCAGCGCAAACAGTTGAGCAGGCTCCCGGCCTGTCGGGGTCAGGCGCGCATGCAGTGCCGGATCGCTGAAGCGTGCACGCACGGCGCGGGCATCCACACTGCCGCGCCAGCGACCGCGCACGGCTCGATCAACCGCCGCGGCCGGCGCCACCATCTCTGCGGGCGTGTACTGCATCAGCAGCGTGCGCGCGGGATCGGCTCCGATGCGTCCGCCGGCGGGGCGTGTCGCCAGCGCATGCAGTACCACGCGCGCGGTGCGGCCAGACCCCAAGCCGACGAACTCACCGGTGTCGGCGGCGCGCGTTTTCGGGGACGGGCCGACGCCGCGCCGGCGCGACAAGGGATCCTGGCGGGACCAAATCATAGGCTATGCATGATAAAGGACTTGACCGGCGCCTGTTTATTTTCTATTGTGGAAGATATCATGGTCACGGCAAGCTCTCGGCCGGCCGGAGCTGATGGCGCTGCTGCCTGCGGTTCGTCCGGCGGCCGGGACCTGCGGCGTTCAGATCGCGTGGTCCAAGCCCTGACGTCCCCGTCTGTCGATGTTGCTGCGGTCGAAAGCTTCAGCACGGGCGTGCGTGTGGGGCGGGGGCTGCTGCGGATCTGCCTGGTGTCTCTTTTTCTGGTAGCCGCCTGGTTCTGGCCCGTCGGCAACCAATACGTACCCCTGCCTCCGAGCTTTCCCTGTGCCACTGCAACCCTCGCGACGGAAAAGACAATCTGTGCCGATCCGCTGCTGGAAAAGATCGACGCCGACCATGCGGTGTACTTTCAGGACAATCTGGGCGCTGCCATTAATTTTCAGGCAGCCGCCATCGAAAACAAGCTGAAGAAAAGCGAGGCTGACTTCATCGCCGCACGCAATCGGTGCGGTCGCGACCGCTGGTGTATGGAATTGCAATACCTGCATCAGGACATGCGCATCGCTGACATGAGCGGCGAGCCGCACCGCCTGACGACTGCCCCACAGGTCTACCTGGACCATTATGTCGGGGCCTATCTCAAAGCGTGGCTGCATAGGTTGATGAAAGCGAGAACGCAACGTCCGTAGAGTCGGCTTCCGCTCCATCGTTTTCAAAGAGTTGACTCGAGCGCACAGGCGCACTGCGCTGCCGGGGAACTGTGGCCGCGGCATCCGCTCGAGCACGATGTTGCCCGACTCATGGCCGTCGCTGCCATCGCGCCGGTATACGGCGTCACTTTCGTTCCTTCCGTTCATTCTGCATTCATTGGTGACGGCTTCCAATGAGAGCCGCAAACAGGACAATTCGCGTGCAAAGTGCCACTGTCGTCATCGGGTTGCTCGCTTCACACCGTACATCGCTGCCTGTCCATCCGGCCTATCAGGGTCTTCCAACAACAATT
>DATBPG010000271.1:0-13218 GCA_036561485.1 Steroidobacteraceae bacterium | reverse complement strand
TGATGAAATTGGCGTGCTTCTCGGACACCTGCGCATCCCCGATGCGCATGCCCTTAAGCCCCGCGCTCTCGATGAGGCGTGCGGCGTGATCACCGGCTGGATTCTTGAACACCGAGCCGCAGCTCCAGGCGCCGAGCGGCTGCGTGTCGCGTCGGCGCTGCATCAGCGCCGCGATCGTGCCGCCCGCCACCGCCTGCGAATCGAACTGCAGCTGCGCGGAGAGGAACCACTCGGTGGGCGCTGCGGCCGCGCTCGCGCTGCGCAGCGCGACCGTGCGATAGCCGACCTCAAAGTCCGCAGCGCCGCGGCGGCGGCGCTCGCCGGCGCGATCGATGGTCTCGACCGACTGCACGTGCCGCCAGGTCTCATCGCCGAAGGCGCCCGCATTCATCGCCAGCGCTCCACCGAGGGAGCCGGGAATGCCGGCGAAGAATTCAGCCTGCGGCAGCGACCAGTTGGCGCAGTTGCGCGCGATGCGCGCACACGGCACGCTCGCCTCGCAGTACACGCTCGAGGCGGAGCGGCGCTCGATGCGCGTGAAGGCGCCCGCGGTCGCTATCACCACGCCACGGATCCCGCCCTCGCGCACGAGCAGGTTGGTGCCGAGGCCCACCCAGTACAGCGGCACCGACGCGGGCAGCGCGCGCAGAAAGCCTGCCAGCTCCTCGACGTCGCGCGGGTTGAAGAACGCCTGCGCCGCACCGCCCGCATGCCAGGAGCAATGCGTGGCCATCGGCTCGTTCCAGCGCACGCGCGCGGCATAGAGCTCGGGGATCGGCAACGCCGCAGCGCTTGCGCGAGCGCCGGCACCAGCGCCAGCGCCCGCGAAATCTGAGGCCGCGAGCATTCTCATGCCGGCGGCCCCGCTGCCAGCCGCGCCGGCAGATCGCGCGCGACGGCGCCGATGTGACCGGCGCCCATCATCACGAGCACATCGCCCCCCTGCAGGACCGCGCGCAGCGGCACGGCAAGCTCCTCGAGGCGCTCGACGAAGATCGGCTCGACCTTGCCACGGCTGCGCACGGCGCGGCACACCGCGCGGCCATCGGCGTTGGGTATCGGCGCCTCCCCGGCCGAATACACCTCCGCGACCAGCAGCACGTCGACGCCCGCCAGCACGTTGGCGAAGTCGTCGAGCAGATCGCGCGTGCGCGTGTAGCGGTGCGGCTGGAATACCAGCACCAGTCGGCGCTGCGGCCAGGCCTGGCGCAGTGCCTCGAGCGTGGCGGCGATTTCGGTCGGGTGATGACCGTAGTCATCGACGATGCTCACCGTGCCGCCGCCGGACAGGTTGACATCCGCGATGTGCTGCATGCGCCGGTCGATGCCCTGGAAGCTCGCGAGCGCACGGCCGATCGCTGCATCGGGTACGCCGAGCTCACTGGCCACGGCAATGGCGGCCAGCGCGTTGCGCACGTTGTGGGTGCCGGGAAGGTTCAGCATGACCGGCAGCGCGTCGCGACCGGGAAGCTGCACTTCGAAGCGCGTGCCGCTGCGCGAGCGCTCGAGCCCCGTGGCGCGCACATCCACGCCCTCGGAGAGCCCATACGTCACATGTGGGCGGCTCACCTGCGGCAGGATGGCCTGCACCTGCTCATCGTCGCCGCACAGCACCGCGAGGCCGTAGAACGGCAGGTTGTGCAGGAAGCTCACGAAGCTCTGCTTCAACCGGTTGAAGTCGCCCTCGTAGCTGCCCAGATGATCCTGGTCGATGTTCGTCACCACCGCCACGACCGGCTGCAGGTGCAGAAAGGACGCATCGCTCTCGTCCGCTTCGGCCACGAGGAAGCGGCCCGCCCCCAGCCGCGCGTTGCTGTCGGCGCTCTTCAGGCGCCCGCCGATGACGAAGGTCGGATCCTCACCGCCTTCGGCAAGCACGCTGGCGATGAGGCTCGTCGTGGTGGTCTTGCCGTGCGTGCCGGCCACGGCAATGGCTTCGCGAAAGCGCATCAGCTCCCCGAGCATCTCGGCGCGCGGTACCACGGGGATGCGCGCGGCGAGCGCTGCCTGCACTTCGGGGTTGTCGGCGGGCACGGCGCTGGAGACCACGACGACATCGGCGCCGGCAATGTGCTCGGCGCGATGTCCGATGTGCACCTGGGCACCGAGGGTGCGCAGATGCTCGGCGGTGTCGTGCGGCTTCAGATCCGAGCCCTGCACGCGATAGCCGAGATTCAGCAGCACCTCGGCGATGCCGCTCATGCCCGCGCCAGCGATGCCGACGAAGTGGATGGTCTCGATGCGCCGCATGCGCCCGGTGATTGCCCGTCGCACGGGCCCGCGCGACACCAGACGGGTGGGCGCGGCGCTCACGGGGAGCCTCCGGCGAGCTGCACGCACGCTTCTGCCAGCGCCTGCGTCGCCTGCGGGCGCGCCAGCGTGCGCGCGGCCTCCGCCATCCCCAGCAGCTGTGCGCGGCCGGCACAGAGCGACTTCAAGTGCGCCGCGAGCGCTTCGGCCGAGAGCGCAGCTTCGGCCATGCGCACGGCGGCCCCGGCCTTCACCATGACCTCGGCGTTGCGGGTCTGGTGATCATCGGTCGCCGCGGCAAAGGGTACCAGCACCGCGCCGACGCCGGCGGCGCACAGCTCGGAGATCGTCAGCGCGCCGGCGCGACAGATCACGAGGTCCGCCCAGGCATAGGCCTCGGACATGTTGTCGATGAAGGCGTGCAGCCGCGCGGTGACACCGGCGGTCGCGTAGCTCTGCTGCGCGTGCGCGAGCCAGCGCTCGCCCGCCTGATGGCGCACATCGAAGCGCACCGCTGCGGCGGCCTGCGCGATCGCAAAGGGAACGATGGCATTGAGCCGCGCGGCGCCCTGGCTGCCACCGAGCACCAGCACGCGGATGCCGCGCTCGCGCAGTGCAAAGCGCTGTGCCGGCGGGGGCAGCGCCAGGATCTCGCGCCGAACGGGATTGCCGATCACCTCGGCGTGCACGCGGGGCGCAAAGGCGCCCGGAAACGCCGCCAGTACACGCCGCGCAAGGTGCGACAGGCAGCGGTTGGTGAAGCCGGCGACGGCGTTCTGCTCGTGGATCAGCAGCGGACGGCGCAGCAGCCACGCCGCGATACCGCCGGGTCCGGCCGCAAAGCCGCCGAGTCCCACGACCAGTGACGGGCGATTGCGGCGGATGACCGCCATCGCCTGCACCAGCGCGCGCAGCAGTCGCAGCGGAGCGCCGAGCCAGACTGCGACGCCCTTGCCACGCAGGCCGCTCACCGAGAGCCATTCGATGGGAATCCCATCGGCGGGCACCAGTTTCGCTTCCAGACCGCGCCGGGTGCCGAGCCACACGACACGCCACTCGCGCGCGCGCAGCTCGCGCGCCAATGCGAGGGCGGGGAATACGTGCCCGCCGGTGCCGCCGGCCATGATGAGTGCCAGCGGCGCGCTCATACGCCGCCCTCGCGCAGCGCGCGACGGCTGCACTGCACGGCCTCATGATTCACGCGCAGCAGGATCCCGAGCCAGGCGAGCGTGACGATCAGGCTGCTGCGCCCATAACTCATGAACGGCAGTGTCAATCCCTTGGTCGGCAGCACACCCATGTTCACGCCGATGTTGATGAAGGCCTGCACCCCGAGCCATAGGCCGAAGCCCGAGGCGAGGTAGGAGGCGAACTTCAGTCCGGCGTCGAAGGCGCGCCGTGCGATCACGAACGCGCGCCAGGTCAGCGCCAGGAACAGCGCCAGCGTCACGGCAACCCCGGCGAGCCCCAGCTCCTCGGCCAGCACCGCGAACAGGAAGTCCGTGTGTGCCTCGGGCAGATAAAAGAGCTTCTGCACGCTCGCGCCGAGCCCGACGCCGAACCAGGCACCGCGGCCGATGGCAATCAGCGACTGCGTGAGCTGAAAGCCGCCGTTGAACGGATCGGCCCAGGGATTGAGGAACTCCATGAAGCGATGCAGGCGGTAGGGCGAGAAGCGCACCAGCAGTGCCATACCGCCGCCCGCAGCCAGCAGCATCAACAGCAGGAAGCGCAGCCGTGCCCCGGCCAGGAACAGCAGCGCAAAGCCACTGACGAACAGCACGCTGGCGGCGCCGAAGTCCGGCTCGAGCAGCAGCAGCAGCGCCAGCAGTGCCAGCAGCGCCAGCGGACGCAGGAGCGCAGCGGCGCTCTGTCGCAGCGACTCTTCGTAGCGCACCGCGTAGGCCGCCACATAGATGAGCGCCAGCACGCGGGCCGCCTCGGACACCTGGAAGCTCAATCCCGCCAAACGCAGCCAGCGCCGCGAGCCGTTGACGACGTGGCCGATGCCCGGAATCAGCACCAGCAGCAGCAGGACGCCTGCGAGCAGCAGCAGCGGCAACGCCACCTTCTGCCACTTCTCGGTGGGCACGAGGAAGGTCAGCACGGCCGCGACGCAGCCGCCGATGGCGAGCGAGAGCTGACGCTCGAGGAACGCAAACGGCTCACCCGCCCGACCCGCGAAGGTGATGGACGCCGAGGTCACCATGACGAGCCCGAGCAGCACGATGGCCGAGGTCAGCAGCAGCGTGGGCGCATCGAGCACCGTGCCGCCGCGCCGGCGCCTGCTGCGCGCATGATTGCCGGCAGCGGCGCTGCCGCCTGCCGAGGCGCCTGCACTGGCAAGCTCGCTCATGCTGCCAGCACCCGCACGGCCTGCGCGAACACCTCGCCGCGCTCGGCATAGTCGCGGAACATATCCAGACTCGCGCAGGCGGGCGAGAGCAGCACGGTGTCGCCCGGGCGGGCGAGCGCTGCTGCGCGAGCCACTGCCGCCGGTAGCGTGGCAGCGTAGTGGCACTCGCACACACCCTCGAGCGCGGCGCCCAGACCGCGCGCATCGCGTCCGATCAGCACCGCGCAGCGCACGCGGCCGGCAAAGCCGGCACGCAGCGGGGAGAAATCCTGGCCCTTGCCCTCACCGCCCGCGATGACGATGACGCTCGCAAGAGCGCTGACCGCGGCGAGTGTCGCCCCGACATTGGTGCCTTTGGAGTCATTGATGTAGCGCACGCCACCGACGTCGGCGACCCACTGCATGCGATGCGGCAGGCCCGGGAACTCGCGCAGCGCCGCGAGGCAGTCGCTCTGCGGCAGCTGCAGCGCTTCGGCCAGCGCCAGGGCGGCAAGGGCATTGGCGGCGTTGTGCAGTCCGGACAGGCGCAGCTGCGCAAGCGCAAGCAGCGGCTCGCCATGCGCCGCCAGCCACGGCGTGCCGTCGGGCCCGCGCGGCAGCAGCGTGTAGTCGGCCGCCGCCCCGGCGCGCAGCGAGAAGCTCAGCCGGCGCTGCGAGGCGGCGGGCATGGCGGCGACCCGGGCATCGTCCAGATTGAAGACGGCGACGCGGCAGTCGGTGAAGATGCGCGCCTTGGCCGCGGCATAGGCCGCAAGGTCCGCGTGCCGATCCAGATGATCGGGCGTCACATTCAGCACCGCAGCGGCAGCCAGCGGCAGCGAGCGGGTGCTCTCCAGCTGAAAGCTCGAGAGCTCGAGCACGTACAGCTGGGCGCGCTCATCGAGCAGCTCGAGCGCCGGCTCACCGAGATTGCCTCCCACGCGCACGCTGCGGCCGGCGCGCGCGGCCATCAGCCCGAGCAGCGTCGTCACGGTGCTCTTGCCGTTGGTACCGGTGATCGCCGCAATGGGCGCGCGTGCGACCTCGCCGAACAGCTCGATGTCCCCGATCATCGGCAGGCCGCGCTCGCGCGCGGCGTCGAAGAAGCCACCGCGCGCAGCGACCCCCGGTGAGAGCACCAGCAGATCCGCAGCGGCGAGCAGCGAGGCATCGAAGCCGCCGACGTGCAGCGTCAGTGCACCGCCGTGCGCCTCAGGAAGATGGGCCAGCGCGGCGAGGCCCGGGGGCTGGGCGCGGCTGTCGGTCACGTCGACGGCGAGCCCGCGCGCGAGCAGGAAGCGGGTGACCGATACGCCCGTTTTGCCCAGACCCACGACCACTGCGCGGCGCGCTCCCTGCAGAACGCGCGCGCCGGCCCCGGTATGGCGTTGCAGCGGGTTCATCGCAGTTTCAGCGTTGTCAGACCCGCAAGCACCAGCAACAGGCTGATGATCCAGAAGCGCACGATGACCTTGGGCTCGGCCCAGCCCTTGAGCTCAAAGTGGTGATGGATCGGCGCCATGCGGAAGATGCGCCGCCCCGTGAGCTTGAAGGAGGCCACCTGCAGGATCACCGAGGCGGTCTCGAGCACGAAGATGCCACCCATGACCAGGCAGACGATCTCCTGGCGTACGACCACTGCAACCAACCCCAGCGCTGCGCCGAGCGCCAGCGCACCGATGTCGCCCATGAACACCTGGGCCGGGTAGGAGTTGAACCACAGAAAGCCCAGTCCCGCCCCGCCGAGCGCGCTGCAGAAGATCAGCAGCTCCCCGGCGCGCGGAATCGCCGGGATCTGCAGGTAGCGCGCAAAGATCTCGTTGCCGCTGGCGTAGGCGAAGATGCCCAGGCCCGCCGCGAGCAGCACCGCCGGCATGATCGCGAGCCCGTCGAGTCCGTCGGTGAGATTCACGGCGTTGCTCATGCCGACGATCATGAAGTAGGCGATGAGCAGATAGCCGGCCGCACCGAGCGGCACATTCACCGTCTTGATGAAGGGCACGAAAAAAGCCGTCTCGGCCATCGCGTGCGCGCTCTTGAAGAGCACGATGGCCGCGCCGATACCCAGTATCGACTGCCAGAAATATTTCCAGCGTGGCTGCAGCCCGCGCGAATTGCCCACGACGAGCTTTAGGTAGTCATCGTAGAAGCCGATGATGCCGAAACCGACCGTCACGCCCAGCGCCACCCAGACGAAGCGGTTGCTCAGGTCCGCCCAGAGCAGCGTGCTGATGGCAATCGCCACGATGATCAGCGCCCCACCCATCGTCGGCGTGCCGGCCTTGGGCAGGTGGCTCGCCGGCCCGTCGCTGCGCACGACCTGACCGATCTGATAGCGCGACAGCCGCGAGATCATCAACGGCCCGACCAGCAGTGACAGGCACAGCGCCGAGACCACGGTGAGGATTGCTCGCAGCGTCAGATAGGAGACGACGTGAAAGACGCTGTGATGCACGGCCAGCACCTTGGCGACCCAGTAGAGCATCGTCAGTGCACTCCACCGGCCGCGTGGCCCTCGGGACTCGCGGGGGCGAGCGCCTCGACGATGCGCTCGAGCCGGTTGACGCGCGAGCCCTTCACCAGCAGGCATACGTCGGGCTGCAGGCTTCTCTGCAGCGCCTGCGTCAGTGCCTGCGCATCCCGGAAGGACTCGGCACCGGCGCCAAAGCTCTCGGCGGCCAGCCCCGCAAGAGCTCCATAGGCATAGAGCCGCTCCACACCCATGGCGCGGGCGAGCTCGCCCAGCTCGCGATGGCTCTGCGCCGCGGCCGCACCGAGCTCGGCCATATCGCCGAGCACCAGCCAGCGCCGGCCCGGCATGTCGCGCAGCACCGCCAGGGCCACGCGCACCGAGCTCGGATTGGCGTTGTACGAATCGTCGATGAGCCAGGCGCCGCCGGCCCGGCGGCGCAGTTGCAGCCGGCCCTTGACCGCACGCATGGCGGCAAGTCCCGCACGGATCTGCTCGAGGGAGGCGCCGGCGCTGGCTGCGGCCGCCGCTGCCCCGAGCGCATTGCGCACATTGTGCTCACCGGCGAGCGCAAGCCGGATCTCGCACTGGCCCTGCGGGCTCAGCAGGGTAAAGACGCTGGAGAAGCCCGCCGCATCCACCGCCAGATGCAGCCCTTCGGCGCGGAAATGCGCCTCGCGTGCAAGCCCGAAGGTCACGACCTTTGCCGCCGTGTTCGCACGCCAGAGCGAGAGGAATGGATCGTCCGCATTCAGAATGGCGCTGGCCTCTCCGGCAAGCGTCGCAACCATCTCGCCCTCCGCTCGCGCCACGCCCTCGAGCGTGCCGAAGCCCTCCAGATGCTCCGCGCCCGCATTGGTGATGAGCCCCACGCTGGGGCGGGCGATCTGCACCAGCTGCGCCACATCGCCGGCACGATTGGCGCCCATCTCAATGACGGCGCTGGCGTGTGTCGCGCGCAGGCGCAGCAGCGTCATCGGCACGCCGAGGTGATTGTTCAGATTGCCGCGGGTCGCAAGGCACTCTCCCGCCTGCGAGAGAATCGCGGCGATCATCTCCTTGGCGGTGGTCTTGCCGTTGCTGCCGGCCACACCGACCACGGGCCCGGCGAAGGCCGCGCGCGCGCGCCGTGCCGCGCTCGCCATGGCGCGCTCGACGCTGTGGACCAGGATCTGCGGCAGGGCCACCAGCTGCTTGCGCATCACCAGCGCACCGACGGCGCCGTGCGCGGCGGCGTCCGCGACGAACTGGTGGCCATCCAGTTTCTCGCCTGCCAGAGCGGCAAATAGATCCCCGGCGCGCGCGGCGCGTGAGTCGATCACCAGCTCATTGAACGCACGATCCTCGCCGATGAGCCGGCCATCACAGGCGGCGGCGAAGGCTGCCAGCGTGCGGATCATGCCGCGCCTCGCATGGCCAGTGCCGCGCGCACCGCCTCGGCGTCGCTGAAGGCTCGCCGCTCGTCGCCGATCAGCTGATAGGCCTCGTGACCCTTGCCCGCGACCAACACGACGTCGCGAGTCGAGGCCTCTGCCAGAGCGCGCCGGATGGCGAGCGAGCGATCGTGCACGATGCGCATGCGACGCTCCGCGCCCGCGGCGGCGGCGCCCTCGGCGATCGCAGCAGCGATGGCAGCCGGATCCTCAGTGCGCGGATTGTCGTCGGTGATGATCAGTGCATCGGCCAGATCCGCAGCGATGCGGCCCATATCGGCGCGTTTGCCCTGATCGCGCTCGCCACCGCAGCCGAACACGCACCACAGCCGTCCTTCACAGTGCAGCCGCGCTGCCGCGAGCGCCTTGGCGAGCGCATCGGGCGTGTGCGCATAGTCGATGAGCACCAGCGGGCGCGTGCCCCCGCCTTCGGCCTGCATGCGGCCGGGCGGCGCGGCGCAGGCCCCGAGCACCTCGCAGGCGCGCGTCAGGGGAATGTCCCACGCCAGCAGCAGCGCCAGCACCGTCAATAGATTGTCGACGTTGAAGAGCCCGCGCAGCGGGCTCGCAAGGGTTGCGCTTCCGCGGCTGCTGCTCACCGCGAGCGCGATGCCCTGCGGGCTGATCGAGACGCGCTGCGCGCACACGTACTCGCCCAGTCGCGCCGCCCCGGACGGCGCGAGTGCAGCTGCCTGTAGCGCGCTGAGCTCGCGCCCCGTCAGGAACAGCGGCACCTCGCCGTACTGCACCTGCAGGCGCTGCGCGAGCACGCGGCCGAAGGCATCGTCGATGTTGATGACGCGCGCGCCGAGCTCGCGCCGGTCGAACAGGCGCGCCTTGGCCGCCCCGTAGGCGTCCATGTCGCCGTGGTAGTCCAGATGATCGCGCGTGAGATTGGTGAACGCCGCGGCCCGCAGGCGCACGCCATCGCAGCGCCCCTGATCCAGCGCATGCGAGGAGATCTCCATCGCCACCGAGTCGCTGCCGCCCTCGACCAGCTGCGCAAGCAGGCGATGCACACTCAGCACGTCCGGGGTAGTCTGCGCCAGCGGCCGCAGCGCAATGGCCACGCTGCCAGCGTCGCTGCGTGCGCTGCCGACACCGAGCGTGCCGATATAGGCGCTGCGCCGCCCCAGCAGCGCGAGGGCTTCGGCCAGCAGCCAGGCGCAGGTGCTCTTGCCGTTGGTGCCGGTGACGGCCGCGATGGCCAGCTGCGCCGAGGGTGCGCCGAAGAAGCGATCGGCGATCTGCCCCAGGCGCGCGCGCAGCTGCGGCACTTCCAGCAGCAGCACATCGGCAGGCAGAACCGGCATCTGGATGCCCGGGGCACTCTCCCAGAAGATGGCACGCGCGCCGGCAGCGGCGGCACGCGCGGCGAACGAGAGGCCGTGGGCCTGCCGGCCGCGACAGGCGAAGTACGCAGCCCCCGGAGTAACTTCGCGGCTGTCCAGGGTCAGATCCGTGACCATCAGATCGGACGGCAGCTCGGCGATGCCGTGCATGGCCGGGCGCAATGCGCGCGGCGTGGCGCTCATCGCAGCGCCACCTGCTGACCCGGCAGCAGCGGGGAGGCAGGCGGGGCGACATCGTCGGGGGCGACACCCAGAAGCCGCAGCGCGCCGCCGACCACCGCGGAGAACACGGGAGCCGAGACATCCCCGCCCTGGTGATGGCCGGCCGTCGGATCATCGATCACCACCACCGCTGCCAGGCGCGGCGCGCTGGCGGGCGCGACACCGGCGAACACCGAGGTGAAGTGATCGGTCGAGTAGGCGCCGTTGATGAACTTCCAGGCTGTGCCGGTCTTGCCCGCGACGCGGTAGCCGGGAATGCTCGCCTTCACGCCCGTGGCGCCTTCCTGCGTGGTCACCGCCTGCAGCAGGCCGATGAGCTCTTGCGCCACGTGCGCATCGAGCACTCGCTCATCGGGGGGCGGACTGTCCACACGCAGGATCGACACCGGATGATGCACGCCGAGCGCGCCGATGGTCGCGTACGCCGAGGCGAGCTGCAGCGGCGTCACGGACAGGCCGTAGCCGTGCGAGAGCGTCGCCACGCTGATGGGCCGCCAGTGCGCGTAGTTGGTGAACACGCCGGCAGATTCGCCCGGCAGGCCGCTGTCGGTGATCTGCCCGAAACCGAAGCGGCTCAGCGTGCTCCAGATCTGTCGCGGCTGCAGCTGCTGCTCGAGCTTGATCATGCCGACGTTCGAGGACCTGGCGAGCACCGTGGCCAGATCGATCACGCCCAGATTGTGCTCATCCCTGAAGATACGATCGGCGACCTGAACGTAGCCTGGATTGGTGTTGACGAGGCTGTGCGTGCTGAAGCGACCGGAGGACAGGCCGGCCGCGACGATGAAGGGCTTGATGCTCGAGCCCGGCTCGAACAGATCGGTGACGGCGCGATTGCGATAATCCGCCGGGGTGAATTGCCCGCGGTCATTGGGGTTGTAGGCGGGCTGATTGACCATGGCGAGCACCTCGCCCGTGTTCACGTCGATCACCACCACCGAGCCGGCATGCGCCCGATTGGCCAGAATCGCACGCTTGAGCTCGCGATAGGCCAGGTACTGAATGCGCAGATCCAGGCTCAGTGCCAGGTCGCGTCCGGGGCGCACCTCACGCACGCTCTCGACGTCCTCGACCTTCTGGCCGGTGCTGTCCTGGATGACGCGCTCGGCGCCATCCTTGCCCGCGAGCCAGCGATTGAAAGCGAGCTCCAAGCCTTCCTGTCCGGAATCATCGATGCTGGTGAAGCCGAGCACGTGGCCGGTCACTTCGCCGGCCGGGTAGTAGCGACGATATTCGCGCGTCAGCTTGACGCCGGGCACATCCAGCGCCGCCACGCGGCGCGCCTCGGCCGGATCGACACCGCGCTTGAGATAGAGGAACTGGCGGTCCATGTTGCTCGTCACGCGTCGCGTGAGCTCGGCGCGATCCACGCCCAGTACGCTCGCCAGGCGCGGCAGATCCTCCAGCTGCTGCTGCAGCTGCTGCGGATCGGCCCACACGGAATCGACCGGAGTGCTCACCGCCAGCGGCTCGCCGTTGCGATCGGTGATGTCGCCGCGATGGGCCAGCAGTGTGGTCACGCGCGAGGAGCGGGCATCACCCTGCTGCGTGAGAAAGCCGCGCTCGACCAGCTGCAGCTCGGCGGCACGCCCCAGCAGCCCCAGAGCGACGAGCGTCAGCACCGTAAAGGCCACGCGCAGCCGCAGGCGATGCGAATACGGCCGCGGGCGCGCGGCCCGTCCCGCCGCGCGCTTTCCGCGGCTGCCGCGCGCGCGACTCGTGCGCCGTCTCATGGGGTGATGATCTCGATGGCGCGCGGATCGGGCGTACTCATGTGCAGCCGGTCCCGCGCGACACGCTCGACCAGCGCGTAAGCGGACCAGGCGCTCTGCTCGAGCTGCAGGCGTCCCCAGTCATCATCGAGCGTGTCCCGGACGCTGCGCAGCTGCGTGAGCTGAATGAATAGCTCCCGCGCGCGGTATTTGGCATAGATCGCCCCCGCCGCCGAACCGAGCACCGCGCACCACAGCAGCGGCAGGATCACGAGCAGCGCCCGACGTGAAGCGCTCATGCCAGGCGCTCCGCAACACGCAGCAGCGCGCTGCGCGCGCGCGGATTGGCGGCGATCTCATCGGCGCCCGGGCGCTGCTTGCGACCCACGCGACGCAGCGCCAGCGGCTGCACCGTGCGCATCTCACTGGCACGCAGTGGCACGCCCGCGAGGCCCGCATCGGCCTCGGCGTGCCGGCGGATGAATTGCTTGACCAGCCGATCCTCGAGCGAATGAAAGCTGATGACGGCCAGCCGGCCACCCGGGGCGAGCAGCGAAAGCGCCTGGGCGAGCCCCTGCTCGATCTGGCCCAGCTCGTCGTTCACGTACATGCGCAGCGCCTGGAAGGTGCGCGTGGCCGGGTGCCGGCCGGCCTGGCGCGTGGGAACGGCGGCGGCGACCAGTGCTGCGAGCTGTCCGGTGCGATTCAGCGGCGCCTCGTCACGCGCGCGCACGATGGCATTGGCAATGCGGCCGGCGAAGCGCTCCTCTCCGAGGGTGCCGATCACGCGACGGATCTCGTCACGAGCCGCTTGCGCGAGCCATGCGGAAACCGGCCGGCCATGCGTCGGATCCATGCGCATATCGAGCGGGCCGTCCTGGTTGAAGCTGAAGCCGCGCGCGGAGTCATCGAGCTGCGGGGAGGAGACCCCCAGGTCGAACAGGATGCCGTCGGCGTGCGCCCTCGCCGTCTGGGCGCGGACCGCGGCGGCGAGCTGCGTAAAGTCGGCTTGCACGAGGCGCAGGCGCGATTCCTGAGCAAAGCGCACGCGCCCCGCCTCGATCGCTGCCGGGTCACGATCGAGCGCCACGAGCTGCCCCTGCGCACCGAGCGCCTGAAGGATGCGCGCGCTGTGACCGCCACGACCGAAGGTCGCATCGACATACAGGCCCGCCGGGCTGACCGCCAGCGCTGCGAGAACCTCCTCGAGAAGCACCGGCGTGTGCTCATCCAATGAATCCCCCCTCTGATATGCGCGGCCGCCGCCTCACAGCGACAGCGAATCGAGCTGCGCCGGCAGATTGGCAGCGGTGGTTTCGGTCGCCAGCCAGGCATCGCGCCGTTCGTTCCAGCGCGACTCGTCCCACAACTCGCAGCGCGCCCCCTGGCCGATCAGCACCGCATGACGATTGAGCTTGGCCAGCTCGCGCAGTTCCGGCGGCAG
>DATBPG010000270.1:0-2047 GCA_036561485.1 Steroidobacteraceae bacterium | reverse complement strand
AGATGCAGCTGATGCAGATCGACGAGAGCTTTCTGGGCCGCGGCGTCAACGAGGGCTTCTCCGGCGGCGAGAAGAAACGCAACGAGATCCTGCAGATGCTGGTGCTCGAGCCGACACTTGCGCTGCTGGACGAGACCGACTCGGGTCTGGACATCGATGCGCTGAAGGTGGTGGCCGCCGGCGTCAACTCGCTGCGCAGTGATGCGCGCGGCATCGTACTGGTCACTCACTACCAGCGCCTGCTCGATCACGTCGTACCCGACTTCGTGCACGTGCTCGCGCGTGGCCGCATCGCCCTGAGCGGTGATCGCACCCTCGCGCTCGAGCTCGAGCGGCGCGGCTACGACTGGGTCGGCGAGCAGGCAGCGTGAGGCTGCCATGAGCGCCATCCCTGCCACCGCGGCCGCGCGGCGCGAGCAGATCCTCGAGCGGGTCCTGCGAGAGTTCGAAACCGTGGCCGCAGAGCTGCCCGAGGACACCGTGCCGCAGTCGGCCCGGTTGCAGGCCGCGCACGAGCTGACGCGCCTGGGCTGGCCTGAGGGGCGCGACGAGCTGTGGCGCTACGCGAACCTGCGCGCACTCGAGCGCATCGGCAGCTTCCTGCCGGCACGACGGCGCACGGGGGCCGCGCCGCGCATTGCGGACGCGGACGCCGCCGCCAGCGCGAGCGCCTCCCTGGCCGCCCTGCCCTCCTCACCGGCGGGATTTGAGCGCCTCGTCTTCATCGACGGCATTCGCGCCGCAACCGCTGCGGCGACGCCTGGGCCATTCTCACAGCGCGCGGCCCCGGCCGCGCCCGCGCCGATCTGGCGCCCCGAACAGCGCCTGGGATTGCTCGGAGACATGTTCGCGCAGGACGCTGCGGTATTACGCGTGCAGGGGCAGGCGGCCGTGGAGGTGGTGTACCTGACGAGCGAGCGCGCCTCGGGCCGCGCCGTGTATCCGCGACTGTGTCTCGAGCTTGCCGCCGATGCGCGTCTGACGCTCATCGAGCGACACCTGGGCGATGCCCGTGAGCCGGCCCTGGTGAGCGCCACGGTGAGCGCGCAGCTCGCGCGCGGCGCACAGCTGATGCATTACCGCCTGCAGCAGTGCGGCGCCCATGTGCTGTTCGATGAGTCGCTGCAGGCGGTGCTTCACGAGCACGCCTCCTACCAGGTGCGGCACGTCGGCATCGGCGGCCTCGCCGCCCGCACCAGCGCGCGCGTCCGGCTCGCCGGGCGCGCAGCCGCTCTCGGCTGGCAGGCGCTCGCGGTCGGCCAGGGCGAGCAGGTGCACGACAGCTCCCTGGGCGTTGAGCATGCGGCCCCCGACACGCGCACCGAGGAGACCTTTCGCGGTATCGCCGATGCGCGCTCGCGCGTGGCTTTCAGCGGGCACATTCACATCGAGAGCGGCGCACCCGGTGCGCAGGCACGCCAGTCGCTACGCGGGCTCATCGAGGGTGCCCACGCGGAGATCGACCTGAGACCGTGGCTGCAGATCGATGTGGACGAGGTGAGTGCCCAGCATGGCGCGACCACCGGCCGGCTCGATGAGAATCTGCTGTTTTATCTGTTGTCCCGCGGGCTCGACCCGCGCCAGGCGCGCGCACTGCTGAAGTGGGCCTTCCTCGGCGATGTACTGCGCTCGATCGAGCTGCCGCAGCTGCGCACCCAGGCTGAGCAAGCCGCTGCCGGGCAGTTGCCCGATGCAGCCGCCCTGGCTGAGCTGACCGCCGCCAGGAGCGACGCGTGAGCGCCGAGGTACGCACCGCGCCGCTGCCTGCGGGCGCTGATCTGGCGGCGGGCGGCCCGCAGCCCGGGCTGCCCTTGAGCGAGCTCGAGGTCGATCGGCTGCGCGCGGACTTTCCGATTCTCTCCCGCCAGATCAATGCTCACCGGCTGGTTTACCTGGACAGCGCCGCCTCGGCGCAGTGCCCCACGCCCGTGCTGGCGGCCATGGAGCATTACGTCACGACGATGCATGCCAACGTGCATCGCGGGGTGCACAGCCTCAGCCAGTGGGCGACCGATGCCTATGAGCAATCCCGCGAGCGCGTCCGCCG
>DATBPG010000269.1:0-4056 GCA_036561485.1 Steroidobacteraceae bacterium | reverse complement strand
CGCCCGGTGCGGCGTCTGCTGCGCGCGCTGACCGGGGCGGTCGCCAGCTATCGGGACGGTGATTTCGGTTTCTCGCTGCGCGTGGACAGCCGCGATGAGCTCGGCGAGCTGCGCGTGGCACTCAATGAGCTCGGCAACGCGCTGCGCGAGCAGCGCGCCCACCTGACACAGCGCGAGCTGCTGCTCGATACCGTGACCCAGAACTCTCCCGTGGCGTTGCTGCTGGTGGACGCCTATCGCCATGTCGTCTACGCCAATCTGGCTGCCCGTCACCTGCTCGGCGAGGGCCGCAACCTCAATGGCCAGGACTTCGGCGCCCTGCTCGCGCGAGTTCCTGAGGCGCTGCGCGCGGCGATCGCGGGCGGCACCGATACGCTCTTCTCGGTGCAGCTGGGCGCAGAGGAGGAGACCTTCCACCTCTCGCAGCGCGGCTTTTTGCTGCAGGGGGCACCGCATCGGCTCTACCTGCTGAAGCGTCTGACACGGGAGATCTCGCGCCAGGAGGTGGCGACCTGGAAGAAGCTCATCCGCGTGCTGAGCCACGAGCTGAACAACTCGCTTGCTCCGATCGCCTCGGTGGCGCAGTCCGGCGCGGAGATGGTGCGACGGGGGGATACCGGCCCGCTCCATGGGGTATTCGCCACCATCGGTGAGCGTGCGCGCGATCTGCATCATTTCATCTCCGGGTACGCCGCTTTTGCACGGCTGCCGGCGCCGCGTCCCGCGCAGGTCCCCTGGCTGGCACTGTGCGAGGAACTGGCCCGCCAGCAGCGCTGTCGCCTGGTGGTGCCTCTGCCGCAGTCGCCGGGCTGGTTCGACCGTGAGCAGCTCGAGCAGGCCCTGATCAATCTGCTGAAGAACGCGCATGAGGCCGGTGGGCCGGCAGAAGAGGTGGAGCTGGCGATCTACCAGAGCGGCAATGAGCAATACATCGAGGTGCGCGACCGTGGCAGCGGCATGACCGAAAACGTGCTCGCTCAGGCGCTGCTGCCGTTCTACTCCACCAAGCGTCAGGGAACCGGGCTGGGCCTGGCGCTGGCGCGCGAGATCGTCGAGGCGCATGCAGGTCGAATCCGCCTGGCCAACCGCGAGGGCGGTGGTGTTTGTGTGACGCTGATCCTCCCCCATCGGCTCGAGGCGCACGCGGACTGGCGCGCCGCCGGCTGAGGCGTTCATGCGTCATCGCGATTTGACGGAATCTGCCCATTCAGGCGGTGTTGCGTCGATTGCGGTGATCGCGCGGTGCGCATCACAGTCAAGGCTGTCACCGCAACGCGATACGTTGCGCACACTTTTTAACCTCCGCGCCCACCCCGCCAAGGCGCGCGCGACAATAGCCGTCCCCGCTGGTGGCAAAGAATCCCATGGGACTTGGTGCGACGGCGAGCCGCATTCTGGGTGCGTGTCTGAGTCGAGTTGCCAGGCTCAAGGCCTGGCCTTCCCTGCGGCTGAGTATCGTCAGCCGTCTGAGCATCGCCGTGGGCGCGGTGCTGATTCTGGCGCTCGCGTCGAACCTGCTGCTCGATCGCGGCATGCGCATCCTGCGCGTGCGGGACGCTGCGGACGCGACCCATACGGGCGGCTCGGCGGCAGCGCTGCAGCGCAATTTTCCGATCGCGCACGCAACGGCGCAGCGCGAAGCTTCCGTTAGCGCCCTGGCACAGCTGGAGCTGACCCTGGAGCGCCAGCGCGCGAGCTCCGACGCGCTGGTGGCGGCGTTGGATGATTTCGAACGCGCCACCCAGGCACGCACGGCGAACGATGATGACAACGCCGCTGCGCAGTGGCACAGCGCCGCCGACGCACTCGATCGCCACACGTCCGACTATCTGGTTGCGGCCGGTCCGCGCTCGAGCGCTGCCGAGCGCATCGTCCATCGACTGCGCGCCTATCAGATGCTGGCCCAGCAGTCGGTAGAGCTCAGCGACGAGCGCCGCGCGGCGGTGGCCAGCTACAACGCGCACGCCGACGCCATCGACCATCGCACCAAGACCGCCCTGGATGGGGCCTGGACCATCTTTGGCCGTGTTCTCGCGCGACGCTCGCTGATGCAGGTGCGTGCCGCGATCGACGTCGTGCGCCAGCAATTCTCGATGATCGAAACGGCAGACGTGGCCGATATCGCAAGTCTCACCGCGCTCGCCGATGGCGAGGAAGCATTCGGCGCCACGCTCGATAAATTCGACGGCAGTCTCAAACGCTCCGAGGGTAGCGACTGGCAGGCACAGACCCGTGCGGACCTCGCGGCGATGAGCGCTGCGCGCGAGCAGCTGGCGAAGATCGAGCCGCAGCGGCGTGACGATGCGCAGCAGCTGTCGATGCAGAGCTCTGCCATCACCGGCCTCGTCCTGGCGCGCCGCGCGGAGCTGGTGAGCCGTGTCGCACGCCGCATGTCCAGTGCCACGCCGGCCGCCGAGCCGCCCAGGCCGTCCAGCGCGAGCAAGCTACGGTTCGCATCGTTGAGCGCCGGCGCCCCGGCCGTGGCAGTGGATGCGAGCAGGGTTGCAGCGGCATCTGCCACGGCAGGCGCGTCCAGGTCCAATACCGCGCCGATCCGCGCGGCGCTGCCCGTGCTGGGGCTGCCTGCTGCCGCCACGGCGCTAAAGCCCGCGATCGAGGCCCCCGTGGCAGCATCCACCCCAACGATGCCTGCGGCATCGAGCTTCGCCGCGGGGAGCGAGACACCGGTCGGGGCACCCGTGCTCGACCGCGCAGGCACACGCGCGCGTATGCTGATGGCCTGGATCAGCGTCGCCGTGCTGGTCCTGCTCACGGCCATCTGCCTGCTGACCGTTCGCAGCATCGTGCTGCCGATCCGCCGCATGTTGGCCGCCACGCGGCGGCTGGCCGCCGGGGACGTCGATACCCGTGTGCCGCGCGGG
Source organism: Steroidobacteraceae bacterium (assembly GCA_036561485.1). Classification (GTDB taxonomy): domain Bacteria; phylum Pseudomonadota; class Gammaproteobacteria; order Steroidobacterales; family Steroidobacteraceae; genus FEN-1191. Next base: position 1,174 of record DATBPG010000269.1, on the reverse strand, counting down.
GGCATCCGCGAGCTCGACGACCTGTCGGTGGCGTTCAACCAGATGGCCGAGCAACTGGCGGGCGCCCAGCAGCTGGCACTGTCCTATCAGCAACAACTGGAGGCGAAGGTCGAGGAGCGCACGCGCCAGCTGCAGGAGCTGGCGGCTCATGATCCACTGACGAGACTGCCAAACCGGCGCCAGCTGTTCGCGCTGCTGGACACGGCCATCGAGCAGGCGCGACAGACCCAGCGCTACGTCGGAGTGTTCTTTCTCGACATCGACAACTTCAAGAATATCAACGACAGCCTCGGTCACGCCTTTGGTGACGCGGTGCTGATGTCGATCTCCCAGCGTCTGGCGGAGGTGGCCGGTCCCTTCGGCTTCGCTGCGCGCCTGGGAGGCGATGAGTTCACGGTGATCTTCCCCAGTGCCGGCAGTGTCGAGGACATCCGCACGGCGGGCGAAGCCCTGGTGCGCGCCTTCCAGGTGCCGCTCGTGGTCCACCATCGCGACCTCATCGTCAGTGTCAGCGTCGGGGCCAGCATCTATCCGGATCATGAGCGCGACGGCGAGGCACTGCTGCGCGCCGCCGATGCGGCGCTGTTTCACGCCAAGGCGCTCGGGCGCAGCCAGCTGGCACTGTTCACGCCCGACCTGCTGCAGCTGGCCTCGGCGAAATTCCGCACCGAGCAGGGTCTGCGCCGTGCCATCGAGCGCGGCGAATTCGAGCTGCTGTTCCAGCCGGAGATCAGCCTGGAACGGCTCGACACGGCCCTGGTGGAGGCGCTGATCCGCTGGCGTCTGCCGGATGGGCGCTACGCGTTACCCGGCGAGTTTCTCTCCGTGGCCGAGGAGTCGGGCCTGATTCTGGAGGTCACCGATTGGGTGATGCGTACCGCCATCGAAGCCGCCGCGCGCTGGCATTACGGACCCTGGCCCGAGGCGCGCGTGGCCATCAATGTCTCGCCGCGGCTGCTGCTGGATGATCGCTTCGTCGATCTGGTGCTGCGGCTGCTGGAGGAATTCCGCCTGCCGGCACGCTGCGTGGAGATCGAGCTGACGGAGACCGTGCTGCAGACCGGACCGGCCACCATCGAGACCTTGCGCTGCCTGCGCTCGCATGGCGTGGCCATCGCGCTGGACGACTTCGGCACGGGGTATTCTTCGCTGGCCTCACTGGAAAAACTGCCGC
>DATBPG010000268.1:0-6540 GCA_036561485.1 Steroidobacteraceae bacterium | reverse complement strand
GCCCGATGAAGGACGGTGTCATCGCCGACTTCACCTATACCGAGAAGATGCTGCAGTTCTTCATCAAGAAGGTGCATGGCAATCGCTTCCTGCAGCCCTCGCCGCGCGTGCTGGTATGTGTGCCCTTCGGTTCCACCCAGGTGGAGCGACGCGCCATCCGTGAGTCGGCCGAAGGCGCCGGGGCGCGCAATGTCGCGATTGTCAGCGAGCCCATGGCGGCAGCCGTGGGCGCGGGGCTGCCGGTGCAGGAAGCGCGCGGCTCGATGGTGCTGGATGTCGGTGGCGGCACCAGCGAGGTGGCGGTGCTGTCGCTGAACGGCATCGTGTACGCAAACTCCGCGCGCATCGGTGGCGATCGCTTCGATGAGGCGATCATGAACTACGTGCGCCGCAACTACGGCATCCTGATCGGCGAGGCGACCGCCGAGCGTATCAAGATCGAGATCGGGTCGGCCTACCCGGGGGCGCAGGTGCGCGAGCTGTCGGTCAAGGGCCGCAATCTCTCCGAAGGCGTGCCGCGCAGCTTCACGCTCAACTCCAACGAGATACTCGAAGCGCTGCAGGAGCCGCTGCAGGGCATTGTCAGCGCGGTAAAGCAGGCGCTGGAGCAGACGCCGCCCGAGCTGGGCGCCGATGTGGCCGAGCGCGGCATCGTGCTGACCGGCGGTGGCGCGCTGCTGCGCGATGTCGATAAGCTCCTGATGGAAGAGACGGGGCTGCCGGTCGTGATCGCCGACGATCCGCTCACCTGCGTTGCGCGCGGCGGCGGCCGCATCCTCGAACTGATGGATCAGATGGGGCCCGGACATTTCGGATTGGAATGACACTCAGCGCCCGCGCGCCGCGCCGTCCGGTGGCGCGCGCGGGCCCGACGCCGCCCTCAGCGGCACCGTTGCCTCCGCCGAGGCAGGAATCTAGGCGATGGCGGTTTCCGGCAGCGACGTGGATCGGCCCCTCTATGGACGCGGCCCGTCCCCCGGTCTGCGCTTCACGCTCTACGCGCTGCTGTCGATCATTCTCATGTATTACGACCGGCACGGGCAGGTGGTACAGCGCATCCGCTACGCGCTGCAGGCGATGGTCTACCCGGTGCAGGTCGCCGTCGGCTCTCCCGCGCAGGCGTGGCGCGCCATCAACGACGGCGTCGAGTCGCGCAGCGTGCTGCGTGCCGAAAACGCCCAGCTGCGCGCGCAGCTGCGTGATGCGCAGCTCGCCACCCTGCGCCAGGCAGCGCTGGAGCAGGAGAATGCGCAGCTGCGCGATCTGCGCGCCTCGCTGCCGCCTCTGATCCATCACTGGCAGCTGGCGCAGATCATCGACGTGCAGACCGATCCGCTGCGCCAGCGGCTGGTCATCGACAAGGGAGCGCGCGAGGGCGTGCGCGCCAACCAGGCCGTGGTCGACAGCCACGGCATCATCGGCCAGGTGGAACGGGTGGGTCCCTTCAGCGCCGAGGTGATCCTCGTCACAGATCCGGAAGGTGCCATTCCCGTGCAAGTGCTGCGCAATGGCCTGCGCACGATCGCGGTGGGCAGCGGCACCGATGGGGAAATCGTGCTGCCCTACCTGGCGAGTAACGCCGACATCAAGAGCGGAGATCTGCTGGTCAGCTCCGGGCTCGGAGGGGTGTTCCCGGCCGGCTTCCCCGTCGGGCGTGTCACGGGAGTACCCCGCGACAGCAGCCAGCTGCCCACACAGGTGCGCGCACAGCCGGTAGCCGATATCGAGCGTGATCGCGAGGTCATCCTGCTGCAATTCTCGAGCGACAACCCGGCGGCGCCCGCGCCGCATCCGGCGATCGCCCCGCCCCCGGCCGCAAAGTCCAAGCCCAAACTGCGGCCGCCGATGGATCGACCGGACTGAGCGAGCCATGAGCAGCAGCACACATCCGCGGCTGTCGATCCTCGGCACTGCCATCGCCGGACTGGTGCTGACTGTGCTGCCCCTGCCGCATGCGCTGGCGGTCTTCTGGCCGGCCTTCCTCGTGCTGGTGGTCATCTACTGGTCGACGATGCTGCCGCGTGCGGGCGGCATGACGCTGGGCTTCGCGGCGGGCCTGGCGCTGGATGCCTTTCAGGGCTCGGTGCTGGGCGAGCATGCCCTGGCGCTCTCGCTGGTGACCTACCTGGCCATCCGTCTGAACCTGCTGGTGCGAGCCAAGCCACTATTTGAGCAATCGCTGTTTGTGTTTGCCGCCCTGATGGCTTATGAATTCCTGCTTTGGGTCATCGACGGCTGGAGCGGTCATGCCCTGTCCACCCCCCTGCGCTGGCTACCGACGGTGACCGGCGGCCTTCTGTGGCCGCTGGTGGCGGGCATTCTCGGTCGCTTCCATCTGGCGCGCTGAGCATGCCCTCCCCTGTGCGCATCAAGGATCGCTGGAACGAGCAGCGCATCCTCACGCAACGCACCCTGGGCGCCTCCATCATCATCGCGCTGCTGACGCTGACCCTGATCGGCCGTCTGGTGTACCTGCAGATCGACCGGCACGACTATTACGTCGAGCTCTCGCAGGGCAACCGCGTGCGGGTCGATCCGATTCCCGCCAGCCGCGGCTTGATTCTCGATCGCAGCGGTCACGTGCTCGCCGACAACGAGCCGGCCTATCAGCTCGAGCTGATTCGCGAGCAGGTCCCCAACCTCTACGACACGCTGCACCGGCTCTCGGCGCTCAGGCTCATCGATCCGGATGACCTGCAGGAGACACGTCGCACCATCCTCGCGCGCCGCAGCTTCGACGTCGTGCCGGTTCGCCTGCGCCTCACCGACGAGGAAGTGGCCCGCTTCGCGGTGCACCGCTATGAGTTTCCTGGCGTCGATCTGGCCACGCGTCAGACGCGTCACTATCCCTATGGGGATCTGGCCGTGCACGCGCTCGGCTATGTCAGCGCGATCAGTGAGCAGGATCTCGAGCACATCGATCGTGCCGCCTACGCCGGTACCACGCTCATCGGCAAGCTCGGTGTCGAGAGTGCCTACGAGAAGCTGCTGCACGGAAAGAACGGCACCCGCCAGATCCTGGTCAATGCCGAGGGACGCTCGGTCCAGCGCGTGGGCGCCTACACGCCCGATCTGAGCATCGACCCGCCCGTGGCCGGCGAGGATCTGGTGGTGTCGCTGGACATGCTGACGGAGCAAGCCGCCGAGGATGGCCTGGGCGATCGCACCGGTGCCGTCGTCGCCCTGGATCCGACCAACGGCGATGTGCTGGCGCTGGTGAGCAAGCCGAACTTCGATCCGGCCGCCTTCGCGCGCGGGCTGTCGGTGCGAGAATACGCGGCGCTCGCCAACAATCCGGACAAGCCGCTGCTCAATCGCGCGCTGCGCGGCGCCTACCCTTCCGGCTCCACCATCAAGCCGGTGCTCGCGCTGGCGGGCCTGACCGATCATGCGATCGACCCCAACAAGCTCATCTATTCCAATCTCACCTTTCATCTGCCCGGCAACTCCTTCCTCTGGCGTGAGGACCATACCGGGCCGCGCGGCCCATTGAACATGGAGCAGGCCATCGCCCGCTCGAGCGATGTGTACTTCTACAATCTCGCCTACCTGCTCGGCGTGGACCGCATCGACAGTTTCCTGGCGCCCTTCGGCTACGGCCGGCTCACCGGCATCGACATCGCCGGCGAGAAACCGGGTCTGCTGCCCTCGCCTGCCTGGAAGCGCACCGCCTTCAAACGGCCGCAGGACCAGGTGTGGTTTCCGGGCGAGACCGTCAACCTCGGCATCGGTCAGGGCTACCTGCTGGTCACGCCGCTGCAGCTGGCACACATTGCCGCCGAGCTCGCCGAGCGCGGCAAGAGCTTTCGGCCGCGGCTGATGATCGGCACGCGCGATGCCAACGGCCACATGACACCCGTCGCGCCCATTGCCGATCCGCCCATCGCGGGCATCGCCGACAGCTCCTGGGATCTGGTCCTGCAGGCCATGCATGAGGTCACGACCTGTCAGGACTCACCGCTTTTCGGCCATACGTGCGGCACCGGCGCCGGCGCCTTCAAGGGCGCGGCGTATCAGGCGGCCGGCAAGACCGGCACCGCGCAGGTATACACCGTCGCGCGCAGCCAGCGCCTGACCGAGCATGTGGCCGAGCAGCTGCGCGACCATGCCTGGTTCATCGCCTTTGCGCCCGTGGACAAGCCGCGCATCGCCGTGGCGGTGCTGGTGGAGCACGCCGGCTTCGGTGCCCAAGCCGCCGCCCCCATCGCGCGCAAGGTCATCGATGCGTACCTGCTGCGCCAGTTCACGCCGACACCACCGGCCGGCAGCGCTGCCCAGCCGAACAGCACCGCGACCCCCGGCGCGCCGCATGCGGCTGAGCATCCGCCGGCCCATGCGCCGCATCCGACCCCGGACAATCCGCTGTGATCGAGACCACCGGTTATGCGCGCACGCGTCGTACGCTTTCCGCGACGGCGCAGCTGCTCTCGGCACTCAATCTCGATGGTCCGCTGCTGGTGGCGCTCGGCTTGCTGTCGCTCTACGGGCTCATCATTCTCTACAGCGCGTCGGGCCAGGACGTGAACACCATCGTGCGCACGGTCATGCGCCTGGTGCTCGGCGTCGCCGCCATGCTCGCGCTCACGCATGCCAAACCACACTTTCTGCGCCGGCTGGCCCCCTGGCTCTATGTCGTGGGCATCGTGCTGCTGTTTGCTGTCGCCGCCCGCGGCGTCATCGGCAAGGGCGCGCAGCGCTGGTTGAATCTGGGGCTGTTCCGATTTCAGCCCTCCGAGATCATGAAGGTCGCCGTGCCGATGCTGGCGGCCTGGCATCTGCACGAGCGTCCCCTGCCACCGGACTGGAAATCGATGGTGGCGCTGGCCATGATCATCTTCCTGCCCGCCGGACTGGTGGCAATGGAACCGGACCTGGGCACCGCCGCGCTGATTGCGGCGAGCGGCCTGCTGCTGGTGCTGATGGCCGGCCTGTCGATGCGCGTCATCCTGATTTCGCTGCTGCTGGCCGTGGGGGCGGCCATGCTCGGTTGGAACTTCATGCATGGCTATCAGCGCGAGCGCGTGCTGACCTTCCTGAATCCACAGACCGATCCTCTGGGCGCCGGCTACCACATCATCCAGAGTCAGATCGCCATCGGCTCCGGCGGTGTTTTCGGCAAGGGCTGGATGAACGGCAGCCAGGCGCAGCTGGATTTTCTGCCCGAGCGCTCCACCGATTTCATCTTTTCGGTGGTTGGTGAGGAATTCGGGCTCATCGGTTTGCTGGCGCTGCTGGCGCTGTATCTGTTCATCGTCTCGCGCTGCCTGTGGCTGGCATTGCAGACCAGCGATACCTTCTCGCGCCTGCTCGCGCTGAGCCTGGCGCTGACGTTCTTCGTCTACGTGTTCATCAATGCCGGCATGGTCAGCGGCCTGCTGCCCGTGGTGGGCGTGCCGCTGCCACTGGTGAGCTACGGCGGCAGTTCCGTGGTGACGCTGCTCGCAGGCTTCGGTATTCTCATGGGCCTGTATTCACATCGAAAGCTGGTGGGTTCCTGACCTTGTCCGCGCGCGCTGCCTGCCTCCTGCTGCTGGTCTTTCCGAGCACACTGCTGCTGCCAGCTCGCCACGCGCTCGCTGCCAGTCCCGTTCAGGTCTCGGTACGCATGCCGGCCACGGCCCCGGCGAGCCCGGGCACGCCGAACGCTCCGGCGAATGCGGCCCCGGCCGCTGCAGCCTCGACTGCCGCCGGCACGACACCGGCGCCGTTGACCGCGCCCAGCGCCTCCAGCCCCTCCACCGTGCCCAGCGCACCGGCGGATCTGCCGGCGTTCGATCTGTCGCGTCCCGAGATCAGGAGCTTCGTTGCCGAGGCGCAGTCGCTGGGTATACCGCCCGAGCGCGTCATCGCCGCATTGCGTTCCGCCGAGCCACAACCGCAGATCGTGGATGCGATGAACCGCCCGGCGGAAAAGACGCTGCAGTGGTGGGAATACCGCGCCCATATGCTGACCCCGGCGCGTATCGCCGCCGGAGCGCAGCTGTGGCGCGAACACAAGGAGCTGCTCGATCAGGTGGCCATCGAGTACGGCGTGCCGCCCGAGTACCTGGTGGCGGTGCTGGGGGTCGAGACGCTCTACGGACGCATCACCGGTCGTTACCGCGTCATCGACGCGCTCGCGACGCTTGCCTTCGATTACCCGCCGCGAGCCGAGTACTTCCGCCATGAGCTCGCCGACTTTCTGCTGCTGGCGCACGAGGAGCATCTGAATCTGTTCTCGGTGCGCGGCTCCTACGCCGGCGCCATGGGCGCGCTGCAGTTCATGCCTTCGAGCTACCGCAAGTTTGCCATCAGCGAGCGCCACCGCCGTCACAGCGATCTGTGGCAGGACTGGGGCGACATCTTTGCGAGCACCGCGAACTTCCTGCATCAGGCCGGCTGGCAGGCTGGGCAGCCGGTGCTCGCCGAAACGCACTTCAGCACCGACCCGAACCTGACGCCGAGCGATCATCTGCAGCTTTCCGAGACGCTCGGCACGCTGCGTGCGCGCGGCCTGAGCATCGCCAGTGACCTGCCCGACAGCACGCCCGCATTGCTGCT
>DATBPG010000267.1:0-3712 GCA_036561485.1 Steroidobacteraceae bacterium | reverse complement strand
CAGCAGTCTGCCGCGCCCGGACGAAAAATTCGCTGCGACGCTCCCCGAAGAGGAGCTGCCGGCTGCCAAGCCCAACGGCGCCATCTACCAGGACCAGACCGCCGAGACGCTGTTCGACGATGCCGTCGCGCATCGCGTCGGCGACGTGCTGACCATCGTGCTCGAGGAGAGCACCAACGCCACCAAGAGCGCCGTGACCACCACCAAGAAGACCACTTCGCAGGCGATGCAGGCGCCGACGCTGCTCGGTGCGCCACTGACGGTGCGCGGGCGCAGCATTCTCAACAACTCGCTGAACGATGCCTCGACATTCGACGGTGAGGGTGGCAGCTCGCAGAGCAACGCCCTGACCGGCTCCATCTCGGTGACGGTGGCCAAGCGGCTGGCGAACGGCAATCTGCTCGTGCGTGGGCAGAAGTGGATCACCATCAACCAGGGCCGCGAGTACGTGCGCATCCAGGGGATCGTGCGGCCGATCGACATCGGTCAGAACAACACCGTACCCTCCACCATGGTCGCCGATGCGACCATTGCCTATGGGGAGGAGGGCACGCTCAACGACGCCAACGCCAAGGGCTGGCTGGCGCGCTTCTTCAGTTCCAAATGGATGCCGTTCTGACCATGCGCGCTGTCAGCATGAAATCTCTGGCGGCGCTGCTGATGGCGCTGCAGCTCGGCGTGGCCCTGCTCAGCCCCCGCCCGGCGCAGGCGGAGCGCGTCAAGGATCTGGCGAGTGTCGCCGGCGTGCGCGCCAACCAGCTGGTCGGCTACGGGCTGGTGGTGGGGCTGAACGGCACAGGCGATCAGACCACGCAGGCGCCCTTCACGGTGCAGAGCATCGAGAACATGCTCGCCAAGTTCGGCGTCACCATTCCGGCCAACCTCAGCTCGCAGACACAGCTGAAAAACGTTGCGGCCGTCGTGGTGACCGCGGAGCTGCCGCCGTTCTCCAAGAGCGGTCAGACCATCGATGTCACGGTGTCCTCGATCGGCAATGCCATCAGCCTGCTCGGTGGCTCGCTGCTCATGACCCCGCTGCGCGGCGCAGACGGGGATGTCTATGCCGTGGCACAGGGCAACGTGCTGGTCAGCGGCTTTGGCGTGCAGGGCAAGGATGGCTCGCGCGTCAGCGTGAACGTGCCGAGCGCAGGGCGCATCCCCAACGGCGCGAGCGTTGAGCGCGAGGTGCCCACGCAGTTCGGGCACGATCCGTACGTCGTGCTGAATCTCGACACGCCCGATTTCACGACCGCGGCGCGGCTGACACAGGGAATCAACAAACTGCTCGGGCCCGACACCGCCACCGCGATCGATGCGGTGTCGGTGCGCGTGCAGGCGCCGGTGGATCGGGCCGAGCGCGTCGCCTTCATCGGCGCGCTGCAGGAAGTCGAAATACAACCCGATGCCGCCCCGGCGCGTGTGATCATCAATTCGCGCACCGGCACCGTGGTGATCAGCTCACAGGTGCGCGTCACGGCGGCGGCCGTGGCCCATGGATCGCTGTCGGTGACCATCAGCGAGCACACACAGGTCAGTCAACCGGGGCCGCTCTCCAACGGCAGCACCATCACCGCGCCGCGCTCCGACATCACCGTGCAGCAGCCCACCGATGCACACATGTTCCTGTTCGATGCGGGCGTGAATCTCGAGGAGATCGTACGTGCGGTGAACCAGGTCGGGGCCGCTCCCGGGGATCTGGTGGCCATTCTCGAAGCGCTGCAGCAGGCCGGCGCGCTGCACGCGCAGCTGATCGTCATCTGAAGGCGCGCGGGACCTGCGCATGGCCAGCGGTGTCGTCAATCCGGACTTCTACGCCGACTTCGGTGCGCTCAGCTCGCTCGGCAAGCAGGCGAAGCAGAACGATCCGCAGGCGATCCGCGAGGCGGCACGTCAGTTCGAGAGTCTCTTCACGGACATGATGCTCAAGTCCATGCGCGCGGCGAAGCTTGGCGATGGCATGGGCGACAGCCAGGAAGGCGACTTCTACCAGGACATGTACGACCAGCAGCTCGCCGTGCAGATGTCCCAGGGCAAGGGGCTCGGCCTGGCCGACATGCTCGTGCAGCAGCTGACCCGTCGTGGCGCGCTGGGCAGCGCCACGGCTGCCGGGCAGGCCGCGGGCAGCTCGACCGCCAGCACGGGCACGCCCGCCGCAGGGGTTATCGACACCACCGCAGCGCGCGGCGTCGGCGCGGCGCATGAAGCGGCGCATGCCCCGAACCATGGCGCGACGGGCGCTGGCGCCGGCGGACCTGCCGCCGGCAAGGGCCCCAAGGCGGCGGGCGGCACATCGCTGACCCAACGCCTCGGATTCGTGCAGAAGCTTGCCCCCTACGCACAGCGCGCGGCGGCTGCGCTCGGAGTGTCCGCCGATACGCTGATCGCTCAGGCGGCGCTCGAGACCGGGTGGGGGCGCCACATCGTGTCGGGGGCCGCGCACAGCTCGAGCAACAACCTCTTCGGCGTGAAGGCGGGCAGCAGCTGGCAGGGCACGACGGCTTCGGCGACCACCACCGAATACAGCGGCGGCACCGCCCGGCGCGTCGCGCAGGCCTTCCGCACCTACGGCTCGGTGCAGCAGGGCGTCAATGATTATGTGTCGCTGCTGCAGCGCCGCGCCGCCTACGCCGGGGCCATCGGCAGCGGTACGGATGCGCGCGCCTTCGCCGGCGCTCTGCAGCGCGGCGGCTATGCGAGCGATCCGCGTTATGTCGAGAAGCTCGTGGCCACGGCCGCCACCGTGCGCTCGCTACGCTCCGTGGTGGCCGCGGCGGGCAACGCGGACACGGCGAGCGCACTGGCGCACGCCGCGAGCGGCGAGCCAGGAGCGGCCGCGCCCGGGGCGTCATTCAAGGTTCTGGCCGGCGTGCCGATATCGAACGGCGAGGAGCCGGCATGAGTGAGGGGAAGCGGTAATGGGAGATATGTTATCTACGGCGGTGTCCGGTCTGCTGGCCTTCCAGACCGCGCTGGATACCACCAGCAACAACATCTCCAACGTCAACACGCCGGGCTACAACGACGAGCTGACGAATTTCGCCACCGCCTCGGCAACGCCCACCGTCAACGGCTGGATCGGCAACGGCGTGACGGTCACCGGCGTCACCAATCAGTACAACCAGTTTCTGGCCACCCAGACCAACAACGCGAGCAGTAGCTTCAACCAGTTCAACACGCTCAGCACCTTCGCCGCGAACATCAACAATCTGTTTGCAGACCCCAAATCCGGTCTGTCCGCAACGCTGCAGAACTTCAGCAATGCGGTGCAGACCATGGCGAACTCGCCCGCGGATTCATCGGCGCGCCAGGCGGTCCTGGCGCAGGCACAGACGCTCATCAGTCAGTTCAAGAGCTACCAGGGCTCCATGGCCGCGTTGCAATCGCAGGTGCTGAGCCAGGTCGGCGCCGAGTCGAGCGCCATCACGTCGCTCGGCCAGCAGATCGCAAGTCTGAACAAGCAGATCGTCGCCGCCGAGCAGAATGGCGCCGGCCAGGCCCCCAATCAGCTGCTCGATGAGCAGGAAAACCTCATCTCGCAGCTCTCGCAGCACGTCAACGTCAATACCGTCACGCAGAGCGACGGCAGCGTCAATGTGTTCATCGGCAATGGCCAGCCGCTGGTCGTCGGCGCCAGCAGCTCGACGCTCGCGACAGGCGCCGATCAGTTCAGCTCCGGTCAGCCGCAGGTGTCGCTGCAGACTGCCGGCGGCAG
>DATBPG010000266.1:0-17214 GCA_036561485.1 Steroidobacteraceae bacterium | reverse complement strand
AGCTGAACGTCAACGATGCGAAGCTGCAGCTGGATATCTACCGTCTCATGTTCGATGTCGGTGTGCTCAAGCAGCCGCGCGATTACGGTGAGATGGCTGAGCTCGCTTACGATGCGGGCTATCCGGGCGAGACGGTCGCGGTGCTGCAGAAGGGCTTTGCGCAGAACGTGTTCACCGATCAGCGCGACGTCGGCCGCTACCAGCACCTGCTCATGACGGCCATGACCAAGTCGCAAGCCGATCAGAGCACGCTGGCCAGTCAGGAGAGCAAGGCGCAAAGCGCCGCTACCGGTGATCCACTGGTGGGCGTCGGGGCTGCCTACCTGAGCTACGGCCAGGCGGACAAGGCCGTGGCCGCGATTCAGGCAGGCATCGCCAAGGGCGGGCTCAAGAGCCCCGAGCAGGCCAATCTGCTGCTCGGCATTGCGCAGCTGCGCGCTCACAACGCAGCCGCGGCGCATCGCAGCTTCGATAAGGTCGCCAGCTCGAGCAACGAGGGCTATGCGCAGCTCGGCCGGCTGTGGGTGCTGCATTCCGAGAACCACAGCGCCGCCTGATCCGCAGCGCACGCGCCGTGTTCGAAGGGCCGGGCAAACCGGCCCTTTTTGTCGGTAACCTCTGTCCATGAGTCAACTCCCACCGGGCGCGATCGCCGTCATCCGCGCCAAGCTGCACGACATCCGCGTCACCGACGCAGACGTGGACTATCAGGGCTCCGTGACGCTCGATCCCGAGCACTGCGAGGCGGTGGGAATTCTGCCGCTGGAGTTCGTCGAGATCTGGAACAAGCACTCGGGCGCGCGCATCAGCACCTACGTCATCTGGGGGGAGCGTGGCTCGCGCTGCTGCGTGCTCAACGGCGCGGCGGCACGCACCTGTCAGCGCGGCGACCCGCTCATCATCGTGGCGCGCACCAGCGTGATGCCTGCCGACATCGAATCGATGCGTCCCAGGGTCGCACTGCTGGACGCCGACAACGGCGTACGGCAGCTCATCGAGTACCAGGTCGGACGCGATGCCCGGGGCCGCATGCAGTTTCGGGCGGTGCCGCTGCGCAGTGCGACGTCAGCGGCAGAGAGCTTTGCATCAGTTGCCATCACATCCGAGGAGATCGAGCCATGAGCATCAAGGTCGGCGAGCGCATGCCGCAGGGCAAGTTCAAGGTCATGGGCGAGGGTGGACCGAAGGACCTCACCACCGATGAGCTGTTCAAGGGAAAGCGCGTGGTGCTGTTCTCGGTACCCGGTGCCTTCACGCCCACCTGTGATGCCAAGCACCTGCCCGGCTATGTCGGCATGGCCGATCAGCTGCGCGGCAAGGGCGTGGACACCATTGCCTGCATGGCCGTCAACGACGTGTTCGTGATGAACGCCTGGGGCAAGGCTTCCAACTGCGCCGGCAAGGTGCTCATGCTGGCCGATGGCAACGGCGAATACGCCCGCGCGCTCGGGCTGGAGCTCGATGCCCGCGGTTTCGGCATGGGCGCGCGCAGCCAGCGCTTCTCGCTGCTGGTGAACGACGGGGTCGTCGAGCAGGCCAATATCGAGGCGCCGGGCAAGTTCGAGGTGTCCTCGGCCGAGCACGTCCTCAAACAGCTCTAGGCGAAACAGGCAGCTCGCGATCGATCGCCATCGGGGGGTGTGTATGAGTCACATGGAGAATTACGTCAGACGTAATTCTCCATGTGATTCATACACGCCCTGCGGTGACTACCAATGACGCGTGGCCTGATTTCCTCGGGCCGCTTCAAGGAATGTGATCCGCCGAGGGTGCAGCGCGAGCTGGCCCGGAGTACGCTTTGGCCTCATGAGCATCGACACCCCTGGTTTTCGGCCCAGCGATTCGCTGAAGAATGTGCGCTATGAGATCCGCGGGCGCCTGGCGCGCCGCGCACACGAGCTCGAGCGGCTGGGCTACGAGATCCTCTCGCTGAACATCGGCAACCCGAGGCTGTTCGGGTTTCGCACGCCCGAGACGATGCGTCTGGCGATGATCGAGAACATGTCCGAGAGCGAGGGATACTGCCACCAGAAGGGCATTTTCCCGGCGCGCGAAGCGGTGGTCATGCAGCAGCAGGCCCGCGGTGTCACCGGCATGAGCGCCGAGGAGGTGTTCATCGGTAACGGCGTCAGCGAGCTGATCGATCTGGTGCTGCGAGCGCTGCTGAATCAGGGCGATGAGGTCCTGGTACCGAGTCCGGACTATCCGCTCTGGAGCGCGGCGGTGAACCTCAATGGCGGGCGTGCCGTGCACTATCCCTGCCGCCCGGAGAACGGCTTCATTCCCGACCCGCAGGAGGTCGAGCGCCTCATCACGCGCCGCACCCGCGCCCTCGTCATCATCAATCCCAACAATCCCACCGGCGCAAGCTATCCGCGCGCGGTGCTCGAGCAGCTGGCGGCCCTGGCCGAGCAGCGCAAGCTCGTGGTCTTCAGCGATGAGATCTATGACCAGATGGTCTACGACGATGCGCCGTCGGTGCCCATGGCGCCGCTGGTGCGCGATACGCTCTGCTGTACGCTCTCGGGCCTCTCGAAGATCTATCGCGCCTGCGGCTATCGCGTCGGCTGGGCCGCCTTCTCGGGACGCGTGCGCGATGCCGGGGACTACCTCTCGGCCCTGGAGCTGTTGAGTTCGCTGCGCCTTTGCAGCAACGTGCCGGCCCAGTGGGCCGTGCAGACCGCACTGGGCGGCTATCAGAGCGTGCGCGATCTGGTCAGCCCCGGTGGCCGCCTGTATGAATCGCGGCGCACCGTCATCGAGGCCGTGGCAGCGAGCCAATACATGCAGCTGCAGGCGCCCACGGGGGCCATGTATGCCTTCATCGGCGTCGACAGCAAACGGCTGCCGCAGTTCGACGACCAGCAGTTCGCGCTCGATCTGCTCGAGCAGAAACACGTGCTGGTTGCACCGGGCGTGAGCTTCAACGTGCCCTATCGCACGCATTTTCGCGTCACGACGCTGCCGGATGCCGCGACGCTGCGCACGGTGTTCACGCGCATCGAGGAGCTGCTGGGCGCGTACGCCTCCGGCACCGCAGAGCCGGAGGCGGCGGGGCGGGCATCGGCGGCCGCTGGCGGCAGCGGCGGGCGCGTTGTGGATGCGCAGACTCGCTTCAAGTAATTTCTTCAAACCTTTTTTAACGCCAAGAATTGCTTGAACTTCCGGCAGCGATCCTCGCGCACCTGACGGCGGGTGGCACCCTCGTCACGCCCAGCCGGCAACGCGCCGCGGCGCTGCGCCTGGCGCACAGCGCGCTGATGCTGGCGCGCGGGCTGACGCTCTGGCCCAGCCCCGACATCCTGCCCTGGGGCGCCTGGGTGGAACGCGAGCTCGACCAGGCACGCCTGCGTGGGGAGGCGCTGCCCCGTCGCCTGAGCGGCGTCGAGCAATGGCAGCTGTGGCGGGAAGTGGTCTTGCAGTGCTGCGCCCCGCTGCAGGTGCTGGCTGCCGAGCGGCTCATCGATCCGGTACGCGGCGCGAGCGCCGTGCTGCAGGATGAAGGATTGGCGCTCGACGCGGGCGCTTCCCCGGAGGCGGCGCTGCTGCTCGAGGCGCAGGCAGCCTATCGACGCCGCTGCAGCGAGCTCGGCGTGCTCGGCAGCGATGGCTGGGTCGACTGTCGTGACTACCTGCGACCCTCCTCGCAGCTGATGCTGGCCGGATTCATGCACCTGGGCGCCGCGCGCCATCGCTGGCTCGAGCAGCAGGGGGCGCTGATCCTGCCCGCGGAGGCTCCTGACTGGCCCGCCTGTGAGCTGCGCGTGAGCGCGCACGGCAGCCCGGCAGAGGAGGCGCAGTCAGCCGCCGACTGGTGTGCGGCCCAGCTGAGTGCAGATCCGCTCGCGCGATTGCTGCTGGTCGTGCCGCGCCTGGGGCAGCAGCGGCACCACTGGCTGCGCGCACTCTCCCAACGGCTCGATCCGCTGCGGGTGCTCGGTAGCGGCGATGAGGAGCGTGCGCCCTACGTCATCGAAGGCGGCCGGGCGCTGGCCGAGCACCCGCTGGTGGCGGGCGCATTGGATGTGATTGCCCTGGGGGCCGGAGGTGCCGAGCTCGAGCGGCTGACCGCTCTGCTGCGCTCCCCTTACCTCAGAGCTTCGGATCTGCCGGCGCGGCTGCGGCTCGAGCTGTGGCTGCGCGAGCATGGTCTGGATTCGCCCACGCTCGAGGGGCTTAGGCATCAGAGCGGGCCGATCGCCGCGCAGGCTGGGATCGAGAGTGCGCTGCTGGTCGAGGCGCTGCAGGGGGTGCTGCGTGTACCGGAGCCCCCGATGAGCGGCAGCTGGGCCGAATGCTTTGCGCAGTGGCTGCAGCTGTGCGGTTGGCCGGGGGAGGCTCTGGGCAGCGAGGAGCAGCAGGTGCGCCAGCGCTTCGACCTTCTGCTCGGGGAGCTGGCTGCACTGGATCCGCCGGCGCAGCGCCTCTCGCTCGCCCAGGCCGTGCAGCTGCTACAGGAGCGGGCGCAACGGGAGCATTTCGAGCCTGCCAGCGACGACGTGGCGGTCACCGTCACCGCCAGTCTCGAGGATCCGATCGTGCGCTACGACGGTATCTGGGTTGCCGGGCTGTCTGCCGATGCCTGGCCCGGGGCGCCGCAGAGCGATGCGCTCATTCCCGCGAGCCTGCAGCGCCGGGCGGCGCTACCGGGCAGCACGCCGGCCTTGCAGCTGGCGCAGGCGCAGCGCCTGCAGGGGCTCTGGAGCCGACACGCCCGCGCCTGCGTGCTCAGTTGGTCCGCCGGCGAGGAGGACGTCGCTGCCGAGGCCAGTGCGCTGCTGCAGGGCCTGTCGCCGGCCACGCCGGCGGCGCGCTTCGAGCTGGCGGATTGGCTCGCGGCTCTGCGCGTGCCGCTGCAGTCCTGGCAGGAGCCGCGGGGCATTCCCTGGGCGCCCGGTCGCGCACTTCGCGGCGGCTCGCGGCTGCTGGAGCTGCAATCGCTCTGTCCATTCCGCGGCTACGCGGAGCTGCGCCTGGGGGCGCGCGAGCTGGCTGCCCCCGAGCGCGGGGTCGCAGCGCGCGAGCGCGGCCGCATCCTGCACCGCGCGCTGCACCTGTTCTGGGACACGCTGCGGACCTCGCAGGCGCTGCTCGCGGACGCGGCCGGCCTGCAGGCGCAGGCCGCACGCTGCGCGGCGCAGGCGGTGGGCGAGATCGCCCCGCGTGAGGCGGGCCGTCTGACGGCGCTGCTGCTCGAGCGCGAGCGTGAGCGCACCTGCGCGATGCTCTTGAAGTCGATCGAGTGGGAGCGCACCCGGGAGCCATTTTCAGCCATGGCGCTGGAGGCGCCGGCGCATCTGCTGCTGGCCGGCCACGGGCTGCCGCTGCGTCTGGACCGTGTCGATCGGCTGCAGGACGGGCGGCTGCTGGTCATCGATTACAAGAGCGGCAAGCCGCAGACATTCGACGCTCACGGGGAGCGGCCCACGCAGCCGCAGCTGGCCGCTTATGCGCTGGCAGTCGGTCACGAGGTGGCCGCCGTGGCGATGGTGTACTTCGGCGGGCCCAAGATCACGGTGCGCGGGGTGGCGGATCGCGAGGGGCGCCTGCCAAGGCTGGCGGGGCTTCCTGACGGGCTTGACTGGGCGGCGTTGCAGGCACAGTGGCGTGAACGGCTCGGTGCGCTGGTGCAGGAATTCATCGACGGTCATGCCGCCGTGGCGCCACAGCCGCGCGCCTGCGAGCACTGTCATCTGCACATGCTCTGCCGCATCGATCCGCTGCAGCTGGAGGCCAGCGGCGCACAGGATGAAACCCAGGGCGAGGACATGCCTGAAGCCCCCCAGCCGGCAAGCGAGGACTACGCCGATGAGTGACGGCCAGGCTGTCACGCTCGGTCAGGACGCAGCGGCGGCGCTGCTTGCCGAGGATGAGGCCGCGCGCAGGGCCGCGCTCTGCCCGCAGCACTCGCTGCTGCTTCAGGCCCCGGCGGGCTCGGGCAAGACGACCGTGCTGACCGCCCGCTTCCTGACGCTGCTGGCCGAGGTCGATGTCCCCGAGGAGATCCTCGCCATCACGTTTACCCGCAAGGCGGCGGCCGAGATGCGCCAGCGCATTCTGGTGGCGCTGCAGGGGGCTGAAAACGGCCGCGTGCCCTCGGGCCTCACCGCCGAGCTGCTGCAGCGGGCCTGGCAGCGCGATCGGCAGTGCGGATGGGAGCTGCTGCGTAACCCCGCGCGGCTGCGCGTTGAGACCATCGATGCATTGAACAACCGCCTTGCGCGCCTGCTGCCCGTCTCGGCACGCGCCGCGCCTGGCCTTACGCTGGCGCGTCACCCCAGCACGCTCTACCAGCGCGCGGCGGCGCGGACGCTCGAGGGGGCCTGGCTCGAGGAGGCGAGCCGTCCGGCGGCACAACTGCTGTTCGAACGGCTGGACAACAACTGGGGGCGGCTGCAGGGACTGCTGAGCGACATGCTGCGGCATCGCTCGCACTGGCTGCCGCGCATGCTGCAGGCGAGCGGCACGGGGCTGGTCGCGCGCGTGCACGAGAGTCTGCGATCGCTGCTGGCCGATGAGCTCGCGCTTGCGTATCAGGCCGTGCCCGAGCCCCTGCGCCTGGAGGGCGAGGCGCTGCTCGCCCATGTGCAGCGCGCCTCGGGGCAGCAACGGCCCCGGCTCACGGCGGGCAGCGACAGCCTCGCGAGCTGGCGGGCGCTGTGCGCCCTGGCGCTGACGAACGAGGGCTGGCGGCGGCGGCTGACCTTGGCGGAAGGCTTCGAGCGTACCGATCAGCCCGGCAAGGAGCGCGCGCGGGCGTGGATCGAGGCGATGGCCGACGCCGGACTGGAATCGACGCTGCGTACGCTCGCCGCGCTGCCTGACGAGCGGCTGACGGCCGAAGAGGAAGCAGCGCTGACGGCGCTGGCGCAGCTGCTGATGCGTGCCGCCGCGGAGCTGCAGGTGCTGTTTGCCGAGAGCGGGCGCGTGGATTACGCCTACATCGCCGGTGCCGCGCGTCAGAGCCTGAGCGAGCGCGGCGTGCCGACGGATCTGGCCCTGCAGCTCGGCACCCGCCTGCGGCACATCCTGGTGGATGAGTTTCAGGACACCTCGTACGAGCAGTTCGGGCTGCTGCAGGCGCTCACCGTCGGATGGGAATCGCGGGATGGGCGCACGCTGTTCCTGGTCGGTGATCCGATGCAGTCGATCTACCAGTTTCGCGAGGCGGAGGTTGGGCTGTTTCTGCGCGCGCGCGCCCACGGTATCGGATCGCTATCGCTGCAGCCGCTGGCACTGCGGCGCAATTTTCGCACACAGGGGGCATTGCTCGAGTGGATCAACACGCGCTTCGCGCAGCTGTTTCCACCCCGCGACGATCCACGCACCGCCGCCATCGCGTACCTTGCTTCGGCGGCTGCGCGCCCCGACAGCCTCGGCGCCGATGAGGTGCCGGTAACGCTGCATCGCTTTCAGGTGGGGGACCGGCAGGCCGAGGCGCAGCGCGTGCTGCAGATCGTGCGCAGCGCGCGTGAGCGCAACCGGCATTGTTCGATCGCGCTGCTGGTCGCCAATCGTGAGCACGCCACGCGCATCGCGGCCGTGCTGCGCCAGGCGCAGCTACCACTGCGGGGCGTGGATCTCGAGCCGCTGCGCGAGCGTGCCGTCATCCGCGATCTCACGGCGCTGACGCGCGCCCTGCAGCACCGCGCCGATCGCAGCGCCTGGCTGGCGCTGCTGCGAGCGCCCTGGTGCGGGCTGACGCTGGCTGAACTCGAAGGCTTCCGCGAGGCGGTGCAGGCCGACCATTTCGAGGCGCTGCAGGCGTGCAGCAGCCATCACGCGGCGCTGGCCCGGGTGCAGGCGGCGCTGCGGCCGGCGCTGCTGGGAGCCGAGCGTGCCCTGCCTCTGTGGCAACGTGTCGAGCACTGCTGGCTGCGCCTGGGCGGTCCGGCGATTCATCGCAACGCCAGCGAGCGGCTGGATGCGCGCCGCTTCCTCGACGCCCTGGCGCTGCACGAGGATTGCGATGCGCTCGTGGGCGAGGCGCTGGAGCCGGAGTTGCTCGAATCGCTCTATTCCGCCGAGCCGCCCCAGCCCGACGCCATCGAGATCATGACCATGCATGCCGCCAAGGGCCTGGAGTGGGATGTCGTCATCCTCCCTGGGCTCGGGCGCTTCTCGGCGCGCGACACCGATCCGCTGCTGCATTGGCTGGAGCTACCGCGCCCCACCGGGGGCACGGAGCTG
The DNA here is from genome assembly GCA_036561485.1 of Steroidobacteraceae bacterium. Lineage (GTDB taxonomy): Bacteria > Pseudomonadota > Gammaproteobacteria > Steroidobacterales > Steroidobacteraceae > FEN-1191. The sequence continues at coordinate 9,024 of DATBPG010000266.1, read as the reverse complement.
CTGCTCTCACCGATACGCGCCAGTGCCGAAGAGGCGCCGGCGTCGCTCGCGACCTATATCAAACGCCTGCGACGCGAGCGCCGCCGGCTCGAGCGCGTGCGGCTGCTGTATGTGGCGGCCACGCGCGCCCGGCGTCAGCTGCACCTGCTCGGCGCGGTGCCCAGCAGAGCGGATGGCACGCTGCGTCCGCTCGCAGGCTCGGCATTGCATGACCTGTGGCCGGCGCTGGGCGCGCAGTTCGTCGCCCTGCAGCCCGCGCCGTCGGCATCCGCGCAGTCAGCGCCAGCCGTAGCGCCGCTGCGACGGCTCCCGGGCAGCTGGCAGCTGCCCGCACCACCGCCGCCACCCGAGCCGCAGCGCCTGTCGCTGCCCGCCGGCGCGCTGGCCGCGACACCCGAGTATCGCTGGGTCGGGCTGACCGCGCGCGCGGTGGGGACCATCGTGCATGCGGAGCTACACCGACTGGCCGGCGCTGCCGGGCCTGACGCAGGGCTGACTCCCGCAGCGCCAGCACGAGCCGCTGCGAGGTCCGCTGCGCAATCCCCTCCAGGGCCACGACCCTCGGCGCACTATGCGCGCTGGCTTGCCGAGCTCGGTGTTCCCGACAGCGCGCAGCCGGCCGCGGTCGCCCGCATCGAGCAGGCGCTGGTGCGCACGCTCGCAGATCCGCGCGGTCGCTGGTTGCTCGCCGATAGCCATCGCGAAGCGCGCAGCGAATGGCGACTCACCGGGCTGCACGAGGGGCGGGTGGTGAATGTGGTGTTCGATCGCATGCTGCTTGATGCACAGGGCCGGCGCTGGATCGTGGATTTCAAGACCAGCAGTCACGAGGGTGGCTCGGTGGAGCAGTTTCTGCAGGCTGAAGTCGAACGCCACGGTCCGCAGCTGCAGCGTTACGCGGCGCTGGCGCGCTCGCTGGGACCCGAACCGCTGCGTCTGGCGCTGTACTTCCCGTTGCTCGGTGAGTTCCGCGAGCTCGAGCCCCTCAGCCCTGGCGCGGCAGCTGCACGCTGAACTGCGTGCGCTGATCCTCGGACGAGCGCACGCTCACGGTGCCCTCATGGGCACGCACGATCTCCTGCACGATGAAGAGCCCGAGCCCGAGGCGCTCGCTGCCACCGCCCGCACGCTGCGCTCCGCCGCGAAACGGCTCGAAGATGTGCGGCAGCAGCGCGGGCGGAATACGGCCGCGGTTGGCGACCTCGATGCAGACCGTCTCTGCGCGCGTGCCGTCCAGGCTCACCTGCACGGCAGCGCTGCGCTCTCCGTGCTGAAGCGCATTGCCGATGAGATTGGAGAGCACCTGGGCAAGGCGGCCGGCATCCCAGTTGCCCTGCAGAGCGCCCGCGTGCGTGAGCTCGATGGAGCGATCGGGGCACGCTGTCTGATGCTCGTGGATCACACGCTGCACCAGGCCGAGCAGCTCGGTGGGCTCGCGCCGCAGCGCTACGCCGCCACCGAGGCGCACGCGAGACACGTCCAGCACGTCCTCGATCATGCGGCTCATGCGCCGGCCGCTCGAGAGGATGCGGCGCGCGGTCTCCTGCGCGATATCGTCGGCGACACGCCGCTGCAGCACATAGGCGGAGGTCAGGATGGCATTCAGGGGATTGCGCAGATCGTGTCCGAGCACGGCGTTGAACATCTCGATCATCTGCAGCGTCTGCGTGCGCTGCTGCAGCTCCTGCGCGATCTGCGCCTTCTGCCGGTGCAACTGGAAGAAGGTATCCGCCTTGGACAGCAGCATGCGCGGCTCGATGGGTTTATAGAGAAAATCCACCGCTCCGGCCTCATACCCCTTGAAGATGCGATGCTCATCGCGGTTGCCTGCGGTCACGAACATCAGCGGCACATGGCGCGTACGCTCGCTGCCGCGGATCAGCTCGGCGAGCTCGAATCCGTCCATCTCAGGCATCTGCACGTCCAGGATGATCAGCGCGAACTCATGCCGAAGCAGCAGATCCAGTGCCTCCACGCCCGAACGGGCGGTGAGGATTTCGATGTCGTCCCGCTGCAGCAGCGCAGCGAGCGCCAGTAGATTCTCCTCCAGATCATCGACGAGCAGACATTTGACCGGCGGCTGCATGGCAGCGATCACCTCTTGAGCGGGGGAAGCGGAAACGGCGGTCATGGCGCTGACCCTCCGGCTCGCGGATTGTGCAGCGTACCGAGCAGCGCGGCGATCTGCGGCAGCGTCAGCACCAGATCGGCCGCGCCGCTCTGCAGCGCCGAGCGCACCATATACGGCACGGCTGCACTGTCGGGCCGCTGCACGACGGTCAGGCCGCCGGCGCGGCGCACCGCCGCAAGCCCGGCGGTGCCATCCTGGTTGGCGCCCGACAGGATGATAGCGAGAAGGGCGGCACCATAGACATCCGCCGCCGACTCGAACAGCACGTTGATGGAAGGCCGCGAGTAGTGCACCGGCTCATCGATCGACAGCGCCAGGCGCGCGCCGTGCTCCACCAGCAGGTGGTAATCGGGGGGCGCGCAGTACACGCGGCCGGGGCGCACCGGCTCCTTGTCCTGTGCTTCGCAGACCGGCAGGGCGCACATCGGCGAGAACACCTCGGCCAGCATGCTCGGCCGCCCGCGCAGCAGATGCAACACGATGAGCACGGCCGCGCAGCTGTCCGGCGGCAGCGCCGGCAGCAACCCCCCGAGCGCCTCGATGCCGCCGGCCGAGGCACCGATCACCACGGCGCGGATGCGTGTGCCGAGCTGCGGTACACCCGCCGGCGTGACGGCTGCGCTCATGCACTGCCCCGCTTCTGGTAGACACGCTCGTGCGGCACGATCTCGTCAAACGCCTCTGCCTGCGCCGAGAAGCGCAGCGACTCCTTGCTGCCCAGTCCGAGGAAGCCGCGCAGCGCCAGCGCCTCGCGAAACAGCCCCAGGGCTCGATCCTGCAGCTCAGGGTTGAAGTAGATCAGGACATTGCGGCACGAGATCAGCTGCACTTCCGCGAATACACTGTCGGTGGCCAGGCTGTGATCGGCGAAAACCACCTGGTGGCGCAACGCCTTGTCGAACACCGCGCCGTTATAGGCGGCAACGTAGTAATCCGACAAAGACCCCGTGCCGCCGGCGCGACGATAGTTGTCACTGAAACCGGCGATGCGTGTGATGTCGTACACGCCGGCCTCGGCGCGTTGCAGCGCCTGCGCATTGATATCGGTGGCGTAGATCAGCGTCCGATCGAGCAGCCCCTCCTCACGCAGCAGGATGGCGAGGGAGTACACCTCCTCCCCGGTGCTGCAACCGGCCACCCAGACGCGCAGCGAGGGGTAGGTGCGCAGCAGTGGCATGACCCGCTCGCGCAGCACGCGGTAGTAGGTCGGATCGCGGAACATCTCGCTGACCTGCACGGTCAGGTAGTCGAGCAGGGTGCTGAACACCTCGGGTTCGCGCAGCACCAGGTCCTGGACCTGGGAGAGGGACTGGCAGCCCAGACGCGTCATGGCAATGCCCAGCCGGCGCTTCAGCGAGGCGAATGCATAGGCGCGAAAGTCGAAGCGGTACCTGTAGTAGATCGCATCGATGAGCAGTTGCAACTCGATGTCGAAGGTCTCAGGCACGCGCGTTCATACGCTCTTTCGGCATCCAGACACGGATGAGCGAGAGCAGCTTGTCGGCGTCGAGGGGCTTGGCGATGTAGTCATTCGCGCCGGCCGACAGGGACTTCTCCTGATCATCCCGCATGGCCTTGGCCGTCAGGGCGATGATGGGCAGGCGGGCCAGGTTCGGGCGCCTGCGGATCTCGCGCATCGCCGTGAGCCCATCCATCTCCGGCATCATGATGTCCATCAGCACCAGGTCAATGGGCGGCCCCTGCGCCTGGGCGCGTTCGAGCAGCTCCAGGGCCTCACGGCCGTTGCGGGCGATCTCGACCTTCATGCCCTTGGGCTCCAGCAGGCTCGAGAGCGCAAAGATGTTGCGGGCATCGTCCTCCACCACGAGTATGCGCCGCTCCTCGAACACGGCCTCGCGATCGCGCGCCGCGCGCAGCATGCGCTGGTGCTCGGGCGGCAGGCTCGATTCAACCTGGTGCAGGAACAGCGTCACCTCATCCAGCAGCCGCTCGGGTGAGCGCGCGTCCTTGATGATGATCGAGCGCGAGAAGCGCCGCAGACGCTCCTCGGCGTCACGGTCGAGGCTGCGTCCCGTGTAGACGATGACGGGGGGAAAGGAGACCGCCTCCTGGTCGGCCATGTTCTCCAGCAGCTCAAAGCCGCTGAGGTCGGGCAGGTTCAGGTCCATGACCATGCAATCGAAGGTCGCGCTGCGCAGCTGCTCGAGCGCCTCGCTGCCGCTCTTCACCGCAATGATCTGCACCTCCGGATTGGCGAGCAGCTCGCAGATGCTCTGGCGCTGGCGCTCATCGTCCTCCACCACCAGCACGCGTCGCAGCCGCTGCGAAGACTTTGCTTCCAGCTGCTGGAATGCCTCGATGAGCTGCTCGCGCTTGACCGGTTTGAGCGCATAGCCGATGGCCCCGAGCTCGAGCGCCTCGTGGGAGAAGTCGGCGACCGAGGCCACGTAGACCGGCACATGGCGCGTGCGCGCATCATGTTTGAGCCGATCGAGCACGCCCAGGCCCGAGTGATCGGGCAAATTCACATCCAGCAGCACGGCATTGGGCCGGTAGTGCACGGCGGCCGTCAGCGCATCGTTGGCCGAGTGCGTCACGATGCACTGAAAGCCCATCTCGCGCGCCAGATCGCGCAGTATGGCCGCAAAGCGCGCGTCATCCTCTACGATGAGCACCACGCGGCCGGTGTGCCCGAGGGCTTCGCGGTCGTCCTCGACCAGCGCCGCGGCGAGCGCCGGGGCCACGATGGCAGCGGCTGCGCTGCGCTCGCCGGCGCCGGCCGCGATGCCGCTGCCCACGGCAGCCTCAGCTGACCGGCCGGGACCGCGACGCGGGCGGCTCGCTGCCGGCCGCCCTGTGCCGCTGTCCGGGGGCGGCTGCGGTGCGCCCGCAGTGTGGCTGCCCTCACGCGGCAGCGTCAGCGTGAAGGTGCTGCCCTGGCCGGGGGTGCTCTGCAGCGTGATGTCCCCTCCCAGCAGCCGTGCGAGATCGCGCGAGATCGAAAGCCCAAGGCCCGTGCCGCCATAGCGGCGATGCGTGCTGCCGTCGGCCTGGCGGAAGGCCTCGAAGATGATCTGCTGCTGGTGTGATGCGATACCGATGCCGGTGTCGCGCACCGCGAAGGCAATCGTGTCGTCGGGCGCCTTGTACACGCGCAGTGACACCGTGCCGCTGCCAGTGAATTTCAGTGCGTTGGCGAGCAGGTTACGCAGAATCTGCGTCAGGCGCTGCGCATCGGTATACAGGCGGGCGGGCGCTGAGTCCTCCACGCTCGCGCTCAGCGCGAGGCCCTTCTGCTGCGCAATCGGCTGCAGCGAGGCGATGAGGTTGTCCACCAGCCGTCCAAGCGCCACAGGCGCGTAGCTGAGCTCGACGCGACCGGCCTCGATGGTGGACAGATCCAGGATGTCGCTGATCAGCGCGAGCAGATCGTTACCCGCCGAGGCGATGGTCTGGGCGTACTTGACCTGCTCGGCGCTGAGATTGCCCTGCTTGTTCGCGGCCAGCAGGTTGGCGAGGATCAGGGCGGAATTGAGCGGCGTGCGCAGCTCATGGCTCATGTTCGCGAGAAACTCGCTCTTGTACTGGTTGGTGCGCTCGAGCTCGAGCGCCTTCTCGGTCAGTGAGGATTTGGCACTGGCCAGCTGCTGGTTCTGTTCCTCCAGCAGGCGCGACTGCTGCTCGAGCTGCGAATTGGTCTCTTCAAGTTCCGACTGCTGCGACTCGAGCTGCGCCTGCGACTGCCCGAGAGCGCGCGTCTGCAGCTCGAGCTGCTCATTGTTCAGCCGCAGCTCCTCCTGCTGATTGTGCAGCTCCATCGCCTGGCGCTGCGTCTGCTGCAGCAGCTGCTCCAGACGCGCGCGGTCCTTGGCCGCGCGCACGGCGATCGCCACAGGTTGGGCGATGCTTTCGAGCAACTGCAGGTCCTCGCGCCGCGCGTGGCGCAGCAGGCCGAGCTCGATGACCGCCTGAACCTCGCCGTCGACGCTGGCGGGGGCGAGCAGCAGCTCGCATGGCGCGGCACGTCCGAGCGCTGAGCTGATCGGCAGGTATCGTTCGGGCACCTGCCGGATGTGCAGCACGCGTCCTTCGCGCGCGGCCTCGCCGAGCAAGCCTTCGCCCGGCCGCACCACCTCCGCAGCACTGCTGATGTCCGCGGCGTAGCCGGCCTGTCGATGCAGTGAGCCGTCGGCAGCGGCCACGTATACGGCACCGACCGGCGCCTGCAGGTAGCGCGCCAGTACCTGCAGCGCCTGCGTGCTGAGGACGTCGGGCCGCTGATCGCCCTGCAGACACAGCGCGAGCTGCATCTCGCCGGTCGCGAGCCACTCGCGCACTTCGCGCGCGCGGTAATCGCGCGAGGTCATGTAGGCGGCGGCGACGATCAACAGCAGCAGCAGCGTGCTGCCGCCGGTGGCGATCCAGCGCGAGTCGCTCTCCGAGCTGTCCCAGTGCTGCTCGCGGCTGGAGAGCGCTGCGGCCTCACTCTGCTGCATGGTCCCTACCAGGTCGCGGATATGCTGCATGGCCTCGGCACCGCGGTTGCTGCGCACGATGCGCAGCGCGCCGGCGGCGTCGCCGGCGCGGCGCAGTGCGGTGGTCTGCGCCAGCTCCTGCATCTTCTGGGCGGCAAACTGCTGCAGCATCGACACGCGCTGCAGCTCCTGCGGGTCGCTCGCTGTGAGCGCTCGAAGCTGGTCGAACTCTGCGTTCAGGCGTGTGCGCGCCTCATCGTAGGGCTGAAGGTAGCTTTCCTCGCCGGTCAGCAGATAGCCACGTTGCCCCGTCTCGGCATCGAGCAGCGTACTGAGCAGGCTCTGCAGCGCCTGCGTCACCCGCAGCGTGTGCGTGACGGCGTCGGCAGTGTCGCGGCGATTGGCCAGCGACTGCGAGTACAGCCAGGCAATGAGGCCTACCACCAGCACCGCGACGAGGAACCCCGCGAGTACGTTGCGCGGCAGAGGCAGCGCCGAATGGGCACCCCGATGGGTGACGGATGCGCCGGAGGCGGCATTCATGGCCCGCTGCCCGTAGCGGTTGCAGCCAGAGCGGTCGGTCGGTGAGCCCGCGCCCCTACAATAGCGTCATGGCGCTTCACGACAGCTGCCTCGACCGTCCCGCACCGAGGCGCCGCGGCGCTCGCGGTCTCTGCGGTGTACTGGCGGCGCTGCTGCTGTGTGCCGCCTGCGGGTGCGCCGGCTCGCGAGCCATGCGCACACTGATGCCGCAGTCCCCGGGCGCAAGTGTCTTCGTGGTCAAGCGCGGCTGGCATACCGATATCGGCGTTGCCGCAGAGGCTCTCGCGCCGCCGTTGCGTGCCGTGCAGGCGCAGATGCCGCAGGCGCGATATCTGCTGTTTGGGTTCGCAGATCGCCGCTATCTCACGGCTCGAAGCAAGCGACTGGATGCGCTGCTGGCGGCGCTGCGGCCGGGGGCAGCGCTGGTACTGCTGAGCGCTCTGCCCGATACCCCTCAGGATGCCTTCGGCGACCGGGCGGTGCGCGTCCTGAAGCTGAGCGTGCCGCAGATGCAGGCGCTGCAGACATTCATCTGGCAGACGCTGGTACACGCGCAGGGCCTGCCTCATCGCGTGCAGTCCGGGCCCTACGGCGGCAGCGTGTATCTGGCCGCGCAGCCGCGCTACTCGGGTCTGCACACCTGCAACAGCTGGGCAGCCGAAGCACTGCGCGCGGCCGGTCTGCCTGTTCGCGTTCGCGGCATCATCTTTGCCTGGCAGCTGTGGGTGCAGCTGCCGCGGCTGCAGCGCGCACAGCGCCTGCTGCGCTCCACCCCAGCAGGCGCACACGCTGCCGGCAGTGCCCACGCAGCCCCCGCGCGCGCCGCGCCGGATCAAGTGCAGGGTGGTGCCGAGCCGTCCTGGCAGACAACGGTGGTGTGAGAGCTCGGAGGTACCACGACCGTGGTGTGCGCAGGTGGCGGCGGGCTGCTGCTGCTGATGCAGCCGGCCAGCAGCAGCGTGCTGAGCGCGATGAGCGATGCGAATGTCTTCATGACGGCTCCGTCTTTCCGCGAGTGCTCGCTACAGACTACCGCGGCGCTTGTGCGGCTTGAGCAGCGACTCACCAGTGCCGCTGTAGGACGAGCGCACGGCCGCACACGGAACTCAGGCGCGCGGCGGTGCCGACGCGCTGACCGGGCTACGCCGCCGTGCTAGAGCGAGCCGGCCAGGGAGAACATGCGGCGGCCCTGCGCATCGGGCGGGCCGAGCAACTGCAGCGCCTGCACCACATCGGCGCTGGCCTGCGGGCGCGCAGCCACGTAGCCCGACAGATCGTAGCCACCCGCGCGCATCAGGCGCAGCTCTCCGCTGACGGCGAGCGGACCGCCGAGGTCGCGCAGCTGCCCATCGATGGGGGTGCCGGCGGGGGCAGCGGGGAACAGCAGCTCGAAGCTGCCCAGGTCCGCTGCCTGGCTCTCGCTGCGCAGCTGCAGAACGCGCACCGCGCCCTGCAGCGCCAGCAGCTGCCCGCGCGCGAACGTGGCGGCGTCGATGGCTACCTGCAGCTGGCCGGATAACCCGCTGGGAAACACCCCGGGCAGCCCGTTCTGCAGCGGCAACTGCGCATTCACATCGCGCAGCTGCATGCGCTCACCCTGCGAGAGCACCACGGCAGCGCGCGCGACGGCACGCGGATCGTCGCTCGCGACATTGGCCGAGAGCTGCAGGCGCAGCAGCGCGGCTGGATGAACCACCCAGCTGATCGCCATCAGTGAGAGCTTCGGCACGCGCAGCTCCCCACAGGCGCCGCGCCAGACGGTGCCGCTCGGAGCCTCGCAGCTGATGCCGGCCGGCAGCAGCGGCAGCAGCACGCGCGCCGGTAGCCGCGCCAGCAGCGTGGCGAGAAACACGAGGACGGCGAGCAGCAGCGCGCGCGCGGTCGACATCAGCGCGCGCGCAGCACCAGGGTCGC
>DATBPG010000265.1:0-7903 GCA_036561485.1 Steroidobacteraceae bacterium | reverse complement strand
CAGCGCTGGCCACGGCCCGTATGGAGCCGAACATGCGCGCATTGTCCGGATCGAGGAAGGGTTGAGCCGCCGTGTCCGCGAGCAGCGGGCGCAGCTCCGCCACCGACGCCGCACTGAGCAGTCGCCAGAGCAGCGCCGTTGACGGCTGGGGCAACAGGCGACAGCGCCGCAACAGGGCCGCCACAAAGGTACGCGCATAGCCGCGCCATTCCTGGCTCGCGGGGTCGGCCATCGGGCCGATGAGCGCCTCGGCGAGCAGTTCGGCGTCAGAATCCCTTCCCAGTTCCGCGAACAGATCCCAGCGCGCCGAATTCAGCTCCAGGGGGTTGAGCAGCAGATCGCGGCGATACGGGCGCATGAAGCGGCGCAGATAGGCACCATCCGGATCGCTGATGATGGCGCGATCACCGCGCAGCAGTGCCCTGTGCAGCAGCTCCCGGATGGCGGTGGATTTGCCGGTGCCGGTCGTCCCGATGAGCTTGAAGTGACGCGTTTCGTCCGACGCGCGCAGAGGCACCCCGGCCATCGTGATCGGCAGCGGCCAGCGCGTGCTGCTGCGTGGGCGCGGCCGGCGCCTGCGCACCTGTGCGCCCCGGCGGTAACGATCCTGACGGCCGATGCGGCTGGTGCGCGCTGTTGCGATCACGATGAGCACCAGGGCCATCGCCAGCGCAGCGAGGCTTGCGAGCGGTATCCGCATGGGGCAAGGCGACTCCTTCAGTACCCCTCGAGCACGTAGAAGTCCCCAGCGCTGCCGTATCTTGGCGCCGTCACGTCGACGCGCACACACAGGCGCGCCTGCCGCCCGCAGCGGCGCAGCTGCGTGTGTCCTCCGAGCTGCGAGAGCTCAGCGACAGAGGCCGCGAGGCGCGCCTGCTCGGCGCGCAGCCGCGTCGTTTCGCTGCGGGAGGGCAGCGAGCCACCGATCAGCAGCAGCATGGCGCCGGCCGACAGCAACACCGTGAGCACGGCAAACGCACCGAAGTGCCGGCGTGCACTGCGCCGCAGATGAATGAGCGCCTGACTGGCCAGATGCGCCTCCTCGACCAGCGCACCGCACTCGGCGATGAAGCTGCGCCGGATCTCATCGCGCACGATCTGATCGAGCCCGGCGGTATGCGATTGCAGACGCAGCAGACTCTGCTCGGCAAGCTGCTGCAGACCCGAGGCCTGCTCCGCAATGCCCTGCACGGCCCCGCCCATGAGCTGCCGGGCGGTGGTGTTCATGCGCGTGCGGCTGCGGCCGCGCTCGCAGCCGACGCGCCCAGGGGCCCGGAGCGCTTGCGTGCAGGCTCGTACCAGATCTCCCGGATATAGCGCTGCCCATGCCGCGACTCGAACTGGATCACCACGTCCACCACACGGTAGAGCAGCTCCTTGATCTCCTCGCGCGAGAGTGTGCGGCCGGCGGGGCTGAGTTTGACCAGCAGCACCAGCTGCTCGAACGCCAGCTCCGCGCTGGTCGCATGCACGCTCGTGATCGAGCCTGGATGGCCTGAGTTGGCGTTGCGCAGATATTCGAATGCCTCTTCGCCGCGCAGCTCTGCGAGCAGGATGCGGTCCGGCCGCATGCGCAGGCACGCCTCCAGCAGCTGCCGCGCCGTGACGCGCGATCTGCCCTGATCGTCCTTCGAATAGAGCAGCCGTACATGATTGGGATGTCGATCCATCGACAGCTCGGGCGTGTCCTCGATGGTAATGAGACGCTCCTCAGCGGGGATCTCCCGGATGAGAGCGCGGGTCCAGGTGGTCTTGCCCGACCCTGTCGGCCCGGACACCAGCAGGTTCAGACGTGCGCGCACCGCCATGCGCATGAACGCCTCGAGCTGCCGTTGCGCCAGCAGCTGCAGCAGCTGAGCCTGCAGCCCGAGAGCACTCTCCGCCGCGCGTTGCATGCCGTCGAATACGCCGCGCGCGGCCAGCTCCTCGATCGACCAGGACTGCGCTGCCGGCCGCCGGATGCAGATGGCAACGACGCCCCCCGGACAGGCAGGTGGCAGCGCGAGCTGCACGCGCTGTCCTTCCGGCAGGTATCCCGACAAGAGCGGCGATCCCTCATCGACGCGCTGGCTGGAAAAATTGGCTACCAGTTTGGCAAGGCGCCGACACCACGGATAATCGAGCACGGCAAGCGGCTCGTAGCACCATCCGCTGCGGCGTTCCAGAAATACCCCGCCGGGTCGATTGATGCACAGCTCGGTGACAGTGGGATCGTGCAGGAAGCACTGCAGCGGCGTCAGCGTCAGCTCCAGCGCCGAGGATTCGCGCGGCACGCCGCGAGGCATCGGCGCGGCGTAGCCCGGTTGCGCCATGTCCGTCACGGACCTGCGCCTCGCAGCGCATAGACGCCGGCGAAATCCACATCGCGGGCCACCAGCACTTCGATGCGATCCCCGTTGCGCTTGACGACCGTGGGTGCAATGCCCACCGTGCTCCTGAGCACCTCGGTCATGACGTCCTGCGTCGCACCGGGGTCGTAGATCACCGCGCCGGAGTTGCGGTTGCTGGCCTGGACGGCTGCCTGGACGGCGCCGTCGATGGTGGACAGCAGGATGGCGGCGCCGAAGCGCTCCCAGAAGTGACGCTGGACGGTACCTGCAAGCCCGGAACGACCCAGCTCGTCGGTCCCGGGCGATTCGAGCGGAACGACGATTCCTTCGGGCGTGCGTGCCTCGGTCCACAACACATACACACGAGCCGATCCCTGCTGCACCTGGCCCTGCGTCTCACCGAACAGACGCGTGCCGCGCTCCAGAAGCACGACGCGTCCGTCGGCGCTGAACGTATCACGGGCCGTCACGCAGCTGGTGATGCCCGGCAGCGTCGAATCGATGGCGGTCTCGAGCGTGCAGTCGATAAATGTGCCCTTCGAGAGCAGCAGGCTGCGACCGCGTAAGCGCCGGGCTGCAACCGGAACACTCTCGGGGCCCGCGAGCGCTCCCGGCTCTCCTGCGCCGGCAGCGGCCGGAACAGCCAGCGCCGCGGGCGAAAGCCCGGCTGCAGCGGCCGGTGTGCCTGGCGCTGTCGGCGCCGCTGCCGCATAGACATCGCCCTGCAGACGGCGCTGGGCGGCGGTGGGCCCATGCGCTGCGCTCTGAGGCGCTGCGCCTTGCGCGGTGGAGGGTGTTGCTGCCAGGGGTAACGCGGGCAACAAGCTGCCGGCGGCTGGGGGCATGGCGGCGGACAGGACTGCGCTGCGCGCAACAGCGGGCCGCGCCGGCGGCAGCGCAGGCCCGCCTGCAACGTGAAAGATATCGCCGAGCGGTGGCAATGCCATCTCCGTTGCCGCCGCGGCGCTCGCGGCAACCTGGCGCGACGCGCGCAAATGCGACTGCCGGGCAAACTGCCTCTCGTAGTACCACACCAGCGTGCCAGCCCCCAAGAGCACCATCAGTCCCATCGCAAGCGCATTCGTCAGGCGTGCCTGGCGCGACAGCGTGCGCGCCACGAGCGGCGCACTGCGCTCTCCAACGATGACCCTTGAGTCCTCGTCCGCCGAGGCAGGGCGGCGTCTAATCATCGCCGTCGTCCTGCAGGTCGCGACGTACTTGCGGTGAGATCGTGGCGCTCGCGCTGGCGCCCGCCTGCCTGCCATACGAGCGATTGACGACGCAGCCCACCAGGGCTCCGCGGCGCAGGATCAGCCGCTGCACCACCCGATGCACGATGACCTCATCGTGCTCGACATGAAAATTGAGCAGCGATTCCGAACCGTCCTCGTTCCTCAGAAACAGCGCCGGCATGTCCCGACGTCTGCTGAAGCGCAGGTGCGTCTGGATGCCATCGTCCCAGGCGGCGAGCGGCTGCAGCGGTCGCGCTCCGCAATACCAATAGTCCTCATTCCTTGGCCGCTGCGTGGCCGCCGCGGCGAGCAGTGCCCTGACGCGCGCCGCACTGGCTGCGGCAGGCACGGCTGGCGGCGGCACCGACAGCGGCGGCGGATAGAGAAAGCGCAGCGCATAGAGCAGGTCGGCGTGACTGGCGTCGGGCGCGTGCGCCACGGTGACATAGTCAAAGTGATACACGCGGCGGTTGGTGAGCACCGTGATGTTGGTATGGACGGCGACGGCTCGCGGCTTGATGAACAGATGGTTGCCCTGCGCACTGAAGGAGAGTCCCTGAAGATCGCCGGCGCCCAGTCCCAGCACGCGCTCGCCGAGGGCGAACTCGATGTCGGTCTGGTAGCCCGCATAGGCCGGCAGCCGGTACACCTCGTTCGCATCGTAGAGCACATCCCGCAGCCGCACGTCCGCCAGGCAGGCGCTCGTGCAGCACAGCAGCAGCATTGCTGCGCTTCGCGACCAGAGGGCCACCCTCACGGCGTCGCCACTCCCTTGACCGAGGCAGCGCCCGGCACGTCGCCCGTCCCTGACCCCGCCGCCACCTGTCCCGGCAGATCCCGGATGACCTCGGGTTCTGCGACGAAGCTGACGATCTTGAATCCGAGTGGATTCCAGCGCCGGATGCCCGGATCCCGGGAGGCCGCGGCATAGGCGTACTGGATGGTCGCGATCCAGTGTGAGACCTGCTGCGGCCGCTCATCCATGGACTGTTCGATTTTCAGATAGCGTACCTGGGCAAGATCGTCGATGCCGCTGACGCGTTGAATGAAACTCACCGACTCCACCTGCACCGAGACCTCGCTGCCATCACGATGCAGATTCAGCGGCGAGAGCGGATTGGAACGGCTCCAGAGCGCCGCCCACAGCTGGTTGGTGCGCGCGGTATGAAAGGCTCCGCACTCCTCGTAATCGCTCTCCGCAGTGGCAAGATTGAAGCGTTCGCAGTCCATGACGTAATGCGTCAGGAAATAACGTGTCACGCTTTGCGCAGCCTGCAGATGGCCGCTATAGACGGGCACCACATCCACGACCCCGGTGCTGCTGTCGACACGGATGACGAATGGCTCGGTGCGCTTCAGAGGCAACAGCAGCGCCAGCGCGAGCGAAGCGACGAGCGCGAGGGCACCGGCCCCTGCCGCGACCTGCCAGGCACGGCGTGCAGCCGTGCGCAGCGCCGCCAGGCGGTCCTGATCCCAGGCGTTGGACTCCTGCAGCCAGGCTTTGAGAGTGCTGTCGCCGGCCGCCTCACTCATGGCGCAGGCTCCGGCGGCAGCGCGCCGTGCACGTTGATCGGACGCAGCGCTCCGCGACAGATGGAGCGCGAGGCGGTGCAGGCTCCCAACAGCAGAAGCAGGAGGCAGATCAGGGCTCGTCCTGCATGCTTCATATGGAATCCCGCCAGCTTGGAGCACGCGCTGCGATGCGCATCGAGTCCGGGTGCTCGGCCCTGCCATCCACCGCTCCTTCGGCTATCGACGCCTGTGCCACTGTCCCCACCATCCATGAGGCGGCGCCACCTGCCCCCGACAGAGCCCGCCGCGCTCCCCAGGACATTCCGCGGCTGACCAGACCGAAGCTGCTGAGCGCGATACCGCCCGCCAGGCCGGCAGCAATCGGCATGATCTGCCGCATCAGCATCAGTATGAGCATCGCCATCAGCATCAGGTCCAGGGCGTCGACCGTCAGCAGTGCGCTGCCACGCGCTGCGGTCTGAGCAGCATAGGAGCTCACGACGCGCAGCAGCAGCGCGGCAACCAGCACCGTGAGCATCGTGATCAATGCATAGTTGGCAAGCTGCGCTATCCACGCTTCGAAATATCGTCTGGTCGCCTCGAACAGAAGCAGCACGATGAAGAGCGGCCCGAACGCCAGCAGCACGGCACAGGCAATGCTCGAGAGCGCGATCAGAAACATCGTGTAGACACACAGAGCGCCGATGAGCAGCCATACCATCGCCCCGGCCAGATAGAATCCGAAGTCACCGGACAGGACGCTGCCCTTGTCCCAGAGCTGCTCGGCTACCGAGCCGCCCTGCTGCCAGATCGCATCGATGCTCGAGACTGGATCATTGGCGCCGACAACCGCCGCGGCAAGCTCGCTGGGGGCCGAAAAGAAGGTGTCGACGATCACGGTGTTGTACAGCCACAATCGCAGCGCGACCCCGAGCACAATCCCCAGCAGTACGATCCGCCGAATTCCCATGCCGATCGGCTCATCAATGCGACCGCTCATCTGCAGGTAGCCCCAGATCATGACGTAGAGCGTCGCCAGCACGATCACGGTGGGCTGCAGGACCGTAGCCAGCACCGCCGTATTGCTGCCGACGTAGCCCGACAGCTGTGCGTTCAGCCAGCTCCAGAACGTTGCAAAGAAGCCCACGCGCAACTCTCCCTAAGGCAGCGAAGGTTCGAAGCGCGAGTTGAAGCTGCCCTGGCCGGCGATGGCCAGCTCGCGCTGCCGCTCGCGCGTCGTCAGCTCCTGCGCGCGGATGGCGCGATTGAGGATCTGCAGCTTGGTCTGCTCGCCGAGCAGCAAGCCCTGTTCGGCACCGACGGTGGCCTGCAGTTCCAGCACGCTCTTCTGATCCGGCGTGCTGCCGATCGCAGCGCTCAGACGCTCGATGTCCGCAAAGCGTCCGCTGGCATTGTCCAGTGACTGCGCCACCAGCGATTGCAGCAGGGCCGCATTCTGGCGTGATGCCGTGATCAGCGACTGCTCGTCTGCCGACAATTGCGACAGCTGCGCCGGCGAAAGCACGGCATTTTGGGCCACGGCGCTGCTGACGCCCCCCGCCAGGGCGGTAAATGCCCCCTGCCCCTGTGCGGCGAGCAGCAGCGTATTCCAGTCACTGGGCAGATAGTTGAGCGTGGCGTCGCCCAGCAGCGCCTGCATGCCGCGGCTTCCAGTCATGGATTGATACAGCGTCTGCGCCTGCAGCAGCTGTGCTCGTGCCGCGGCGAGCTGCTGGGCAAGCAATTGCACCTGCTGCACCAGCTGCGCGATCGAGGCCACGTCGATAACGGCGAACTGCGCGTATGCCGTGCGTCCAGCGCCTGAGGCAAGCACTGCAGCGCCGAGCGCAGCGCAGACGGCGGAGGTACGATGCGTCGCCATCGTCATGCCCTCTGCAGTGGGGCAGGCGCCGCCGCCGGGACGCTCGCGAGAAACGGGCCGAGCCAGCGTCCGGCCTCCTGCCCGTGCTGCTGCATGAGAGCCTGCATGCGCTCCAGATGCGCAGCCCGTCCCGACAGCACCTGCAACTCGGCTTCGAAGCTGCGCAGATCCAGCTGCGCCACCACACTGTAGCGGCCCTGCTTGATCAGGAAGCAGCGTGACCCCGGCTCCAGCCGCTCCCGGACGAGGCGGTATTCGCGTTCCGTCAAACCGAAGCCCTGGATATAGTCCTGCAGGTTCGCTTCCGGATTGGGGAAGAAGATCTTGGTGGCGGTCTGCTCGATGATGGTGCGGCTGATCGAGCTCTGCAGAACATCGCTCGGACTCTGGGTCGCCAGGCACATGACGCCGTTGAGCTTGCGCCAGGTCTTGGGGCCATCCTTGGCGAAGGCTGCGAACGCCTCATCGCCCAGCATCCGCCAGAACTCATCCATCCAGCACACCAGCGGCTGACCGTCGAGCTGTAATCGCACCAGATGGAAGAGGTAGAGCGTCAGTGGCTCGCGCAGCGTGATATTGTCCAGAAATTCCGTGACATCGAACCCGACGGTGGGATGTGCCTGCATCAGCGGCAGGATCAGGTCCTGAGGATTGTCGAAGACCCATCCGTAGTCGCCCTGACGGCAGACGCACCAGGCAGACAGGCGTGCATGCAGCCCCTCCGGGTCGGTGGGATCCAGAAATTCAACCAGCCGCGAGAGACGACGCAAAGAGCCCTCCAGCGCCAAGGTGGCGTGCAGCGCCTGCTCGAGTTCCGCGAGCTCGCGCACCGCGTTCTGCCGCGCCGGTGCAGGACCGGCGAGCGAGCGCAGCCAGGACTTCAGGAATTCGACGTCGCTCGCCGTGCCCGGCAGCTGTAGCGGATTCAGGCCGGTCGGCATTCCCGC
>DATBPG010000264.1:0-1509 GCA_036561485.1 Steroidobacteraceae bacterium | reverse complement strand
GCTCCTCCGTTCAGGTCTCCGTCGGCGCCGTTCGCGTCGGCGGCCACACCCCCATCGTCGTGCAGTCGATGACCAACACCGACACCGCCGACATCGCCTCGACCGTTCAGCAGGTACACGAGCTGGCGCTCGCCGGCTCGGAGCTGGTACGCGTCACGGTGAACACAGACGAGGCCGCGGCGGCGGTACCGCGTATCCGCGAGCGGCTCGATCAGCTCGGCTGCCATGTGCCCCTGATCGGCGATTTTCACTTCAATGGCCACAAGCTGCTGCAGCAACACCCGGCGTGCGCCGAGGCGCTCGCCAAGTACCGCATCAATCCCGGTAATGTCGGTCGCGGCAGCAAACGTGATCCGCAGTTTGCCGAGATGATCGAAACCGCCTGCCGCAACGGCAAGCCGGTACGCATCGGCGTCAACTGGGGCAGTCTCGATCAGGACCTGCTCGCGCGCCTGATGGATGAAAACGGCCGGCGCGAACAGCCGCTGACGGCCCAGCAGGTCATGCGCGAGGCCATCGTGCGCTCGGCGATCGAGAACGGCGAGCGTGCCGTCACCCTGGGCTTAGCGCGCGATCGCATCGTGCTGTCGGCCAAGGTGAGCTCGGTGCAGGACCTCGTGGCCGTGTACCGCGAGCTGGCTGCGCGCTCGAGCTTTGCGCTGCATCTGGGCCTGACCGAAGCAGG
Source organism: Steroidobacteraceae bacterium (assembly GCA_036561485.1). Taxonomy (GTDB): domain Bacteria; phylum Pseudomonadota; class Gammaproteobacteria; order Steroidobacterales; family Steroidobacteraceae; genus FEN-1191. Next base: position 824 of record DATBPG010000264.1, on the reverse strand, counting down.
CATGGGCTCCAAGGGCATCGTCGCCTCCTCGGCTGCGCTCGGTATCCTGCTGCAGCAGGGCATCGGCGACACTATCCGCATCTCGCTCACGCCCGAGCCGGGTGGCGCGCGCACGCGCGAGGTCATCGTGGCGCAGGAGTTGCTGCAGACCATGGGGCTGCGCTCCTTCACGCCGCTGGTCACCGCCTGCCCGGGCTGCGGCCGAACGACCAGCACCTTCTTCCAGACCTTGGCCGAGAGCATTCAGAAGCAGCTGCGCGAACGCATGCGCGAGTGGTCCAAGAGCTACATCGGTGTGGAGACCATGACAGTTGCGGTCATGGGTTGCGTCGTGAACGGGCCCGGCGAGAGCAAGCACGCCAACATCGGCATCAGTCTGCCCGGGACCGGCGAGCGTCCGGTCGCCCCGGTGTACGAGGACGGCCAGAAGACCGTCACCCTCAAGGGCGATCACATCGCAGAGGAGTTCCAGCAGCTCGTCGAGCGCTATGTCGCCCGCAGCTATCCGCGCCGCGGCGCCGAGGGCATCGAGGCGCGCGTGCTGTCCACGGAGACTGCCGCGTGAGCCCGGCCGACGCGCTGACCGAAAAGCGCTGTCGCCCCTGCGAGGGCGGCGTGGCGCCCTACACGAGCGAGCAGGCGCGCGCCGCGCTTGCACAGCTCTCGCCCGACTGGCATCTGGTCGAGGAGGACAAGGCGCTGCGCCGTGAGTTCGGCTTCCGCGACTTCTACCACACCATGAGTTTCGTCAACGCCGTCGCCCACCTCGCCAATATCGAGGATCACCACCCCGATCTGTCCGTGGGCTACAGCTACTGCCACGT
>DATBPG010000263.1:0-1901 GCA_036561485.1 Steroidobacteraceae bacterium | reverse complement strand
GAAATCGCGCGCCGGGCGGCTGCGCAGCTCCTCGAAGTAGGCACGCAGCTCCTGGCTGCCATTGCGCCAGGCGAAGTAGGTATAGGACTGGCTGAAGCCGAGCTTGGCCAGCCGGTACATGAGCTTGGGACGCGTGAAGGCCTCGGCCAGGAAGATCGCTTCCGGGCAGCGCCGGCGCACGCGCGCAATGAGCCATTCCCACAGCGCGAAGGGCTTGGTATGCGGATTGTCGACGCGAAAGATGCGCACGCCCTGTGTCACCCAGAACTCGACGATGCTCGCAAGCTCCAGCCACAGCTCGCGCCAGGCGGTACAGCCGAAGTCGAACGGATAGATGTCCTGGTATTTCTTCGGTGGATTCTCCGCATACTGGATCGAGCCATCGCCGCGCTTTAAAAACCACTCCGGGTGCTCGCGCACGTAGGGATGGTCCGGGCTGCACTGGAAGGCGATGTCGAGGGCGAGCTCGATGTTGAGCTCGGCGGCGCGCGCGACGAGGCGTCGAAAATCCGCCAGCGTGCCGAGCTGGGGATGAATGCTCTTGTGTCCGCCCTCGCGAGCCCCGATCGCCCAGGGACTGCCCGGATCGCCCTCGTGGGCCTCGGGGCGGTTGTTCGGGCCGCGTCGCTCGCTGCGGCCGATCGGGGAGATGGGCGGCAGATACAGCACATCGAAGCCCATCTGCGCCACGTAGGGCAGCAGGCGCTCGCAGTCCGCGAGCGTGCCGTGTGTCTGGGCTGCGGCCGCCGCCGAGCGTGGAAACATCTCATACCAGGTGGAATAGCGCGCGCGCTCACGCTCGACCAACAGTGTCAGCGTCGCCGAGCGCGCCAGCGTCTCGGGGGCCGGGTGCCGGCGGGCGAGCTCATGCAGGTGCGCATCCTGAGCACTCTGCAGTCGCTCCTCGACCCCACCGGCGGGTGCTTCGAGCGACTGCGCCCAGGCGCTGAGCCGTTGGGCATCGTCCGCGGCGCAGCTCGCCTCGGCGCGTGCCGCCGCCGCCGCAATCAACCCGGGGCCACGTGCCAGATCCAGCCCGATGTCCTGGCCTGCAGCGTGCTTTTTCTTGAGGTCGCTGCGCCAGGTCTCGAGCGCATCCACCCAGGCCTCGATGCAATAGTGCCAGTGCCCGAGCTGCGTCACGCGGAAAGTCGCCTGCCAGCGGTCATTGAGCGCGGCGCGCATCGGGATGCGCTGCCATGGGTCCGTCGACTCATGCCGGCAGAGCAGCTGGGCACAGAGCGCATCGTGTCCGTCGGCGAAGATGTCGGCCTGCACGCTGACCTCATCCCCGAGCGTGCGCTTGGCGGCAAAGCGCCCGTCATCCACGCAGGGATCGATATTTTCGATGACCGCGCGTGCCCGCCCTTCGGCCGGCAGTCCAGCGTCCGAGGCGCTCGCGCCCGTCGCGCTCATTCAGGCTGCAGAAACAGCGCCGCCAGGGGCGGCAGCGTCAAGGTGAGAGAATGATATTGGCCATGCGCGGGCAGGGGCGAGGCCTCCACGACGCCGAGGTTGCCCTGGCCGCTGCCGCCATACAGACCGGCATCGCTGTTGAGCGCTTCGCGCCAGCGTCCGCCGCGCGGCACGCCGAGCCGGTAGTTCGCGCGACTCATGGGCGTGAAGTTGCACACCACCAGCACACAGCCGCCGCTGCGGTCCTTGCGCAGAAACGCAATGACGCTCGACTGGGCGTCGCTGTGGTCGATCCATTGAAAGCCCTCGGCCGAGAAGTCCAGCTCATGCAGGGCGGGGGTGGCGCGATAGAACCGGTTCAGGTCGCGTACCCAGCTCTGCAGTCCCGCATGCAGCGGATAGCGCAGCACATGCCACTCGAGGCTCTCCTCGTGCTGCCACTCGCGCTTCTGGCCGAATTCCCCGCCCATGAACAGCAGCTTCTT
>DATBPG010000262.1:0-4256 GCA_036561485.1 Steroidobacteraceae bacterium | reverse complement strand
CATGGGCTTTATCCGCTTCCACGGCCGCGTCGCGACCACCTGCTTAGGCCTGCTCGCGCTCGCCGCCTGTGCCCGGTCCGCACCGGATGAGATGGCCTGGGCCCGCTCGGCCCTGGAGCGCAACAAACAGATCGAAATCGTCGCGACCGATCCCCAGAGCCGCGCCTTCACTGTGCGCCAGAAGGACACGGGCGAGTTGCGCATGGTGCGCGCCGATGAGTTGGTTGGCGCGGCCGCAGCTGGCGTGACCGGTGCTGCGGCTGCGGACGGACCAGCTGTGGCGGCCGCGGCTGCGACGCCGGCAACCCCGCAGGCGCCCGCGTCACCGACGCCCAGCGCCGCGGGCAGCACCGCGTGGATCTCGCAGGAAGCACCGGCCGCGGTGCCCGCGCAGTCCATGCACCCGGGGGCTGCGGCTACCGCAGGTTCCGCCGGGCGTGTGTTGGAAGCCGGACCCGGCTACAGCATCAAGGCCGCAGCGACCAGCTCCGGCGGTGGCGGGCGTTCGCGCGAGGCCAGCGTCACCAGCGCCGCGCTCGAGCGGCGCCACGAACCGATCATCTGCCAGGGCTCGCGCATGCTGCAGATCGACAACCGCAACCTCGTGTTCGACGGCGACGCGGTCAGCGCCGAGGACGGCTGCGAGATCCACATCACCAACAGCCACATCAGCGCCAGCGGCGTCGGCGTCTCCGCGCGCGCGGCCAACGTGCACATCGACAACAGTCAGATCGAAGGGGATGCCGCCTCGATCGATGCCTCGCAGGGCGCGCAGGTCTATGCCGAATCATCACGGTTCCGCGGCATGAGCCGGCGGCTCGATACCGCGGCGTTCCACGACCTCGGGGGCAACGTCTGGAACTGAGGTGATCGATTGGCAAAAATCGCAGGAAGCGATTTTTGCGGACATTGGCTTCGTTTCCGCGGGCAAAGGGCGTGGCCTTTGCCCGCTGCGCTGGTGACCACGGGGCTTGTTCGACAGTGCTGACACGCTCCAATGTACCTGCGCAGATCAGCACCGAGCTTGCCGGTCTCATTGAGCGCTCGCTCGAAGCGCTCAACGCCAACCCCGCCGCGAGCGCGGCGTTCGAGCAGGCGCCCGCGGCGGTGCGCGATTCGGTGCGTACCGTGTTCGCCGCCAGCGACTTCGTCTCCCAGGCGTGCGCGCGCGATCCGCAGCTGCTGGACGCATTGATCACGAGCGGGGATCTGGAACGCGCGCTCGGCGCTCCGGAATTCATTCGCCGCGCACCGCAACCGGCTGAGGATCCGCCGCCCGACGCGCAGCTGCAGGCGGAGCTGCGCCGCTGGCGGCGCCACGAGCTGGTACGCATTGCCTGGCGGGATCTGGCGGGCTGGGCCCCCTTGACCGAGACCCTGGCCGAACTCACCGCATTCGCAGATGCCGCGATTGCCACGGCGCTGGCGCACGCGCGCCGTACGCTCGTCGCGCGCTACGGCGAGCCGCGCTCCGCCGGTGGCCAGGTGCAGCCACTGCTCATCATCGGCATGGGGAAGCTCGGTGGTGGTGAGCTGAACTTCTCCTCCGACGTGGATCTCGTGCTGTTGTTTCCCGAGCACGGTGACACCGACGGCGCGCGCGGCATTGCCAACGAGGAATTCTTCACCCGCCTGGGGCAGGGGCTGGTGCGCCTGCTCGAAACACGCACCCCCGATGGCTTCGTGCTCCGGGTCGACCTGCGACTGCGGCCATTCGGGGACTCCGGTCCCCTGGTCGTAAGCTTCTCCTCCTTCGAGGATTACCTGCCGCGGCACGGCCGTGACTGGGAGCGCTATGCGTATGTGAAGGCGCGCCCGATCACCGCGCCAGAGCGTTTTGGCGAGCTTGAAGCCAGCGCGCTGCGGCCGTTCGTGTACCGGCGTTACCTCGATTACGGCGTGTTCGAGAGCCTGCGGGAGATGAAGGCGCTCATCCAGCGCGAAGTCGCGCGCCGCGAGCTCGCCGATCACGTGAAGTCCGGCCCCGGCGGGATTCGTGAGATCGAGTTCATCGTCCAGGCGCTGCAGCTGACGCGCGGCGGGCGCGACCGGCGGCTGCAGACGCCGTCGCTGTTCGCAGCGCTCGAGCATCTCGCCGCGATCCAGCTGCTGCCGGCGGCGGCGGCTGCGGAGTTGCGCGAGGCGTATGTTTTCCTGCGCCGGCTCGAGAATCGCCTGCAGATGCTCGCCGACGCGCAGGTGCATCAGCTGCCTACGGAGGCGCTCGGGCGCGAGCGGCTGGCACTTGCCATGGGCGCGCCTGACTGGCCGGCGCTCGCTGCCGAAATCGAGCGGCAGCGCGACCGGGTCAGCCGCCATTTCCGGCTGACCTTCGGCGCCGGCGAAACGGACAACGCTTCGGTGCGGGTGGACCTGGGACGATTCTGGGACACCGAGGCGGAGGCTGCGGCACTGGAGGCAGCGCTCACGCGCGCCGGCTTCACCGACAGTGCCGAAGTGGCACGCCTGCTCCTGGAGCTGCGGTCCTCGTCCCTGGTGCGCAGGCTCGATGAACCCGGGCGGCAGCGTCTGCAGGCGCTGCTGCCGGCGCTGCTCGCCGATGTGGCCAAGAGCAGCGCGCAGCTGCCGGTGCTGCGCCGGGTGCTGAAAATCATCGAGGCGACCGGCAAGCGCTCGGCGTACTTCGCGCTCCTGCAGGAGAACGGCGCGGCGCGCGCGCGCCTCATCGAGCTGTGCCGGCACGGGGATTTCCTTGCCGCGCAGATCGCGGCGCACCCCATGTTGCTCGATGAACTCATCGACGAGCGCCTGCTCAAGATCCTGCCGACGCGCGCCGACTTTGCGCGCGAGCTCGAGTCGCGCCTCGAGCAGGTGCATGAGGAGGACCCGGAGCAACAGGTCGAAGCGCTGCGGCAGTTTCAGTGCGCCGCGCTGTTCCGGGTCGCGGTTGCGGATCTCACCGGTGCGCTGCCGCTCATGCACGTGAGCGACCGGCTCACGGATATCGCCGAGCTGATCGTGGAGCGGGCGATGCAGCTCGGGTGGCGGCAGATGACGGCGCAGTTCGGCATCCCCGGCTGCGGCGACGGTGCTGACGCGCGCCCGGTCAACATCTGCGCCGCCGGTTACGGCAAGTTGGGGGGCATGGAGCTCGGCTATTCCTCGGATCTGGATCTGGTGTTTCTGCACGACTCGCACGGCGAGCGCCAGGAAACCAGCGGCGCTCGCCCCATCGACAACCAGGTGTTCTTCGTGCGGCTCGCACAGCGCATCGTGCATCTCTTGACCATGACTTCCGCGGCGGGCCGCCTGTACCAGGTGGACGTGCGGCTGCGTCCGAGCGGCAAAGGCGGGCTCCTGGTCACCAACATCGAGGCGTTTGCCGAGTACCAGCGCGAGGAGGCGTGGAGCTGGGAACACCAGGCGCTGCTGCACGCCCGGGCGGTGGCCGGCTCGCCGGCCCTGCGGGCACGCTTCGAGGCGGTGCGTCTTGCGGTGCTGTGCAACCACGTGCACCGCGACACCCTGCGCGCCGAGGTGCGCAGCATGCGCGAGCGCATGCGCAAGGAGCTCTCGCGCGGCGATGCCGCGCGCTTCGACATCAAGCAGGATCCGGGCGGTGTCGCCGACATCGAGTTCCTCGCCCAGTACTGGGCGCTGAAATGGGCGCGCGAATATCCGCCGGTGGCGATGTTTTCCGACACCATCCGTCAGCTCGAGTCAGTGGCCTCGGCGGACCTGGTGCCGCAGGCGACCGTCGACGTGCTCACACAGGCGTATCGCACCTACCGTGCAACCGCGCACCGCCTGTCGCTCGATGACGCGGCGGCGCTGGCGCCGGCCGCGGACTTCGTCGAAATGCGGGCCGCGGTGACGCGCATCTGGGACGCCACCATGGCGGGGTGAACCTCAGGGCCTGTAAACACTGCAGGGCGGCCGATTGACACCACCGTAGCCGGCCAAAGCCGCGCCTTTGGCCGGCGGAAACGAAGCCCATGTCCGCCAGAATCGCCGCAGGCGATTTGGCCGATGGACCAGGGCGCCCGGGTATAATCCGCGTGCCCGCAACCCACGAGAGACTCCCATGGCTGCCACCATCAGGCCGCTGATCGCACCCAACGCGCAGAACCAGTACGAGGTCAGCGCCGAGGATCTGCCGCTGTGCTGCCCGATGCCGCTGATGTACCTGTGGAACTCGCACCCGCGCGTGTACCTGGCCGTCGAAGATACCGGCTGGGCGAAGTGCCCGTACTGCAGCGCGGAGTACACGCTGCGGCGTTAGCGGGGCGCCGCAG
>DATBPG010000261.1:0-4381 GCA_036561485.1 Steroidobacteraceae bacterium | reverse complement strand
AGCGCCTGTTCGGCCTCGGCCGCCATACCTATCTGCTGGATGGAGACAACGTGCGGCATGGTCTGTGCCGCGATCTGGGCTTCACCGATGTCGACCGCGTGGAGAACATCCGCCGCGTGGCCGAGGTCGCGCAACTGATGACGGATGCAGGACTGATCGTGCTGGTGTCCTTCATCTCCCCATTCCGCGCCGAGCGTGCGCTGGCGCGCTCACTGCTCGGACCGGGCGAGTTCTTCGAGATCTTCGTCGATACATCGCTGGCCGAGGCGGAGCGGCGCGATCCCAAGGGGCTCTATCGCAAGGCACGCGCCGGACAGATCCGCAACTTCACCGGAATCGATTCACCCTACGAGCCGCCGGAGAATCCCGAGGTTCGTCTGGATACCCGTGCGCTCTCGCCCGAAGAGGCTGCCGAGGCCATCATCCAGCAGCTGCGCAAGGCGGGCGTGATCGACCGCGAGTGGGTGTTCATTCCCTGAGGTGCCGCAACGCCGGCGGCGGCTCACCAGAGCGGGTTGCCGCGATTGTTCGCGACCTGACCGACATCCACCGGATCTGCGAGGTTGCCCCACGCGCCGCGCACATAGGTGAGCAGCGCCGCGATCTGTGCATCATCGAGGGACTGAGCGTAGGGAGGCATGCCCACGGGTCGTGGGTCACCCCGGGTCCCGGGCGCGAAGCCGCCGAACAGCACCACGCGTATGGCGTCGGTCACCGAGCTGCCGGTGACTTCGCGATTGTGAGCGAGCGGTGGTCCGAGCGGCAGGCTTCCCTGTCCCTGATCCCCGTGACAGGCGGCGCAGTGTCCCTGATAGAGAGCCCGGCCATCGTAGACGATCTGCTCCGGGGCACGGATGGCTGCGACGGGCGCATGCGCAGCGGGCGCAGGCAGCGATTGCAGGTAGGTCGCCATCGCCTGCAGATCCTCCGGCGCGGCGTACTGCAGGCTCGAATGCACGATTTCCGCCATGGGACCGAGCGTCACGGCATGGGGTCCCTGGGTGCTGTGACTGCCGATGCTGCCGGTGCTCAGCAGCGTCACGATGTCCGGGATACTCCAGGCCGACAGCGCGGCCTGATCGGGAGCAGTGAGCGAGGGTGCATACCAGCCGAGCAGATCGCCGCCGGCGTTGGGCTGCGCATCGCGCAGCGCGCCGAGGGAATTGCGCGCCTCATGGCAGGCGGCGCAGTGAGCCACGCCCTGCACCAGGTAGGCGCCTCGATTCCACTGCGTCGTGTGGTGTGCGTCGGGCTGATACACCCCCGCGCGGAAATACAGCAGTCGCCAGGCGATGAGCAGCGAGCGATGACCGTAGGGGAAGCGCAGTTGATGATGCTGATTCGCCTGCTGCACCGGGTGCAAAGTGCGCAGGTAGGCAAACATCGCATCACTGTCGGAGCGGCGGATGCGCGTGTAGCTCGGATAGGGAAAAGCCGGATAGAGCTCGTGGCCCGCGCGATCGATGCCCTCATGCAGTGCGCGCCAGAAGTCATCCGCGCTCCAGCGCCCGATGCCAGTGGTGTCGTCCGGGGTGATATTGGGTGAATAAAACGTCCCGAAGGCCGAGGGAAGGGCTCGCCCGCCGGCAAACGCAGCGCCGCCACGTGCGGTGTGGCAGGCCTCGCAGTCGCCGAGCGTGACCAGCGCGCGGCCGCGCTCGAGCGTGGGATTGGACGCCGGGGCCGGCGCGGCACTGGTGGGCGTGGTGCGGGCGGCGGCCGGGGAGATGCTGCCGCAGCGCAGGGGCGGCGCACGCTGGAAGCCGCTATCGGGCTCGGTGCCATCGGGAACCGACTGCGAGGCGAGCCAGCCCGCGAGCGCCTGGATCTGCTCATCGCTCAGCCGGCGGGCTATCTCGGCCATGCAATCGGGTGCAAAGGCGGCGCGTGCGCCGCTGCGCCAGGCGCCGAGCTGTCCGACCAGGTAATCCTGGGAGACGCCGAGCAGACCGGGCACTGTCGGCTCGGTGCCGAGCAGGTGGCTGCCATGACAGGCGACACAGGCCGGCACCTGGCGCGCCGCATCGCCGTGCATGGCGATCTGCCGCCCGCGTGCCAGCTGAGCCGCATCCGCCTGACCTGGTGCTGGCAGCGGATAGGGAATGCGCTGGGAGGCGAAGTAGTTGGCCATCTCCTTCAGATAGGGCGTGTCCTGCAGCTGCAGCAGGTAGATCATGAGCGGGAAATGTCGACGGCCGGCCTGAAAATTCAGCATCTGATTGAACAGGTAGCCGGCGGGTTTGCCCGCAATGCGCGGATAGTAGCCATCGCTGCCGGCAAAGCCGCGCGCACCGTGGCAGGTGGTGCAGGGCTGAACCCGCGCGGCGATGGAATCGGGTTGTGCGGCGGCCGCGAACGGCTGGCCATGCGCCGCCACCGCCATGCCGAGCATGCCCAGGATCACCAGGGACGCGACGCGCAGGCGCACGAAAGAGCGCTGCTCAGCTGTGCCGCACGGGAGTCCCCACGGCCTCAGCCGCCACGGTCGATCGTGACGCTGGCGCGGGCACTCGGCGAACCCTCCGTGGCACCGGGACGAGCCAAAGCGACATAGAACGTGGTGGTTTGGTGACGCAGTGGATTGGAGATGATCGGAACGTAGAGAGTCACATGGTCCTGTCCGGGAAGCAGGTACTCGGTGCGCCGGCCAAGCGGCGCGTAATCCACATCAGCCTTGGCCGTGTCATCCACCGTCCACCACACGAAGCGCAGCTTATCCTGGTTGCTGCCATTGCGACGTACCACGACCCGGGCGGCCGGAGAGGTGTCATTGACCTCATAGGTCGTAGAAGAAAACTCCACGCCCTGGGTGCCGGTCGGCGCGGCATCGGCGGAGGTCTGCGCAGCACCCGGGCTGGCGCTCAGGGGCGTGGCTGCAGTCAAGCTGCCGGCCGCTCCTGCCGCCGCCCTCGTCGTGGTCGTGCGCGATGAGCCGGACGCCGCCGCAGACGCGAGCCGATCCGGTGGGGCGCGATGAGGATCGCCGGAACCGGATAAAGGCGCTGAGCTCCGGGCGGCGGACGCGGGCGCAGCTGCGCTCGCGGCAGCGGGCGTGCCATCCGTGCCAGCTGCCGGAGCCGATTGTCCGAGGCGCTCCCGTAAGCTGCCGCGTGCCTGTTGCAGCGAGCTGCGTGCCGCGGAGAGCACATCGTTCCAGTCCGCGGGGCCGGGATGCTGCCGCACAAGGGTCAGTGCGGCGCCAACACAGAGGATGAGGCTTGCAGCCAATGCGACCCATCGTCCCCACTGGCTGCGCGTCGTCGCCGCCCGCAGCTCATAGGAGGGGGGCAGTCGAGCGGCTGCCGCACCGACACCGAGCTGCTCGAGCCACTGGCCGATATCGCGCGGGCGCTGCGCCCGTTGGAACGACAACGCGCGCCGCAGTGCACGCCAGCTGCTCAGCGTGAGCTGGGGCGGACGGCGCGCGTGCAGATGCTGAGCGCGCGCCTGCAAGGCGGTTTGTCCGTCGAAGGGGTGACGGCCGGTGAGCAATTCGTAACTGATGCACGCGAGCGCATAGATGTCGTCGCGTGGATCGACCTGCTGGCCTTCCAGCTGCTCGCAGCTGGCATAGGCCGGCGTCGCTGTCTGGTAGCGCTCGAACGCGGGTGACAGCGAGGGTTCGCCGATCCAGTGGCCCCGGGCCGGCATGCTCAGGCCGCCGAAATCCAGGACACGAACCTGGCCGCCGTGGGTGACAAACACGTTCTGGGGCTTGAGGTCCGCATGCAGGATGCCGCGCGAGTGGGCGTGCTCGATGGCCGCACCGATGTCACGCATGATGGCGAGGGCCTGGGCGAGCGGCAGTGGCCCTCCAATGCGCCCGAGCATCTCGTCGAGCTGTTCTCCTTCCAGCAGCTCCATCGTGTAGAAGGTTGCACCGTCTTCGTGATCGATGTCGAAGACGTTCACGATATTTGGATGCGAGAGCTGCTGCGCGTTGTGAAATTCGCGGCCCAGCGCTGCGTCGGCCTCAGCCGTCGCCACGTGGGGCGTCACGATCTTCAGTGCGACCTCGCAGTCCGGTAGCGCCAGCTTCGCGCGGTAACGGTCGAGCGCCTTGTAGACCACCGCCATGCCGCCAGATCCCAGCAGGCTCTCCAGACGGTAGCGCTCGCGCAGAACGGTCCCCGGCTCGATAATCAGCTCCGTCTTCGCGGAGCCGGACATGGCCGCAGCTGCGGCTGCATGGCTTGCCGGAGCAGGCCCCGCGGGGGCGTTGACAACTGCGCTGGCCGCTTCCGGCGCGCCCGGTGCCGGCGCGGCGGTTGGTGCCGGGACGACCAGAGCCGGCGTGGTCGGTGCGCCCAGGGCAGATGCCCGGGCGGCTGGTGCTGGCGCAGCCGGTGCTGGCGCAGCCCGTCCTCGTCGAGCTGGTGCT
>DATBPG010000260.1:0-1721 GCA_036561485.1 Steroidobacteraceae bacterium | reverse complement strand
CCGATCATGATGCTCACCGCCCGCGGCGAAGAGGCCGATCTGGTGCGCGCGCTGGAGCTCGGCGCCGATGATTACCTCACCAAGCCCTTCAGTCCGCGCACGCTGGTGGCGCGCGTGAAGGCGCTGCTGCGCCGGGCGGGTCAGGAGACCGCCAGCCCGACCAGCGCCGGAGATCTGTCACTGGACGCGGAGCTGCTGCTGCTGCGCATTGGCGAGCGTGAAATCCGCATCACTCCCCTCGAATCGCGGTTGCTGCAGCTGCTGCTGGCCAACGCGGGCCAGGTGGTTCATACCGACCGCTTGCTGGTACATGTCTGGGGCCACCGCGGCGGCGGTGATCGGCAGCTGCTCAAACAGCTGGTCCATCGCCTGCGTCAGAAGATCGGCGACGATTCGGAGCAGCCGCGCTGGTTGGCCACCATTCCCAGCGTCGGTTACATGTTGCGCGTGACCGCACAAAGGTAGCGATGGATTTGATCGCGCGCGATAGCACTCGCGCGAGATTTCAGCGGACCGGAACACTCACAAATAACGCTTGCAACCCGTATAAATCGGAGCCAAAGTCGCGCAGCACCTTTCGGTCACGACCGGATTGGCGCATCGACCTAGGGAGGGAGGGACGCGCCAGGGACGGCATCTCCCCCTGCCGCCCGCTAATCCGGCGGCTGCGAAGACTTCCGCAAATCCGAAGGCTTCGCCGATTTACCCGACTGCCCCGCTTCCTGCGCGACGGCCCAATGCTCGACGATGCGCCCCTCGCGCAGTCGATAGATGTCCACGACAGTCAGCGCAGCTGTCCCGCCGCCACGCTCCCAGAGCGACTGCGTCGCGACCAGCTGGCCCTGCGCAATGCTGCGCATGAAGGTGCGATGCGCCTCGCGAGGCTCCCGAGTGATCACTGCACGATAGGCGTTTTCAGGGTCGGCAGACAGCCGGGCATCGTGCTCGATGAAACCCTCGCCGATGTAGTGCTCGAAACCCGCCTGCACGTCGTGCTTGTTGAACACGGTCGCCTCGAAAGCCAGCACCGTTTGCGTGTTGGTCTTGGTGAGCTCCTGCTCCATCAGCGCGGTGGTCGCGCATCCGGACAGCGCGACGGCGCCGCAGAGACCGAGGGTGCGCATGACGAGACGATGCCGCATGGCGCTAGGGCAGCAACACCGTGGAGCCCTGCGTGCGACGCGCCTCCAATGCCTGCTGCGCCTGTGCGGCCTGCGAGAGCGGATAGCGTTGACCCACATGCACGCGGATGGCGCTGCGCCGGATGAGACTGAAGAGCTCGCGAGCGGCACTGCGCCGAGCCTGCGGCGTGTCCAGATAGTCAAGCGCCGTAGGCCGCGTCAGAAACAGCGAGCCACGACGCATGAGCTCGAGGGGTGCGATGGGCTCTACCGGCCCGGAAGCATTGCCGAAGGCGGCCATCAGGCCTCGCTTGCGCAGACAGTCGAGCGAGGCGTGAAAGGTGGCGCGGCCCACCCCGTCATAGACGACATGCGCACCCGCACCGCGCGTTAGCCCACGCACGCGTGCCGCCAGATCCTCATAACCGACCAGTACCTGCTGGCAGCCATGACGCTTGGCGAGGGAAGCCTTCGAGGCATCTCCCACGGCACCGATCACGCGCGCCCCCAACGCTCGTCCCCACTGACACAGGATGAGTCCCACGCCGCCCGCGGCCGCCGGCACGAACATCGTCTCGCCTCGCTTGATGCGATAGGTCC
>DATBPG010000259.1:0-2156 GCA_036561485.1 Steroidobacteraceae bacterium | reverse complement strand
GCGGCAACTCTTACGTCCGATGCAGCGTCGGTGTGGACGCTGTCCTCACCACACTGCCGTCATCACGGATAGGTCATGTCTTCACGCCAGCAGCCCTGGGTCGTGCTCAAGTTCGGTGGCACGAGCGTCTCTTCATCCGTTAACTGGGCCAATATTGTTTCGGTCGTGCAGGCGCGGCTGGCCACCGGGGCACGTGTGCTGGTCGTGCATTCGGCCATCAGCGGTATCACCGATCGGCTGGAGAAGCTGCTGGTTGCAGCGCTCGCCGGTGCACACGAGCCGTTGCTGGCACTCATCGAGCAGCGGCACCGACAGCTTGCCGATGAGCTCGGCGTCGGCAGCAGCGCGGAACTGGAACGCTACTTCTCGGTGCTGCGGCAGATGACCAGCGGCATCGCGCTGATGAACGAGGTCTCGGACCGTACGCGCGCTCGACTGCTCGCCACCGGCGAGCTCATGGCCACCGAGATCGGTGCGCGCTATCTGCAGTCACGCGGCATTGCCGCGCACTGGTGGGATGCGCGCTCGGGCCTGGTCGCCGAGGAGCGCAAAGAAGGGTCCGGCCACGCCAACTTGCTCTCCGCCACCTGTGACTTCGGCGTCGACAGTGCGCTGCAGGCGCAGCTCAGCGCCATCGCCGGGGTGATCATCACGCAGGGCTTTATCGCCAGCGCTGCCAACGGGGACACCGTGCTGCTCGGGCGGGGCGGCTCGGATACTTCAGCGGCCTACTTTGCGGCAAAACTGTCGGCCCGGCAGCTGGAGATCTGGACCGACGTGCCGGGCATGTTCAGCGCCAATCCGCGCGCCACGCCTCAGGCGCGGCTGCTGCGCTCGCTGCACTATGACGAGGCGCAGGAAGTGGCCAGCAGCGGCGCCAAGGTGCTGCATCCACGCTGTATCCTGCCGGCCAAATCGCAGCAGATCCCGATCGCGATATACGCCACGCAGCGGCCGGAGCTGCCCGGCACGCATATCAGCGCCGACGGCGGCGACGGCACCGCGCAGGTGAAGGCGGTCTGCATCAAGAAGGGCATCACGCTGGTGTCACTCGACAGCCCGGGCATGTGGCACGAAGCGGGTTTTCTGGCCGACGCCTTTCAGATCTTCAAGCGCCACGGCATGTCGGTGGACCTCGTGTCCACTTCCGAGACCAACGTCACCGTGTCACTCGATCCCGCCGCCAATGCGCTCGATGCGGTGCTGGTGGAGCGGCTGGTCGCGGAGCTGTCGGGGCTCTGCCGCACGCAGGTCATCGGTCCCTGCGCCTCGGTGAGTCTCGTAGGCCGCAACATCCGCGCCATCCTGCACCGTCTCGGCGAGGCTTTCGAGCTGTTCGCCGATCAGCGCATCTACCTCGTCAGCCAGGCGGCGAACGATTTGAACTTCACGTTCGTCGTGGATGAGGATCAGGGCGACCGGCTCGTCGAGGAGTTGCATGAGCGGCTGATTCAACCGGTGCGCGGCGATGCCGTGCTCGGCGTGACCTGGCAGCAGCTGTTCGAGCCGCCGGCGCCCTCGCAGGCGCTGCCCACGCCGTGGTGGCGTACGCGGCGCGCAGAGCTGGTGAGACTCGGTGAGCAGCACGGCTGTGCCTTCGTTTATGACGGCGCGGTGATCCGCGCGGCCGCCGCGGCGCTGCGTGCGGTGAAGTCGGTCGATGGCTTGTTCTATGCAATGAAGGCCAATCCGCATGCGGGTGTACTGCGGCTGCTGGCTGCGGAGGGCCTGGGATTCGACTGCGTTTCGCGCGGGGAGATCGAGCATCTGCTCCAAAGCGTGCCGGGTCTTTCGCGCGAGCGCATTCTGTTCACGCCGAACTTCGCCGCGCGCGATGAATACGTCTGGGCGCTCGAGCAGGGCATCACCCTCACCATCGACAATCTGTATGTGCTGTCCGAATGGGGCGAGCTGTTTCGTGACAAGGCTGTCTTCATTCGGATCGATACCGGCACGGGCAGGGGCCATCATCATCACGTGCGCACCGCGGGGGCGCATGCCAAGTTCGGCGTGCCACTCGAGCAGGCCGACGAGTTGCTGCGGCTGGTCGAGCGCAGCGCTACCCGCGTCATCGGCCTGCACGCGCACGCCGGCAGCGGCGTGTTCGACGTGGACAACTGGTCGGATGTGGCGACGCGCCTGCTGGCGCTCGCGCA
>DATBPG010000258.1:0-8020 GCA_036561485.1 Steroidobacteraceae bacterium | reverse complement strand
CAGTGCGCTCCGAGCAACGCATCGCGCCCCTGCAATGCGTGCTCGAATTCCAGGCGCAGCTGCTCGTCCGCTCGCGCCGCCAGCGGCCGCGCAGCGGGCATCATCTTGCGATCCAGCACACGGCTATTTTGCGGCTCACCCTTCGCACCTGTCGAATCGCAGTGAGCGCGCACGGGCACCCCGTGGCGAGAGATCAGCCGACAGAGCTGGACCGAACGCTTGCATACCGCGCGCATCGACGCCGGCCCGCCGCCGGCTCGCAGCGTTTAATTTTCGAAGTATGAAAACTTAGTAATTGCAAGATGTTAATGCCAAGAGTCAATGTCATATCGAGTTCAGTGCGCTACCGCATGGCTCGCAGCGGTAGCGATGTGCGCTGACAGCAACAGAGGACGGTGCTCGACGCGGGTCAGCTCGCTGCAATGGCAGGCTTACCGACATGGCACGCGCACCTGTACAGCTGCGTGACGGCAGCCCGGACGACGGGCGACAACCCCCTCCGGGGCCCCGCGGTCCGCAGACACCACGTCCACCCGAGGGGCCGCAGCGCGTACATGTCGGCCCTCTCTGGTGGGCCCTGTTTGCGCTGCTGATGGCGTGGAACGTGTATTCATTCTTCCCCCGCCACAACACCCAGGTCGCGCTTCCGTACAGCGAATTCATCACGCAGCTGGGGCAGGGCAACATCGCCTCGGTACATGTGGTGGGCGATGCCATCGATGGCACCCTGAAGCATCCGCTGCGCTGGCCGCCGAGCTCTGCGGCAGGTACGCCAGCCCGGACGACAGCGCCTGCGGCGCCGAAGCAGCCGGCCCAGCCTGCCCATCCGCCAGCGCCTGCGGTGACCGCAGCAGCGAAGCACGTGCCAGCACCGGCGCAGTACAGCAACTTTCGCACGACTTATCCGAGCCAGATCGGCGATCCGACACTGATGGCGGCGCTGCGTGCCCAGCACGTCACGCTCGAGGTCAGCGAGCCCTCGACGCCCTGGTTTGCCTTCCTGCTCACCGATGGCATGCCGCTGCTGCTGATGGTCGGTCTGCTGTTCTGGATGGGCCGGCAGGCCTCGCGCAGTCAGAACGGCATCTTCGGCTTTGCGCGCACGCGTGCACGGCGCTACACCGAGGATCGCCCCAAGGTAACCTTCAAGGACGTAGCGGGCGCGGATGAGGCCAAAACGGACCTGGCCGAGGTGGTCGACTTTCTGCGCCACCCCGCCAAATATCTGGCCATCGGTGCGCGCATTCCCCGGGGCGTGCTGCTGGTGGGGCCTCCAGGCACCGGCAAGACGCTGCTGGCGCGGGCAGTCGCGGGCGAGGCGGGCGCGCCGTTCTTCCACATCAGCGGCTCGGAATTCGTCGAGATGTTCGTCGGCGTGGGTGCCAGCCGCGTGCGTGACCTGTTCGCGCAGGCCAAGGCGGCGCAGCCGGCCATCGTGTTCGTCGACGAGCTCGATGCCGTGGGCCGACGGCGCGGCGCCGGACTCGGTGCCACCAACGATGAGCGCGAGCAGACGCTCAACCAGCTGCTGGTGGAGATGGATGGCTTCGATGAACGTCAGCAGGTGATTCTGCTGGCCGCGACCAACCGCCCCGACGTGCTCGACCCGGCGTTGCTGCGCCCCGGCCGCTTCGACCGGCAGGTCACCGTGCCGTTCCCGGACTGGCGCGGGCGGCTGGGAATTCTTCGGATCCATACGCGCCACCTGCATCTGGCATCGGACGTGGATCTGGAGCGTATGGCGCGCACGGCGACGGGACTCTCCGGTGCGGACCTCGCCAATCTCTGCAACGAGGCGGCGCTCGGAGCCGCGCGGGTCGATCGTACCGAGATTCTCATGAGGGACTTCGAGCAGGCCTGGGAGAAGATCGTGCTCGGGGCCGAGCGCAGCACAGTGCTGAACGATCGCGATCGGCGTGTGGTCGCCTATCACGAGGGCGGCCATGCGCTCGTGGCGTGGCTTACGCCGGGAGCCGATCCGGTGCGCAAGGTCAGCATCGTGCCGCACGGCCGCGCGCTGGGTATCACCGCGCAGCTGCCCGATGAGGACCGCTACAACATGAGCCGCACCGAGCTCATGGGGCGTCTGGATGTCATGCTGGGTGGGCGCGGCTCCGAGGCGCTGGTGATCGGTGACATCACCACCGGAGCTGAGAATGATCTGGTGGAGGCCACACGACTGGCACGGCGCATGATCACGCGCTGGGGCATGGGGCAGCTCGGGCCGGCAGCATTCGACTACCACGATGAGCAGCCCTTCCTCGGCTATCAGCTCTCGCAGGGACGCGACTATTCGGAGGCGACTGCAGCCCGTATCGACGAGGAGATCGAGCACCTGCTGGAGGAACGCCAGGACGTCGTGCACGCACTGCTGATGAACGCGCGCGAGCAGCTGGATCGGCTCGCCGATGCGCTGCTGAAGGAGGAGAGTGTCGGGCAGAGCGAATTGACCGAACTGCTGGGCCCGCGGCCGGAGGCGGCCTCGCAAGCTCCGGCGCGCAGCCCCGTGCGTGCGCGCGCAGCTCCAAAGATCACGCCTGCGGCCCCGACCTGAGCCGCACGACGCGGCTCAGCCGTGCAGGCGGCTGATCATCCAGAACACACCCAGGCCCCCCAGCATCGCGGTCGCGGCATCGCGCGCCAGCGCCCAGGGGGCGGGAGCGTGCGAGCTCATCCAGCGATGCAGCACCCTACGCAGGAGCATCAACAGGACGATGACGGCGAATGCTGCCAGCAGCGCACCGATGTCGTATCCCACCGCCATCGGTAGCAGTGCCCGCGCGCTCATCTGCTGCGGGGCGAGGGCCTCGGGCAGCACGAATCCATCCAGAAAGCCAAACAGAGCCGCCAGCAGCGCCACTTCCAGACCGCGGCTGCCGAACATCGTGCGTGCCCCAAGCAGGCCGCCGGCGAACAGCGCCGCGCCCGCCAGCAGCAATACCGGCCAGGTTGCATGCCCCAGCAGGCTGAGAGCCGCCAGGCTCAGCAGCGCGGCCATCGCGGCGGTGATGGCCAGCCGTGGGCGCGCGAGTTCGCGCACCATCGTAAGCCCGGCTACCAGCGCGATGAGCAGACCGACCGCTGCACCCAGGAGCCCGCCACGCGGGACGAGATCGCCCGGCACTGTGGCGAGCAGCGCGAGCGCATAGCCAGCGGTCAGCCCGAGGCCGAGCCCGCGCACATCGCGCACCCGCCGCATCAGCAGCACCGCCCCGAGCAGGAAGCACAGCCGATCCCAGCGTCCCAGCATGCGCGCGAATCCCAGTGCCGCGTAGCGCTCCCAGCCGGCGGCAGGTGGCGAACGGCCTGCCGACAGCGCCAGCTGCTGGTGCGTGACGGTGAACAGCTCTTGGCGCGCGGCCCCATCCGCCCCCTGCACGCGAGCGAAATCGATCTGTCCGGGCAGCCGATCGAAGAGCGCATGCTCCTCGAGCACGAGAGCGGCAGGGGGTGCGGGTCCGCTCGCAAGCAGCGGCGCCGCAGTCGCAGCGGCGGCGTCGGGGCCGGCACACTCAAAGAAAATCTCGAAGCCATACAGGCCGGCCGCCACTGTCAGCGGATCCACCCGTCCGATGTCATAGCCCTGATCGATCGCCTCGCAGGGTGCGTTGTTGGCACGCACCGCCAGATGCTCGAGCAGGTATTGTCCGACTCGCTGCTGCACCAGCACCTCGATGTCGCTGCCGGCAACGCGCTGCGCATCGGCCGTGGGTAGCAGGAAGCGCACCGTGATGCGCGTGCCCTGCACGCTCCAGCTGGAGTAGCTGGCGCTGCCCAGATCCGCGCCGGGATTGGCGCGGCTCGCCACCCCGTTGGCCCAGTCGATGCCGGCAGCCTGCGCGCCCACAGGCAACAGCAAGAGCGCCAGCAATAGCGTCAGCAGCGGCAGCGGCAGTGCGGGTCCTGAAGCGCGCGGCGGTGCGGGATGCTTCACTCGGATTGCCCCGGCGCGAGTAGGATCTGCGCCTGGCTGCGCAGGAACTGCAGGTTCTGCTTGGCGGCCTGGTCCGTCACAGCGATGCGATAGTCGTTGTAGACCTGTGCGCGCGCGCTGGGGAAATCCTCCACGGCCGCCGGCTGGCGCTGCTGCATGACCAGCACATGCACGCCGTCGTTCTGCACGATCGGATCGGAGACCTCGCCGCTGCTGAGCATCGTCGCCACCTGGTAGAGCTGCGCCCCGAGGTGCAGCTTGGCGGCGAAATCGAGCTGCTGCGAATCATACTGAGGCGAGGCGTCCGCCAGGCCGAAATGCTCCATCACGTAGGAGACGGCGGCTCCCGAGCGCAGCTGATAGACCGCCTCTACCGCATCGGCCTGTGCCTGCGCCACGGTCTGGTCGGCATTCTGGTAGCCGCCCACGTGCAGCACCAGATTCAGCACCGTCATCGTGCCCTGGCTCGAATAGCGCTCGCGGTGCGCGTTGTAGTAGGCCAGCAGCTGGGCATCGGTGGGCTGCACCGCCTGCTCCGGCGCGGCGGCCTGGGCATCCACGGCATCGGCCATGGTGGTGCGCACCTCTTCGGTGGTCTCGGGCAGATTGAGCGCCAGTGCACGCTGCACCAGCAGCTCCTTGTCGATCATCTCATGCAGGACGTGCGCGCGTTGCGCGGCGGTAGTCTGGGTGAAGGGTTCTTCCGTCTCGGTCGCCGTTTGCGAGATGAAGTCGCTCATGAGCACACCCTGCTGATTCACGAGCGCGACGTAGCCGGGAGGCACCTGCGTCAGCTCGCGCGCTGCAGGGTGAAACAGCCCGACGCCTGCGACGATCAAGCCGCTGATCATGCCCACGAGGGGCAGAGCCACGCGGCGCTGTGCCGGGCTCGCCCACTGCGCCAGCCGCGGCAGCAGAGAACGTCTGCGCCGGGGTGCGGAGCTAACCGGATGCATCGACGTATGTGGTACGGCCATGTGACTAGCCCTTCTCGGCGCTGCCATGGGCAGTGCTGTGGGAGAGCCCGTGCAGATAGACCGCGAGCGAACGGATCTGTTCGAGGCTCAGCCGTCCCTGCCAGGCAGGCATGACACGGTGACGACCATAGAAGATGCTGTCGTAAATATCCTGCTCGCTGCCGCCGTTGTTCCAGTAGTTCGCGGTCAGGTTGGCCGCGCCGTAATCCGCTTCGCCCTTGGCATCGGTACCGTGGCAGTCGTAGCAGCCGTACTTCTGACTGTAGAACAGCATCTGGCCGGCATTGGCAGCTTCCGCATCATAGGGCCGGCGGTTGAGCTTCATGAGGTACTGAACCAGCTCGCGCACCTGCCCATCCGTGAGGCGTCCCATCAGGCCGAAAGCCGGCATATCGGTCACGTGGAGCGCCTGGGGCTGCCCACTGCGGATCCCATAGAGCAGGATGCGCTCGATCTGAAACACGCTGCCGTTGCCCCAGAGCCAATGCCCCCCCACCAGAGCCGGCGCGCCGATCTGCGCATTGCCCTGCATGTTCGCGCCATGGCAGCCGGCGCAGTTCTTCGCGAACAGCGGTCTTGCCTCAGCGTCGGCAAAGCGCACCAGCGCCGGATGAGCGTCGATGTCCTGCGGATAGGTGCGCAGCAGCTCGCGTGCCAGCGCGGCACGATGCCAATGTGCCTGCAGCGCCCACGCCGCGAGCGCCGCCGCCAGCAGCAGCAACGGCAGCGTCAGCCATGCCAGCAGCCGCGACCTGCTGCCAGCCCCGCCCGCCACGGTCAGGCCGCCGTGGGCAGGGCGTGAGCCGCAGCGCCCTGCGTCTCATCGAACAGCAGCAAGCGTCCCGCATTGCCCAGGCCGAGGAAGGTGCTGAGGTTGTGCAGCAGCGCGGCGATAATCGGCGCCTCGATACCCAGCACACCGGCACCCGACAGCACGATCAGACCAAAGGTAAAGCCCAACCCGATGGCCACATTCACGTAGATGGTGCGCCGGCATTGGCGGCTCAATCGGATGCAGGTGCCGAGGCGTCGCAGGTCGTTTGTCATGAGTGCCAGATCGGCGGAGGCGAGGGCGACGTCGGCGCCCTGCGAGCCCATCGCCACGCCCACCGCGCCGGCGCGCAGGGCCAGCGAGTCATTGATGCCATCGCCCACGACCATGGGGCGGCGGCCGCTCTTGATCTCCTGCATCACCCGATCCATCTTCTGCTCGGGCAGCATCTCGGCACACACCTCGTCGATGTGGATCTCCCCGGCCACCTGATGTGCGACGGCTGCGCGATCGCCGGTCAGCAGCACCATGTGCTCGATGCCCAGTCCCTTCAGGTCTTCAACGGCCTCCGCTGCGCTGCTGCGCAACTGATCGAAGAACAGCAGCCAGCCGAGGAAGCGGCCGTTGCAGCTGACTCCGGCGATCGGCCCATCGTGCGCAGGCGGCGCGGGGACCTGCATGCCCAGCCGCACGAACAGATCCGCGCGGCCGAGGGCGACGGTCTGCCCGTCGAGCTCACCGGTGACGCCGAAGCCGCCCATCTCGCGCGTGTCCTGCAGCACCAGGCGCTGCTCCGCCGGCACCGCGGCGGCGGCGGCGCGGCTCAACGGATGATTGCTCGCAGCGCCGAGGCTGCCGCCGAGCTGGCGCAGCAGTTGCGGGTCCGCGCCCTCCACCGCACGCGCTTCCGTGAGACGCAACTCTCCGGTCGTGAGGGTGCCGGTCTTATCGAAGATCACCGAAGAAACATCGGCGAGGTGTTCGAGAAAGCCCGAGCCCTTGATCAGAATCCCATGCCGTGCCGCCACCGCGATGGCGGCGACGGCCGTTGCCGGAGCCGCCAGCACGAGCGCGCAGGGACAGGATGCCACCAGCACGGCGAGCATCGCCGGCACATTCCCGGTCATAAGCCACACGCCGGCGGCCACGAGCAGCACCAGCGCCATGTACTGTCCGGCGTAGCGGTCCAACAGACGCGTCACTGGAGGTTTGGCGAATTCCGCGTCGCGCATCAGCGCGATGATGCGTCCGAGCGTGCTCTGCGCACCCACACGCGTGAGCTCCACGACCAGCAACCCATCGATGTTCATCGCCCCGGCAATGACTGGTCCGCCCTCGGCGACCTCCACCGGTACCGACTCACCGGTCAGCGAGGCCAGATCCATACTGGAGTTGCCCCGGCGCACGATGCCATCGGCCGGTACGCGCTCGCCAGCGCGCAGCTCGATGCGATCCCCCACCCGCAGCTCGGCGCTCGGCACCATCTCGATGCTGCCATCCTCCCGCAGCCGCCGGCTGTCGGCAGCGGTCAGATGCGTCAGGGCACGCACGGCCTCGTGCGAACCGAGCATGCTGCGCTCCTCGAGCACATGGCCGATCGTCATGATGATGGGCAGGAACGCCGCGGTCATCAGATCCCCGGTGGCCCAGGCTGCGATCAGTGCGAGCGCCACCAGGCGGTCCGTGATGCCATGCAGGCTCGGATGGCGCAGGCTGTTCCAGGCCTCGATGAATACCGGAATCGCCACCAGTGCCGCACCGGCACCGGCCACCAGATCCGAGATGCTGCGCTCGGCGGGAATGAACAGGCGCATGGCCCCGGCGATGGCCACGAGGCACAGCGCGGCGAGGGCGACGGTCAGGCGCCAGGCGAGGATCAGGCGCTCGGCGCGGTTGAGCAGCGCCGCCGGGCGGCCGTCGCTGCTGCTCAGCGGCGGCAGGGGCACGATGGTGGGGCCACAGCAGTTCGGGTCCAGCGCCTCCTCGACCCGCGCTGCATCGTTTGATTCGGGCTTCATCAGCGTATTCATTTAGGTTTTCCCGGCATCAGGAAGCGTACACCACTGCTCGGATCCACCAGCGTCACCGCACCGACACGATTCATGAGGCCACCGACCCGGTTACGGTAGAGGTTCAGCAGCAGGCTGTTGCGCGTCAGCGAGGTCTCTTCGCGCTCGATTGGCAGGATGGCCGCGGTGTTGACCGTGGCCGAGCTCACCATCTCGCGCGCGGCTGCCTGCGCGGAGCTTATCAGCTGCTCCTTCAACTGCTGCGCCCCCTGCCGCCGCCGCTCGGCATCCGTGTTGGCCGTGGCCACATCGCGGTCCGCCGCCTGTG
>DATBPG010000257.1:0-6311 GCA_036561485.1 Steroidobacteraceae bacterium | reverse complement strand
GCATCGGCTACGTAGAGATTGTCGAGCTCGTGAGCCTTGCAGTTCAGATCCAGCACGCTGGTGGCCGGGTCGGTGCCAAAGCGCGCCGTGCCGGCCTGATGCGCCGTTCCCCCGATCGGAATGTTCTTACCCAGATACAGGTTGCGCTCCATGAGCACCGGGTGCGTGCCCACGCCATTGAGTAGCTGCTGGAGCTTGCGCCGCAGGCGGCGATGCGCCTCCATGTTATTTTCGGTGAGGTCCAGGATGACGCGCTCGCCCTGGTAGAAAATCCGGTTCTCCGGACGCGGCAGATCCTCGCTCGAGAGCCAGAAGTCCATCGAATGGCGTGCCATCTGCTCGAACGGCATCCGTGGGGCCCATTGCAGCCATTCCGGCAGCGCCTCGCCGCGGATCTGCGCACCGTGCGAGGTGGCACACATCTGGATCAGACCGAGCGGATACTCCCAATCGTCCGAGCGCAGATAGAAATCGCTGAGTGCGAGGGTCTTCTGAAAGACCGTGTCGTTTGCCTCGCGCATCAATGCCATGAGAATGGACTGATTGTGGCGCATGTAGTTGCGCCCGACCTGATCCGAGCCATTGGCGAGGCCCTGCGGATGCCGCTCGTTGGCAGAGCGCAGCAGCAGCAGCGCCGTGGAGAGTGCTCCGCAGGCGCACACCACGATATCGGCACGGTATTGCTCGCTATGACCGTCACGAATCACTTCGACGACTTCCACGGCGTTGCCCGACGCCGTAGTGCGCAGGCGCTGCACGTAGGCGCCGGTGAGCAGCGTCACATTGGGATGCGCCTGCAGCATCGGATCGATACATACGACCTGCGCGTCTGCCTTGCCGTTCAGCAGGCACGGGAAACCGTCGAAGGCGTCGCAGCGGATGCAGATGCTCGTGGGCGTCGGCTTGCCGTTCTTCTCGTCGAGCAGAATGCCCAGGGGCAGATGAAAGGGATGCAGCCCGAGTCGACGCCAGGCCTCGCTCAGGGCGGCGATGCGCGGCTCGTGCGACACGGGCGGGTAGGGAAAAGGCCCGCTCGCCGGCGGCTCGGTGCTGTCCTCGCCGCGCACGCCATGCACATGGAAGAGGCGCTCGGCTTCGCCGTAGTACGGCTCGAAGTCCGCGTACGAGAGCGGCCAGGCAGGCGAGAGCCCATCGTGGTGGCGGATGACGCCGAAATCCGCCTCGCGCATGCGCAGCAGCGCCGCGCCGTAGAACTTGGAGTTGCCGCCGACGTAATAGTGCAGCCCCGGACGAAACGAGCGTCCGTCCCGCCCGTACCAGAGCTCAGTGGCCTGATAGGCTGCATCGACGAACACAGTCTGCGCGTCCCAGTTGGCGCGCGTGCGCGGCAGATAATCGCCGCGCTCGAGCAGCAGGATGCGCTTGCCGCTCTGCGCGAGACGAAAGGCCAGAGAAGCGCCGCCCGGACCGGTGCCGATGACGATCAGGTCGTAGCGGCCATCGGCCATGCAGATCAGCCGCCCGTCGCAAAGCCGGGATAGAGCGTCATGCCTCCATCGACGAACAGTGTGGTACCGACGACATAGTCCGACTGATCGGAAGCGAGCCACACGGCCGCACGTGCGATGTCCACGGGCTCGCCAATGCGCCCGTAGGGCACCAGTGTCATCAGGCTGGCATAGGCCTGCGGGGTCTGCCACGCCGACGTATTGATCGGTGTACGGATGGCACCAGGCGCGATGCCATTGACACGGATACGGTGCGGGGCGACCTCCTGAGCCAGGCTTTCCATCATGAGCTTGATGCCGCCCTTGGAACTTGCGTAGTTGGGATGTCCCGCCCAGGGGATCTCCTGATGCACGGAGCTCATGCAGATGATCTTGCCGGCGGCACAGGAGACGGCAGGGACCACTCCGCGCCGCAGGAACTCGCGCACGGCAGCGCGCGCGCACAGAAACTGGCCCGTCAGGTTCACGCCGATCACGGTGTTCCACTGCTGCAGGGTCATGCTCGCAAACGGCGCATCGCGCTGCAGTCCGGCGTTGTTGATCAGGATGTCGACGGTGCCGAATTCCTGGCACATGCGATCGAACATGGCGCTCACCTGCGCCTCGTTGGAAACGTCCGCCTTATGCGCAAACGCCTTGACACCGGTGGTGCGAATCTCGGCGACCACCGCTTCGGCCGCGTCATCGCCCACGACGTAGTTGACGACGACGTCGGCGCCGGCCTGGCCCAGCGCGATGGCAACGGCTCGACCGATGCCTGAGTTTGCACCGGTCACCAGCGCCTTCTGGCCCACCAGCAGGCGCAGTGGCGTGAGTTCGGGGGCCGTGGTGGTCATGGAGGTCGCCGGCACGCTCTGGCTGCTCACGTGGAGCCTCCTCTGTAGGACATCCGGCACAGGAGACGTACCGGCACCGCAAATGTTGCCAGAGCACGCCCGTGCGCGACAATGTAGCAGACTCCGATACGCCGTCGCGGGAACAGGGAGCCGCCATTTGCTGTCCATTGTCGCCATCGCAATCGCGCGCTGTCTGCTGGTGCTGCTGTTCCTGCCCTTCAGTGCCCTGGACAAGCTCCTGAACTTCGAGGCGGCGGTCGGTCAGGCCGCACAGGCCACGAGCTCGCGACCGCTGGCAACGTTGCTGATCATCGGCGGGTTCAGTATCGAGGTCCTCATGTCGCTGGCAGTGCTCGCCGGGGTGTTCGATCGCCTGGCTGCCCTCGTGCTGGCGCTGTACTGCATCCTGACGGCGCTGCTGTGGAAACGTTTCTGGCGCGAGCCGGATTTCAGATTGCGCGGTCCCAGCCGCGGACGCGATGTGTTCTGGGACTTCTGCAAGAACCTGGCAGTGGCCGGCGGTTTTCTGGTGCTCGCGTTGGGCACCAGTGCGAGCCAGGCGCGCCGCTTCTGGCATGACCCGCTGGCCTCCACGCATCCGTATCAGCTGCATGACTCCGTGGAGTCTCCATGAGCGCGCCGGAGCAGGCGGCGCCCCGTGTCGCGTACTGGCATGTCTGGACCGATGCGGACGGGGTCAGTCATCAGAGCCGCTGTCACATGGACGAGTTCGTGCTGCAGTCGATCCAGCCACCGGCTGAGCCTCAATGGCAGGGCCGGCGTGTGCAGGGCTCGATGACCACGCTGATCAGCGTGCTGCCCGTGGGGTGGATCGGTCAGTGGCACGAGAATCCCCGGCCGCAGTGGATCATCCCGCTCTCGGGGCGCTGGTTCGTGGAGACGATGGACGGCACACGTGTGGAGATGGGCCCGGGCGAATTTTCCTTTGGCGCCGATCAGGGCTGCCGCGAGCGAGCCGGCCGGCGCGGTCATCTGTCCGGGACCGTGGGTGCTGAGCCGGCGGTGCTGATGATCGTGCAGCTGGAGAATATCCCGCTGTCGGCGGGACCCTGTGTCTGGCGCTAGGAGAGAATCAAGATGCAGGGATTCGAGATCCGCGATCCGCGCTTTCGACACTACATCGTCGATAACGCACCGCTGGAGGTGTTGGCCAGCGGCTTTCGCTGGATCGAGGGCCTGGTGTGGATGGGCGATGCCGGCTGCCTGCTGTTTCAGGATCTGCCACGGGATCGAACCATGCGCTGGATCGAGGACGCGGGCGTGAGCGTCTATCGCCAGCCTTCCGGCTATGCCAACGGCCAGACGCGCGATCGGCAGGGCAGACTCATTGCCTGCTCGCATCGCGAGCGCTGCCTGTTTCGCACCGAATTCGATGGCAGCATCACCCGACTCGTTGACAGCTTCCAGGGCCGCCGGCTCAACTCGCCGAATGACCTCACCGTCAAGTCCGACGGAACGATCTGGTTCACCGATCCGCTGTACGGCATTCAGTCGGATTTCGAGGGCGGCCGTCAGCGCTCCGAGCAGCCTGCTGCGGTGTATCGTTTCGATCCGGACACTGGCGAGCTGCGTATCGTGGCCGCCGATTTCGATGGGCCTAACGGACTGGCCTTCTCACCGGACGAGAAGCGACTCTACATCTCCGAGACCGGAGATCAACAGGCCGCACAGCCCCGTCAATGGATCCGTGTCTTCCATGTCGGTGCGCGTGGTCGACTCAGCGGCGGAGAGGTGTTCCATAAGATCGAGCCCGGATACGCCGACGGCCTGTGCGTGGATCAGGAGGGTAACCTCTGGTCCAGCGCCGCCGATGGCGTGCATTGCATCGACGCTTCCGGGCGCCTGCTTGGAAAAGTGCTGGTACCGCATCGCGTTGCCAACCTGACCTTCGGTGGAGCGATGAAGAACCGTCTCTTTATTGGCGCATCGCACACCCTGTACGCCATCTTTCTCAATCGCCGGGGCGCGCGCTGGCCATGAGGCAATTGCCTTTGAAGCGTCGCACTGCCGAGGGCTCCGCCGCGCTCGCTGCACTGGCGCGCATCAGTCTGACCAGCGCGAACGCCGAAGCGCTCGCAGCATTTTACGAGACAGCCCTTGGCTGTCGGCGCCAGAAGACCGAACGCTACGAAGGCAAGAGCTTCGAGCAGCTGATGGATGTGCAGGGAGGTGCGCGCGCCATTACGCTCGCCTTGGGCGAACAGTCCCTCGAGCTGCTGCAGTTCGACCAACCGGGCCAGGCGTACCCCGGCGGCGCCAGTGCCTGCGATCTGGGCTTTCAGCATTTTGCGATTGTGGTGACGGACATGCAGGCGGCGTTCGAGCATCTGGCGGCAACACCGGGCTGGACGCCGATTTCGCGCGAAGGGCCGCAGCGCCTGCCGCAGAGCTCCGGCGCAGTCACCGCCTTCAAGTTTCGCGATCCTGAAGGTCATCCGCTCGAGCTGCTGGCGATGCCGGTGCGCGCGGCGTCGCCGACGGCGACGCCTGGATTGTGGTGCGGGATAGACCACTCCGCGATCAGCGTCAGCGACACCATGAGGAGTGTGGCGTTCTATCAGAGCCTCGGGCTGCACCTGAGCGGCAACTCCTATAACCATGGCATCGAGCAGGAGCGTCTGGATGATGTGACCGCGCCGCAGCTGGAGGTCACCGCGCTGAGTGCGCGGCGTGCCAAACCGCACCTCGAGCTGCTCTGCTATCGACGGCCGGTGCCGCACAGCGGCCCCCAGGCGGCAAACAACGATGTCATCGCGACGCGGCTGGTTTTCCAGCGCGAAGCGGGCGCCCCCGCGAGCGAGCACCCGAGCGTGCACCGCACCGATCCGGATGGGCATCATGTGATCATCGCCTGAGCGCTTCGCAGCGCGGCGCGAGGTGTGCCCGCAGACAAACGCGAGCGACACAGCCGCAGCTGTTGGCGCGCGGAAATATCTTCAGTGGCGATGACTAAAAATGACGTTCGCGTCGCAACGTGCTGCACCTGTGGTGCGCGCTTGAGGCGATCGCCCCCGGAAACGGCCGCTAATCCGCGCACATTGATTGGTGGCGCTTGCACGGCATGGCGATTGCAGTCCGCAGGGCTCATTCGGAAAAGGAGGCAGGAGATGGCAAATTCGAGCAATGGACAGCAATCCGCAGATACCTCACGCCGAGGCTTTGCGTCCATGGATGAGGATCAGCAGCGTCAGATCGCGAGCAAGGGCGGGCAGAGTCAGGGCAAGGAAAATAACCCTGGCAATTTTGCTAACGATCGCGAGCGTGCCGCGGAGGCGGGGCGCAAGGGCGGAGAGAGCCAGGGCAAGGAAAACAACCCCGGCAATTTCGCCAATGATCGCGAGAAGGCTGCCGAAGCGGGCCGCCATGGCGGCCAGGCGCGTGGCGGCAGCAGCCAGTGATCGAGCACTTGGGCTACTCGTGGGGACGGCACAGACGCCGTCCCCACCAGCGCCGTGACGAGCGCGACGTCGCGGCTGTTCAGTCAGCGCGCCGCGCTCTATCAATACCTTGACCGGCATCTTGCCTCACAGACGCGCTTCTTCGGTGCCGCGGTCGTGGTCAACCGCGCACTGGCGGAATTGCACCGGCGTCCGTGGGGGCGCTGGTGCGCCGGGGCCGCAGCGTCGGGTCTGCTGCTGCACATCGGCAACCGGCTCGAGGCAGTCAACCTGAGGGCCGCCGCGCGTCTGGCGGCGCGCACCCGCCCCGGGTTCGCTTCGCTGGGTGATACGAGTCTGGATGTGGCCATGGTGCAGTGGGAGCAGCTGCAGGTCGAGCGCCTGCTGCGCCAGCTGTGCCTCTCGGACACCTTCGCACATCGGCACGCGTTGGTGCGCATCGATCAGCTGCTTCGCTGGGCGACGCGCTCGGCGCAGCCACGCGGCGGGCCATCGTCCTGCGCCAGCGCGAGCGTGTGTCAAGCGCTGCGCGCGGTGGGCGCGCAGCTGGGCCGCGCCGCCCGTTTCGGCTTCTGTGAGGATCGCCA
>DATBPG010000256.1:0-11026 GCA_036561485.1 Steroidobacteraceae bacterium | reverse complement strand
CCATATCACGGTGAACACCGTCGCCCCCGGATTCATCGACACGGATATGACGGCTGCATTGAATGACGCTCAGCGCGCGGCCTATCTGGCGCAGATCCCGATGGGCCGCTTCGGCACCGTCGAGGAAGTGGCCCAGGCGGTGATTTTTCTGGTCTCACCGAGCGCCGCGTACATCACGGGCCAGACGCTGCATGTGAATGGCGGCATGTACATGGGCTGAGGCGACGGGGCTGCAAGTGGGACAGGACGGGCGGGGTCGCAGGCCGACACAGGCGGCGCAAGTCCCTGAATAATCAAACACTCGCCTGGGATGCCGGGTGGCGGCCCAGGAGGGGTTCCCCTACAATACGCGGCCCGAGCGGACCCGCCCCCGGCGGGGGCGAGTCGTCGGGGTTGGGATAGGCATCACGATAGAGGACAAATCACAGATGAGCACCGTTGAACAACAGGTGAAGGCGATCGTGGCTGAGCAGCTGGGAGTCAAGGCTGAGCAGGTCACCAACACCGCCTCGTTCGTGGACGACCTGGGGGCCGACTCTCTGGATACCGTCGAGCTGGTGATGGCACTCGAGGAGGAGTTCGAGATCGAAATTCCTGACGAGGATGCTGAGAAGATCACCACGGTGCAGCAGGCGATCGATTACATCAGTGAGCGACGTAACAAGTCCTGATCGCCCCACGCGCGGCGCACACCCCGCGCTTTCGCCTTTGTTCGCAGCTTCAGGACCATGAGCAGACGCCGAGTTGTCATTACCGGTCTCGGCCTGGTGTGCCCCCTGGGCAGCACCGTGGTCGACGCCTGGGCCGCCATCCTGCGCGGCGAGAGTGGTATCGGGCCCATTACCCGATTCGACGTGTCGGCCTATCCGACTCGCTTCGGCGGAGCCGTGCGCGGCTTCAGTGTCGAGCAGTACATGTCTGCCAAGGAGGCACGCCGCGTCGATGAGTTCATGCACTACGGCATCGCCGCCGGCGTGCAGGCAGTGGCCGACTCGGGGCTCGACTTCGAGCGCGTCAACCGCGATCGCTGCGGTGTGGTGACCGGGGCCGGCATCGGCGGTCTCTGGACCATCGAGCAGACGCACGCGGCCTACGAGCACTCCGGCCACAACCCGCGCAAGATCTCCCCGTTTTTCGTGCCCTCGACCATCATCAACATGATCTCGGGGCATCTGTCGATCCGCTTCGGCCTGCGCGGCCCGAACCTGGGCGTGGTGACCGCCTGTACCACCTCCACGCATGCGCTCGGGCTCGGTGCGCGCTGCATTCAGTACGGCGATGCCGATGTCATTCTGGCCGGCGGCTCGGAGATGGCAACCACGCCCACGGGCGTGGGCGGCTTTGCGCAGGCCAAGGCGCTCTCGACGCGAAACGACGATCCGCAGGGCGCCAGTCGCCCCTGGGACCGCGAGCGCGATGGCTTCGTGCTCGGCGATGGCGGCGGAGCGATGGTGCTCGAGGAGTACGAGCATGCACGCGCGCGCGGTGCACGCATTTATTCGGAGCTGATCGGCTTCGGCATGAGCGGGGATGCCTATCACATCACCGCACCGCCGGAGGATGGCGACGGTGCACGGCTTGCCATGAGCAATGCGCTCGCCGATGCGCGAGTGAACCCCAATGAGGTGCAGTATCTGAACGCGCATGCGACCTCCACGCCGCTGGGCGATCGCGCCGAGACACTGGCCATCAAGCGGGCGTTCGGCGACAGCGCGAAGAGCCTCGCGATCAGCTCGACCAAATCGATGACCGGACATCTGCTGGGTGCCGCGGGCGTGGTGGAGGCGTTATTCTGCGTGCTGGCGATCCGTGACCAGGTCGCGCCTCCGACCATCAACTACACCACTCCCGATCCCGACTGCGATCTGGACTATGTGCCGAACAGCGCGCGCTCGATACCCGTCGAGGTTGCCGTGTCGAACTCCTTCGGCTTTGGCGGCACCAACGGCACCCTGGTGTTCCGCCGCCTGCGTTAGCGCACGGCGGGCAGGCACGTGAGCGCCTCTGCGGCGCTGTATCGCCGAATCGATCTGGCGCCCGAAGCGCTGCGCCTGCTCGCCTATCGGGATCCGACACACTTTCCGGTCCTGCTGGACAGCAGTGCCGCCGGGCCGCTCGGGCGTCACTCCATTCTGGCGGCCTACCCGCAGGGAAGCCTATCGCTGGCCTGGGACGGTCAGCTGCACGCCGAGGGACTCGGGCGCCCGGCGCCCGGGCAGGGCTTCATGGCGGCACTGGAAGCGCTCTACCAGCGCGAGGGCGCCACGGCCCCTGCCGCCGGCGCCGGCGGGACGCCGGCCTCGGCCGGTCCGTTCCGCGGTGGCTGGATGCTGTTCCTCTCCTACGAGATGGCGGGCGAATTCGAGCCGCAGCTGCAGCTGCCGCAGCCCCTGGGCGCAGCGCCCGGGCAGGCCACGGCGCCGATGGCACTGGCACTGCGCGTGCCGGCGGCGGTGATCTTCGACCACGAGAGCGGCCAGGCCTGGCTCATGGCGGAGCCCGACCGTCCGGAGCTGCTCGAGCAGCTCGCGGCGCAACTGGCGCGGCTGCCGGGCGCCGGGGAGGCGCTGGCCGGTCTGCAGCGCTTGCCGTTGCCGGCGCTAGCGCTCGAGGAGGAGCCCCCGGAGCGCTATCGGTGTGCGGTCGAGCAGGCGCTCGAGCATATCCGCGCCGGTGATATCTACCAGGCTAATCTTGCACGCAGCTGGCGCGGGGTCTTCGCCGAGGCGGATGCGGCGGCAGGCGCGGGCGATAGCGGCGCCCATGAGCGGCTGCCGGCTGTGCTCTATGAGCGGCTGCGTCGCGCCAATCCGGCGCCGTTCGCAGCGCTGGCCCAGCATCGCGGCTGGCAGCTGCTGAGCTCCTCGCCCGAGCGTCTGGTGCGCACGCAGCAGCGTCTGGTCGAGACGCGCCCGATCGCCGGCACGCGGGCGCGCAGCCGTCGCCCCGGCGAGGATGAGCGCGAGCTCGCCGCGCTCATCGCCAATCCCAAGGAGCGTGCCGAGCACGTCATGCTCGTGGATCTGGAGCGCAACGACCTCGGGCGCATCTGTGAGGCCGGCAGCGTACGCGCCGATGAGATCCTGTTCACCGAGAGCTATGCGCACGTACACCACATCGTCTCGAGCGTCACCGGACGACTGCGCGCGGATGTCACGCCGCTGCAGGTGCTGGCGGCCGTGTTCCCCGGCGGCACCATCACCGGCTGTCCGAAGTTCCGCTGCATGCAGATCATCGCGCAGCTCGAGGGACAGGCGCGCGCCGCCTATACCGGCGGCATCGGCTATCTCAACCACGACGGGTCGATGGATTTCAACATCCTCATCCGCAGCTTCACGCTCACGGGGCGGCAGCTCGAACTGCGCGCCGGCGCCGGCATCGTGGCGGACTCGGAATGGGAGCGCGAGCTGGCCGAGACACGCGCCAAGGCGCGCGGACTGCTGGCGGCGCTGGAAGCGCCCGCGGTGGCGGCCGTCGCGGGGCCGCGTTGATGGCAACGTCCCCTGCGACGCTGATCGACGGGCAGCCGGGCGAGCGGGTCGCCGCAGGCGAGCGCGCATTGCAGTACGGCGACGGGCTGTTCGAGACTATCACCTGCTGTGACGGCCAGCCGCGCTGGCTCGAACGGCATCTGCAGCGACTGCGCGAGGGCTGCCGGCGACTGCAGCTGCGCTTCGAGCAGGAGCCGGCACTGCGCGCGGAGGTGGCGCTCCTGGCGCAGGGGCAGCAGCGCTGCATCGTCAAAGTCATCGTCAGCCGTGGCGTGGCGAGGCGCCGTGGCTACCGGCCCTCGGGCGAGGAGTGCGCGACGCGCATCGTGAGCCGCCACGAATGGCCGCAGGATGGCGCCGAGCAGCAGCCGCTGCGCGTGGGGCTCTCCGCAGTGGTGCTCGGCATGAATCCGCGCCTGGCGGGATTGAAGCATCTGAACCGACTCGAGCAGGTGCTCGCGCAGCTCGATATGCCTGCCGCGCTCGATGAGGTGCTGATGGCCGCCAGCGGCGGGGAGCTCGTGAGCGGCAGCATGTCCAATCTGTTTCTGGTCGATGAGCGCGGCTTGTTCACGCCCTCCCTGGAGCAGTGCGGGGTCGCCGGTGTCATGCGCGCACGCGTGCTGGCGGCGCTGAGCGCATCGCCGCACAGCGGGCTGTCGGCCGAGATCCGCACGCTGGGGGCGCGCGAGCTGGCAGGCGTGCGCGAAGCGTTTCTGACAAATGTGCGCTGGGGCATACGTTCGATAGGTCTGCTCGACGGCCGTCGCCTGCCCAGTGATGATTACGCGCAGCGTCTACGGAGACTGATCGATGCAGCCAACGTCTAGGCCGCTCGCGCGCGGCGCCACACGGGCTTCGGTACTGGTGACCCTGCTCGGGCTGGCGCTCGTGGCGATCGCGCTGGCGTGGGCCGGCTGGCGCTGGCTGGCCGTGCAGGTGGACCGGCCCGGGCCGAGCGTCGCGGCACTGCGCGTGCAGGTCGCGGCCGGCAGCGGCCTGCG
Organism: Steroidobacteraceae bacterium; assembly: GCA_036561485.1. Lineage (GTDB taxonomy): Bacteria > Pseudomonadota > Gammaproteobacteria > Steroidobacterales > Steroidobacteraceae > FEN-1191. The sequence goes on along the minus strand of DATBPG010000256.1, from coordinate 6,531 downwards.
CACGGTACTCGCGCGTCTGCAACGCCGGGGCGCACTGCGCCACGCGCTCGCCGTCGAGGTTTTCCTGCGCCTGCAGGGCCACCTGCCGCGCATCCAGGCCGGCCTCTACGAGATCGGCGCGCACGAGAGCGCCCGGCAGATCGTCACGCAGCTGGCCGAGGGGCGCGTGCTGCTCAGCTCGATCACGATCGTGGAGGGTTGGAGGTTTGCGGACATGCGAGCGGCGCTGGATGCCGACCCGGACGTGCAGCATGAAACCCACGGGCTCTCGGATGCGCAGCTGATGCAGCGCCTGGGCCATGCGGGCGAGCCGCCCGAGGGGCGCTTTTTCCCCGACACCTACCGGTTCGCCGCCGGCAGCAGTGACTGGCGCATTCTGCAGATGGCGTACGAGCGCATGCAGGCGACACTGCAGGCCGACTGGGCGCAGCGCGCCGCGGACCTGCCGCTGAAGACTCCCGCGCAGGCGCTGACGCTTGCCTCGATCATCGAGAAGGAGAGCGCGCGCGTGGATGAGCGTCCGAAGATCGCCGCCGTGTTCATCAATCGCCTGCGCATGGGCATGCGACTGCAGTCCGATCCGACCGTGATCTACGGTCTGGGGGAGCACTATGACGGCAGCATCCATACGCGCGATCTGACGGGTGATACGCCCTACAACACCTATACGCGCGCGGGTCTGCCACCCACGCCCATCGCGCTGCCGGGCGCCGCCGCGCTGCAGGCGGCAATGCATCCGGCGCCGATCGATGCGCTGTACTTCGTGGCGAGCGGTCTGCCGGATGGTTCGCACCGCTTCTCGGCGACGCTGCAACAGCACGACATCGCCGTGCGCGACTACCTGCGCCGCCTCGGCGTTGCCGCGCAGAAGCCCTGAAGGAGGTGCTGGCGGTGCTCAGCGGGTATTTCATCAGTCTGGAGGGCATCGAAGGTGCCGGTAAAACCACGCTGGCCGCGTCCCTCGAAGAGGCGCTGCGCGCGCGCGGGCTCAGCGTGCGGCGCACACGCGAGCCCGGGGGCACGCCGCTGGCCGAGCGTCTGCGCGCCGTGCTGCTGGAGCCTGGCGTCGAGCCGGTCGGCGTGCATGCCGAGACGCTGTTGATGTTCGCCGCGCGCGCCATTCACCTGCAGAATCTCATCCGCCCGGCTCTGCAGCGCGGCGAATGGGTGATCTGCGATCGCTTCACCGATGCGACGCGTGCCTACCAGGGCGGCGGACGCGGCGTATCGGCAGAGCTGATCGAGCAGCTTGCCCAGGCCGTGCATGCGGATCTGTGGCCCCATCGCACGCTGCTGCTGGATGTGCCGGTCGCGCTGGGTGCGCAGCGGGCGCGCGCGCGCCGCGGTCAGCCCGATCGCATCGAGCAGGAGGCTGCCGCCTTCTTCGAGCGCGTGCGGCAGAGCTACCGGCAGATTGCCGCCCGCGAGCCGCAGCGCGTGCGCCTGCTGGATGCTGCGACCGAGCCTGCACAGCTGCTGGCGCAGGCACTCGCATCGCTGTCCGATCTGCTGCCGGCGGCAGCGAGCGCCACCCCCCCGAGCTTGCATGGCGCGCGCTGAGCCCCCCGCCGAGGGCGTCTCCCCGCCGCAGGCTGCGCCAGCCGGTACGGCGCTGGTCGAGGCGCTGCACGATGCGCCCTGGCTCACGGGCCCGCTCGCGCAGCTGCGGCGCGCGCGCGCCGCCGGGCGCTTTCCCGCGGCGCTGTTGATCCAGGAGCAGCGCGGCGCGGGCGGGGCAGCGTTGGCGCAGTTTGCCGTGCGCCTGGCGTTGTGCCGCTCGGAGCAGCCGCCCTGCGGACACTGCCGTGACTGCCGCCTGATCGGCGCGTCCCAGCATCCCGACTACCTCGCCGTCGGTCCGCTCGAGGACTCACGGCAGATACGGGTCGAGCAGGTCCGCGAGCTCGCAGAGCAGCTGGCGTTGAGCTCGCACGGCGGCGGGGCGACCGTCGTGCTGATTGCGCCGGCTGATGCCATGAATGCCAACGCCGCCAATGCGCTGCTGAAGACGCTCGAAGAACCGCGCGCCGGGGTTTCGCTGCTGCTGCTGACGGCGCTGCCTTCGCGCCTGGCAGCGACGATCCTGAGCCGCTGTCAGCGCCTCGTGGTGCCGCGTCCGTCGCGCGGGCAGAGCCTGGCCTGGCTGGCCCGACGGGCCGGCGCAGGGCCGTGGGAGGCGGTGCTGGATGTCATCGGCAACGCGCCCTTCGACGCCCTGTCGCTCGATGCGCGCCAGGTGGCACGGCTGGGGGCCGAGACGCATGCGGCGCTGGCCGATCTTGCCGCCGGCCGGCTGGACGTGGCGCGCACGGCCGAGTCCTGGGGCCGCGCCGAATCGCTGGAACTGCGCCTGAGCTGCCTTGAGAACTGGCTCACATCGCGCATCGATAGCGCCGCACGGCGCAGCGGCCAAGCACGCGAACTGCGCAGTGGCGCGCACTTGTCAGAAGCCGCTTCGGACTTGAATATGGCAAGGTTGCTGCGGGTGCTGGATGCGCTGCATGAGCTGCGCAGCCTGCGGCTGACTGCCATCAATCGCCCTCTGGCGCTCGAGCTGCTGCTGCGTCAGCTCGCCGCGGGCACACGTGACGGCACCGATGGTTCGATAGAGGGTTTGTCCGGGGAACATGATCAAGGACCCGAATTCCAGATCCGGCATCAATAAGCCTGGCCTGCTCACGCTGACCATCAAGGACAAGAGTGCCTTGTATCTGGCGTACATGCCCTTCGTGCAGAACGGTGGCCTGTTCATTCCGACCAACAGCAACTACCGCCTCGGCGACGAGGTGTTCATGCTGCTCAACCTCATGGGCGAGGACGAGAAGCTGCCGGTCGCCGGCCGTGTGATCTGGGTCACGCCCAAGGGTGCGCAGGGCAAGCGCACCGCGGGTATCGGTGTGCAGTTCTCCGAGCAGGATCGAGGGCAGACACGCGCCAAGATCGAAAATTACCTCGCCGGCGCGCTCTCAGGGGATAAGTCCACCCATACGATGTAAGCGTGGCGGCGGGCGTTGGGGAGTGAGGTGGTGCACCAGTGCGATGGCGCCGGCGGCCACCAGCAACAGCAGCAGACCGAGCAGCAGCGGCCAGGTGATCACCAACGATGGGGGGCGCGTCCAGAAGCTCATACGCGCGTTCGACGAAACGGTGCTGCGCAGCGGGTGCATGCGCAGTTCACTCTAGCCCCGCTGTCGCCCGCGAAGTGCGCGGCAGTAGGCACTTTTGCTGCAAATACGCAGCGCGAACGCGCCCGGAGCCGATTATGTCGGGAGTCTTCCTTCGGTGAGCGGCCGCGCTGGCCGGCAGGCGCAGCGCTGCTGCGCGCCGATGTCAGCGCGGGCTGCTGGCGATCTCGGCGCTGTCGAGCCCGCCCTGCAACACCAGCGCATCGTAACCACGCTCCACCAGGATGAAGGCGGCCGCGGAGCTGCGCCGTCCGGTATCGCAGTAGACGATGTAGCGCGCGGCGCGATCGAGCGTCGAGAGCTTCAGGCGGATGAAGTAGAGCGGGATGTTGGTGGAGCCCTCGATGGCGAGATTCTGGTGCTCGGAGGGCAGGCGCACGTCGAGCCAGCGCGCGCCCTTGCTGACCAGGGCGCAGGCGTCGCGGTAGGAGATCCACTGCACCAGCGGCTCGTTCAGCAGCTCCCGAAAGCTCTCCTTGTTCAGGCGCATGAGCACCCCATCGGTAGCCATGGTCACCGTGGCGTTGCGCTTGGCTTCCGAGATCAGCGCCTCCTCACCAAAGGTATCCCCGACACCGAGCTCTGCGAGTTTCAGGCCGCTGCGATTGAGCGGTGTCTCGCGTGTCACGACGCAGCGGCCGCTGACGATCGCGTAGAAGTAGTCGCCCTCATCGCCCTGCTGAATGACGGTCTCGCCGGCGCGGCAGCTGACACGCTGCATGCGCGTGAAGATCGCCTGGATGTTGGCGGCTGGAATGCGGTGGAAGGCCTGGGTCTGCAGCAGGAGGGTCATCCAGTCGCCGCCTGTGCCGCTGCCGCTGATCTGTGCCTGCAGCTCGGCGACCTCGTAGGTGCCGGTCTGGTCCCAGGTGATCATCATGTCCAGCAGAGCGCTGTCGATCGCGAGGTACTCGAGCGGATCGACCGCTCGAGCGCTGAAGCGGCGCGGCAATGGCGCGCAGAGCGGGTGGCGTGCCTCGGGACTGCCGGCGCGGATCATGGCGACGGTGCGCTCGCCTTCGAGCATCTCGATGAGACCCGACAGCAGCCAGTAGGTGCGTTTGTCGCGATCGCCTTCCTTGAACAGAAAGCGGTTGGCGGCCAGCTGGTGACGGGAGACCTTGCGCGAGAGCGCGAGCAGATTGTCCTTCTTCATGCCGTCCAGCGGCGAAAATCTTCGCAGCACGCTCACGTCGGCCGCGGCTTCGTCGCTCATGGCACCAATCAACCTTGTGATGGACTACTGCATTCCCGGGCTCACTGGATACTAGCACAGCGATGTGCGCACACCCGCTGCGGCAGTTCACGACAATGTGCGCTCACAGGCAGATCCGATGCGCCCGTCCGGCCCCGCTCAAGCGGCGAGCAGTGCCCAGCCCGAGTCAGGACGAAAACGTGCGCCGTGTCGCTGCGCAAGTTGCTCGAGACGCTGCACGCAGGCAGCAACGCCACGCGTGCGAGCGTAGTGCAGCGGACCGCCGCGAAAGGGGGCAAACCCGGTGCCGAAGATGACGCCGGCGTCGATGAGATCGGCGTCTTCGACGATGCGCTCGCGCAGACACGCCACGCACTCGTTGACCAGCGCGAGGATCAGCCGGTCGGCGAGCTCACTGGAGGGTGCTGCCTCACTTGCTTCGCGCACGACTTTGCCCTCACGCCAGGTATAGAAGCCCGCACCGCTCTTGCGGCCAAGATGGCCCTGTTGCACCAGCTCGCGCACCCGCGACAGAAACGGCGGCGCCTGCTGGCCGAGCTCGCGCGTGACGATCTCGCCCACGTGCAGCAGCACATCCAGGCCAACGACGTCCGAGAGCTCGATGGGCCCCATCGGCATGCCGAAATCCACCGCCGCGCGATCGATGGCGGCGAACGGCACTGCCTCGCCCGCGGCGTACATGGCCTCGTGCAGGTAGGGAAACAGCACGCGGTTCACGAGGAAGCCCGGGCTGCTGCGACAGGGCAGGGGCAGCTTGTCGATGCGGCGCGTGAAGGCCATCGCGGCCGCGAGCGTGGCGGCATCGGTGCCGGCCGCATGCACCACCTCGACCAGGGGCATCTGTGCCACCGGATTGAAGAAGTGCAGACCGACGAGGCGCGCGGGGGTCCGCAGCGCCGTCTGCAGCGATTCAAGTGTGAGGCTCGAAGTGTTGGTCGCAAGCAGCGCGTCGGGGCGCAGCCGCTGCTCGGCGGCGCTGAACAACGTGCGCTTGGCCTGGAGGTCCTCGAAGATCGCCTCGATGAGCAGATCCGCGTCGCCAAGGCCGGCACCCTCGGTATCCGGTTGCAAGCGTTGCAGCGCCGCGCTGCGCTCGGCCGGCGTTGCCAGACGTTTCTCGAACAGACCGCGCGCGCGCGTGAGCGCCGGCTCGATGAACTTCAGCTCGCGGTCCTGCAGTGTCACGGCCAGGCCGCGCAGTGCACACCAGGCGGCGATGTCTCCGCCCATGACGCCGGCGCCCACCACATGCACATGCTCCAGGCGCCTGTCGCTGTGCGGTGCCAGACCCTTGAGCCGGTCCTGCAGCAGAAACACGCGGATCAAGCTGCGCGTGGTCTCATGCGTGAACAGCTCGGCGATGGAGCGCGCTTCGGCGCTGTAGGCCTCCTGCCCGTGCGCGCCATAGCGGTACCAGAGCTCGACGATCGCGTAAGGAGCGGGGTAGTGCTCGCGCCGGGCCTGCGACGCCACTTTTTTCAGCAGGGCGGGATGGATCAGGCGGCGCACGCCGGGCCAGGAGAGCATGCGCTCGAGCAGTGCCGGACGATGCGCAGCGGGGGCTGCGCGGATGAGCTGTCGTGCGGCCTCATCGAGTTCGCTGCGCTCGGCCACCAGCCGATCGACGAGCCCACTCTGCAGCGCGCGGTCGGTGCGGATGGGTCGCCCGGTGAGCATGAGGTTCATCGCAGGTCTCACACCCATCAGGCGCACGCTGCGCACCGTGCCGCCGAAGCCCGGATGGATGCCGAGCTGCACCTCGGGCAACCCCAGTGCGAGCTTTGAGTCCCCGACGGCGACCCGATAGCGGCAGGCCAGGGCGAGCTCGAGGCCGCCACCGAGCGCAAAGCCATGGATGGCCGCCACCGTCGGCACCGGCAGCGACTCGAGCTCAGCACACACTTGCTGTCCGAGCTCGATGTGTACCAGCGCATCGGCGGCCGAGCTGAACCCGGTGAATTCGCGGATATCCGCTCCCGCGATAAAGCCAGAGGTCTTGGCCGAGCGGATCACCAGTCCGCGCAGCGGCGGGCCGTGGCCGGTGTGGGCAGGGCGCGCGAGGGTACGCAGCAGCGCCATCAGCTCGCGCAGCACGCCGCCTGAGAGGGTGTTGGCGGAGCTGCCGGGCTT
>DATBPG010000255.1:0-26809 GCA_036561485.1 Steroidobacteraceae bacterium | reverse complement strand
AGATCGACCCGTGGCTCGACAAATACATCTTTCCCAACGCCGTGCTGCCCTCCATCGCGCAGGTCGGCCGCGCCATCGAGGGGCTCTTCATGATGGAGGACTGGCACAACTTCGGCGCCAACTATGACAATACGCTCATGGCCTGGTTCCAGAAGTTCGACGGCAACTGGGCCAAGCTCGCCGAGCGCTATGGCGAGCGCTTCTATCGCATCTGGAAGTACTACCTGCTCTCCTGCGCAGGCGGCTTTCGCGCGCGCGTGATCCAGCTCTGGCACATCGTGCTGTCCAAGCACGGGGTGCCCGGCGGCTACCTCAGCGTGCGCTGAAGTGGGCGATGTCCTCGCCTCGGACCTCGACTGCCGCGATGCGCAGTTCCTGTCCAACGCGCGTGCCATGCGCACGCTGGTCGGGGAGCTGCGCGAGCGCACGGCTGCGGCGGCGGCCGGCGGCACGCCGAGCGCCCGCGAGCGCCATCGCGCCCGCGGCAAGCTGCTGGCGCGTGAGCGCATCGATCTGCTGCTGGATGCCGGCGCGCCCTTTCTCGAGCTCAATGCGCTGGCGGCCCATGGTCTGTACGGGGCAGAGGTGCCCGGCGCGGGGCTGGTCAGCGGCGTGGGGCGCATCATGGGTCGCGAATGCGTCATCGTGGCCAACGATGCCACCGTCAAGGGCGGGACCTACTATCCGCTGACCGTCAAGAAGCATCTGCGCGCCCAGGAAGTGGCCGCCGACAATCGCCTGCCGTGCATCTACCTGGTGGATTCGGGCGGTGCCTTCCTGCCCATGCAGGACGAGGTGTTCCCCGACCGCGAGCACTTCGGCCGCATCTTCTACAACCAGGCACGCCTCTCGGCCCTGGGCGTCACGCAGCTCGCCGCCGTCATGGGCTCGTGCACGGCCGGAGGCGCCTACGTACCGGCAATGGCCGATGAGAGTGTCATCGTGCGCGATACCGGCACGATCTTTCTCGCCGGCCCGCCGCTGGTGCAGGCCGCGACGGGCGAGCTCGTCAGCGCCCAGGAGCTCGGCGGCGCTGACGTGCACACGCGCATCTCGGGGCTCTGCGACCACTACGCCGAGAATGACGCGCATGCCATTGCCCTGCTGCGTGCCATCGTCGCGCAGCTGCCCGCGCCGGGCGCAGCGCGCCCCGCGGGCGCCGCGGATGCAGTCGAGCCGGTCGAGGAGCCGCGCTACGCTGCCGAGGAGCTCTACGGCATCCTGCCTGCCGATGTACGCAAGCCCTTCGAGGTGCGTGAGGTCATTGCACGCCTGGTCGATGGCTCGCGCTTCGATGAATTCCGGCCACGCTACGGTACGACGCTGGTCACCGGCTTTGCCCACCTGTATGGCCGTCGCGTGGCCATTCTGGCCAACAATGGCATCCTGTTCTCCGAGTCGGCCCTGAAGGGTGCCCACTTCATCCAGCTCGCCAATGAGCGTGCCGTGCCGCTGCTGTTCCTGCAGAACATCGCCGGCTTCATGGTCGGGCGCCGCTATGAGCACGGCGGCATCGCCAAGGACGGGGCCAAGCTCGTGACCGCCGTCGCCTGCAGCGCCGTGCCGAAGCTGACACTGCTGATCGGCGGCTCCTTCGGCGCCGGCAACTACGGCATGTGCGGGCGCGCCTACGCGCCGCGGTTCCTGTGGAGCTGGCCGAACGCGCGCATCGGCGTGATGGGCAGCGAGCAGGCCGCGGGCGTGCTTGCCACGGTGAGGCGCGAGGCGCTCAGCGCGCAGGGCCGCAGCTTCTCTGCCGAGGAGCAGGAGGCTTTCAAGGCGCCGATCCGGGCACAGTTCGAGCAGCAGGCCGACCCGTACTACGCGACTGCACGCCTGTGGGACGATGGCATTCTCGATCCGGCTCAGACCCGCCGCGTGCTCGGTCTGGGCCTGTACGCGGCGCTGCATGCCCCGGTCGGGCAGGCGCAGTTCGGCACTTTCCGTATGTGAGGAGCAGAGCCTTCATGAGCGAGTACCGATGTCTCGAGCTCGAGCAGTCCGAGGGCTGCGTGACGCTGTGGTTGAACCGCCCCGAGCGACACAACGCGCTCGATGCCGAGCTCATCGCCGAGCTGCACCACGCCATCGATGAGGTGGCCTCGCGCCCGACGGTGCGCGTGCTGGTGCTGGCCGGGCGCGGTGCCAGTTTCTGCGCCGGGGGAGACCTCGAGTGGATGCGCGCACAGGCGGCAGCGCCCCTGGATCAGAACCTGCAGGACGCGCGGCAGCTCGGCTTCATGCTGCGCTCGCTGGCCAACTGCCCCAAGCCCACGGTCGCTCGCGTGCACGGTGCGGCGATCGGCGGCGGCCTGGGGCTCGTGGCCGCCTGCGATCTGGCCATCGCCAGTTCCAGCGCACAGTTCGGTGCGCCCGAAACGCGCCTGGGCCTGTCCCCCTCGAGCATCGCACCCTACGTCAGCGCGGCGATCGGGGAGCGTGCCGCGCGCGCCTGGTTTCTGCTGGGTGAGCGCCTGCAGGCCGAGGAAGTGCAGCGGCTGGGACTGGTGCATGAGGTCGTGGCGCCAGAGGGGCTCGAGCCGGCACTGCAGAGTGTGCTTGCGGCCCTGCGGCTCGGTGCTCCGCAGGCTCAGCAGCACAGCAAGTGGCTTCTCGGGGAGCTGCGAGCGCTGCCAGCGCGCTCGCTCGAGCAGATCGAGGAGTGCGCCCGCAGCCTCGCGAGCGTTCGCGCCGGCGCCGAGGCGCGCGAGGGCATGGAGGCCTTCTTTGCGCGCCGCAAGCCTGCCTGGGCCCAATAGTTGTTCAACAAGGTTCTCATCGCCAACCGCGGCGAGATCGCCTGCCGCATCATCGGCAGTTGCCGCCGGCTGGGCATCGCCAGCGTCGCGGTCTATTCCGATGCGGACATCCACGCACAGCACGTGCGGCTGGCCGATGAGGCATGGCATCTGGGGCCGGCAGCTGCACGCGAGAGCTATCTGAACATCGACCGCGTGCTTCAGGCCGCGCGCGACAGCGGCGCGCAGGCCATCCATCCGGGCTATGGATTTTTGTCGGAAAACCCGCAGTTCGCGCAGCGCGTCGGCGAGGCCGGGATGGTCTTCATCGGCCCGCCGGTGAGCGCCATGCAGGCGATGAGCTCCAAGGCGAGCGCGCGCGAGCTGATGCTGCGCTCGAAAGTACCGGTGCTGCCCGGCTATCAGGGCGAGCGCCAGGAACTGCCGTGGCTGCTCGAGCGGGCAGAACAGATCGGCTATCCACTGCTGCTCAAGCCGGTCGCCGGCGGCGGCGGCAAGGGCATGCGTGTCGTGGCAGAGGCGGGGAGCTTTGCCGCAAGCCTTGCGGCCTGTCAGCGCGAAGCGCTGGGCAGTTTCGGTGACGCGCGTGTGCTGCTGGAGAAGTACCTGCCCGCGCCCCGGCACATCGAGGTGCAGGTGTTCGGCGACAGTGCCGGTCACATCGTGCATCTCTACGAGCGCGACTGCTCGGCGCAGCGGCGCCATCAGAAGGTCGTTGAGGAGGCCCTGGCGCCGGGGCTGACGCAGGCACAGCGCGGCGCCCTGACCGCGGCGGCCTGCGAGGCGGCGCGTGCGGTTGGCTATACCGGGGCAGGCACGGTGGAGTTTCTGCTCGATGGCGAGGGACAGCATTACTTCATCGAGATGAACACCCGCATCCAGGTCGAGCATGCCGTGACGGAGATGATCTGCGGTGTGGACCTGGTGGAATGGCAGTTGCGGGTCGCCGCAGGTGAGCCGCTGCCACTCGCGCAGCGTGACATTCACGCCAGCGGACATGCCATCGAGGTGCGCCTGTACGCCGAGCAGCCCGAGGCGGGCTTTCTGCCGGCGAGCGGACGACTCGCTCGCTTCGAGCTGCCCGCTGCCGGTGCGCAGGCCGGCTGCACGGTGCGGCTGGAGAGTGGCGTGGTGGCCGGTGATCACATCGGCATCGATTACGATCCGATGCTGGCCAAAGTCATCGTGCACGCACACACGCGCCCCGCCGCCCTCGCCGGCACCGCCGCGGCTCTTGCGCAGGTGCGCATCGTCGGCGTCGGCAATAACCTCATGTTTCTGCGCCGCCTGCTTGCGAGCCAGGCCTTCGAGCAGGGCACGATCGACACCGGCTGGATCGAGCGCGATCTGGCCGCCCTGACCGCCGCCCCGGCGGCCCTCGCGCCGCCAGCGCCGCCACCGCCCCCCACGGTACTGGCGGCCGCGGCGTTGTTTCAGCTCGAGCGCGAGGGCAGGGCCCGAAGCACCGGCAGCGCTGGCGCTGCCGGCGGCAGCGATCCCTGGGGCCGCCCGGACGGCTGGCGGCTCAATGGCACGCTGTCGCGCACGCTGCAGTTCGACTCCACTGCCGCGGTGACGCTGCAATACGACGCGCAGGGTATGTGCATCGCTCAGCCATCGGCGCCGCAGCGCGCTCAGCTCACGGCGCTCGGGCACGATGAGTACGCGCTGCAGCTCGGCGATCGCAGCGAGCGGATGCAGATTTGGGAGGATGGGCCCTGGCTGCAGGTCACCGCCGGACTCTCACAGTACCGCCTGCGCTGGCGGGACCCCCTGGCCGTGCAGGCGGTGGCGCAGGCGTCTGAGGCGAGCCTCGCAGCGCCGATGCCCGGTCGTATCATCGCGCTGGTGGCTGCGGTCGGTGCGCCCGTGACGCGCGGTGCAGCGCTGCTGGTCATGGAGGCCATGAAGATGGAACACACGCTCACTGCCCCGGCGGACGGGAGCGTGCGCGCCTTTTGCGCCCGCGTCGGGGATCAGGTGCAGGAGGGCACGGTGCTCGTGGACTTCGAGGCAGCGGCGCAGCCTGCGCGCTGATCGCCTGTGGCAACTGCGGTGGCGCTGCCGGGCGAGGTGCAGATCGTGGAGGTGGGGCCGCGTGACGGTCTGCAGAACGAGCCCACCGATCGGCCGGTATCCACCGCCATCAAGCTCGAGCTCATCGGGCGGCTGGCGGATGCGGGACTGCGGCGTATCGAGGTCACGGCGTTCGTCTCGCCACGGCGCATCCCGCAGATGGCGGATCACGCGGCGCTGTTGCGCTCGCTGCCAGCGCGCGCGGGCGTTCGCTACAGCGTGCTCACGCCCAATCTGCAGGGTGTGCAGGCGGCGTTGGCCGCCGGCGCGCAGGAAGTCGCGGTCTTCGGCGCCGCCTCCGAGACGTTCTCGCAGAAGAACATCCATTGCTCCATCGATCAGAGCCTGCAACGCTTCGAGCAGGTCGTGCAGGCGGCACGCCGCCAGGATGTGCCGGTGCGCGGCTACGTGTCCTGCGCTCTGGGCTGCCCCTACGAGGGTCCGATCGCTCCGGCGGCCGTGGCGCATGTCGCAGGGGCTCTGTACGCCATGGGCTGCTACGAGATCTCCCTCGGCGATACCATCGGCGTTGGCACTCCCGCGGCCACTGTGGCCATGCTCGAGGCCTGCGCCGCGCAGGTGCCGCGCGCGCAGCTGGGCGGGCACTTTCACGACACCTATGGGCAGGCGCTGGCCAATGTGTATGCCGCCCTGCAGGCCGGCATCGCCGTATTCGATGCCTCGGTGGCGGGCCTGGGCGGCTGTCCCTATGCGCCGGGTGCCTCGGGCAATGTTGCCACTGAGGACCTGCTGTACCTGCTGCAGGGACTGAACATCCGGACCGGCGTGCAGCTCGAGGGGCTGCTTGACGCGGATCGCTTCATCTGTGAGGCGCTGGGACGGCCCACGCGCTCGCGCGTGGCCCAGGCGCGCGCGCCCAAGCCATAGCGGCCGCGCGCCCCAGCCACCGCTGGCGCGTGCAGCCGCGGCGGGTGTAGGGTTTGACGATGAGTTCACAGCCCCACGCGATGCTCCCGGCGGGTGCGCGCCTGCATGCCGCGCTGGCCGAGGAAAGCCCGCTGCAGATGGTCGGCGCAATCAACGCCTATGCTGCGCGCCTGGCCGCGGCGAGCGGCTTTCGAGCGCTGTATCTGTCCGGCGGGGGAGTCGCTGCCAACTCGCTCGGACTGCCGGATCTGGGCATCAGCACCATGGAAGACGTGCTGATCGACATCCGTCGGATCACCGATGCCTGTGCGCTGCCGCTGCTGGTGGATGCGGATACCGGCTGGGGCGGTGCGTTCAACATCGCCCGCACCGTGCGTAGCTTCATCAAGGCCGGCGCCGCGGGCCTGCACCTGGAGGACCAGGTGCAGGCCAAGCGCTGTGGTCATCGTCCGGGCAAGCAGCTGGTGAGCACTGAGGAGATGGTCGATCGCATCAAGGCGGCGGTGGATGCGCGCACCGATGCGAGCTTCGTCATCATGGCGCGCACCGATGCGCTCGCCACCGAAGGACTCGAGCGCGCCATCGAGCGCGCCCTGGCCTGTGTGGCCGCGGGCGCGGACATGATCTTCCCGGAAGCGCTGACCGATCTGTCGCAGTATCGGCGCTTTCGCGACGCCGTCGGGGTGCCGGTGCTCGCCAACATCACCGAGTTCGGCCGCACGCCGCTGTTCAACCGCGATGAGCTCGGCGCGGCAGGAGTGGATATCGTGCTCTACTGCTGCTCGGCCTACCGCGCCATGAACGCCGCAGCGCTGGCCACGTACGCGGCCATCCGCCGCGAGGGCACGCAGCGCGGCATGCTCGAGCACATGCAGACGCGCGAGCAGCTCTATCGATATCTCGACTACGAGGGCTACGAGCGCGCGCTGGATCGGCTGTTCGCAGCCGGCAAGGAGCGCTAGATGGCCAAGAAATCCGTGGCACTCTCCGGGGTGCCTGCGGGCAATACGGCCCTGTGCACGGTCGGGCTGTCGGGCAACGATCTGCACTACCGCGGCTACGATATCCTGGAGATTGCCGAGCGCTGCGAGTTCGAGGAAGTCGCGCATCTGCTGATCCACGAGCGCTGGCCCACCGCCGCAGAGCTCGTGAGCTACCGCCTGCGTCTGGCGTGCGCGCGCGAGCTGCCTGGAGCGCTGAAGAGCACGCTCGAGCTGTTGCCGGCGAGCACACATCCGATGGACGTGCTGCGTACCGCCGTGTCGGTGCTGGGCTGCCTCGCCCCCGAGGGGCCCGCGCACGCGCCCGAAGGCGCGCGTGAGCTTGCCGACCGGCTGATCGGCGCGCTGCCCTCGATGCTCTGCTACTGGTATCACTTCAGTCGCGAGGGCCGACGCATTGCGCTTGCGACCTCGGACGAGTCGGTCGCGGCGCATTTTCTGCATCTGCTGCACGGCCGGCCGGCAGATGCCGAGTCCGTGCGCGCCATGCACACCTCGCTCATTCTGTACGCCGAGCACGAGTTCAATGCCTCCACCTTCACGGCGCGCGTGATTGCCGGCACCGGCTCGGATCTGTACTCGTGCATCGTCGGGGCCATCGGCGCACTGCGTGGTCCCAAGCACGGCGGTGCCAACGAGGTGGCGTTCGAGATCCAGAGTCGCTACGACAGCGCGCAAGCGGCCGAGGCCGACATCCGCCGCCGGCTCGAGGCGCGCGAGGTCATCATCGGCTTCGGCCATCCGGTCTACACGATTCTGGATCCGCGCAGCGAGGTCATCCGCCGCGTCGCGCGCCGCCTGTCCGAGCGTGCCGGTGACATGCGGCTGTTCGAGGTGGCCGAGCGCATCGAAGCCCTCATGCAGGCGAGTCGGCGCATGTTCGCGAACCTCGACTGGTACTCGGCCGTGGCGTATGAGCGCCTGGGCGTGCCCACGGCGATGTTCACGCCGCTGTTCGTTATCGCGCGCACCAGCGGCTGGGCTGCCCACGTACTCGAGCAGCGCGCCGACGGCAAGATCATCCGCCCGGGCGCGAATTACGTCGGCCCGCCCCCGCGCCCCTTCGTGCCGCTCGAGCAGCGCGCATGACGCGCTCGCAGCCCCCAACGGGCCGCTCGCGGGCCCATCAGCCCGCACGCGAGCGGACCGCCGCCGAGCGTCCGCCGATGGACGAGGTCATCACGGCGATCGCCGAGTACGCGCTGTCCGATGCGGCGCCGAGCGCGGCAGCGACCGAAACGGCGTACCTGTGCCTCATGGACACGCTGGGCTGTGCGTTCCTGGCGCTGCGCCATCCCGCCTGCACGCGACTGCTCGGCCCGGTGGTGCCCGCGGCTCTGCTGCGCGGGGGGGCGCGCGTGCCCGGAACCGGCTACGAGCTCGATCCGGTCACCGCAGCCTTCAACATCGGTACGCTGGTGCGCTGGCTCGATTTCAATGACACCTGGCTTGCGGCCGAGTGGGGACATCCATCCGACAACCTCGGTGCATTGCTGGCCATCACCGACTATCTCTCGCGCGCGGCGCTGCTGGAGGGACGCGAGCCGATCAGCGTGCGCGCGCTGCTCCTGGCGATGATCAAGGCACACGAGATCCAGGGCGTGCTGGCGCTGCAAAATGCCTTTAATCGGGCGGGCCTCGATCACGTGCTGCTGGTGCGTGTGGCAAGTACCGCGATGGTGTGTGCGCTGGCCGGCGCGACGCGCGAGCAGACCGCCAACGCAGTGTCCAATGCCTGGGTGGATGGCGGTGCGCTGCGGGTCTATCGGCATGCACCCAACACCGGAACGCGCAAGAGCTGGGCGGCCGGAGATGCCACCGCGCGCGGCGTGTGGCACGCGCTGCTGTCACTGCGCGCGGAGATGGGCTATGCCTCGGCACTGACGGCGCCGACCTGGGGCTTCTACGATGCGCTCTATCGCGGCCAGCAGTTCTCACTGCCGCAGCCCTTCGGCAGCTACGTCATGGAGAATGTGCTCTTCAAGGTGTCCTACCCGGCCGAGTTTCATGCGCAGACCGCGGTTGAAGCGGCCATGCGGCTGCACCGCGAGGTCGCCGGCCGGCTCGAGCAGGTGCAGCGCATCGTCATCGAGACGCAGGAGGCCGGCGATCGCATCATCAACAAAACCGGGCCGCTGGCGAACCCGGCCGATCGCGATCACTGCCTGCAGTACATGGTGGCGGTGCCGCTGATCTTCGGGCGGCTGCAGGCAGCCGACTATGAGCGAGACGTCGCCGCCGATCCGCGCATCGATACGCTGCGCGCGCTGATGCAGGTGCGCGAGAATCCCGACTTCACGCGTGACTATCACGATCCGGCCAGGCGCTATATCGGCAACGCTGTGCAGGTGTTCTTCCGCGACGGCAGCGCCACCGAGCGTGTGGTCATCGACTATCCGCTCGGCCACCGTCTGCGGCGCGCCGAAGCAGTGCCGCTGCTGCGCGCGAAATTCGAAGGCGCCGTGCACGGCCACTTCGGCGCAGCGCAGGCGCAGGCGATACTCGGGCTGTTCGCTGCCCGCCAGGCACTCGAGTCCATGACGGTGGGCGACTTGATGGCCGCGCTGGTGCTGGCATGATGCGCGCATGAAGCCCTCCGAGTCCCTGCCGTGAGCCCGATCCTCGTCGCCCTCAAGCGCGTCATCGACTACAGCGTGCGCGTGCGCATCCGTCCCGACGGGGCGGGCGTGGTCACAGAGGGGGTCAAGATGAGTCTCAACCCCTTCGATGAGATTGCGCTCGAGGAGGCGCTGCGCATCCGCGAGCGCGGCCAGGCGGGCGAGGTCATCGCCGTGAGCGCTGGGCCCGCCGATGTGCAGCAGCAGCTGCGAACAGCGCTGGCGATGGGCGCGGATCGCGCCATCCTGGTGCAGACCGAGCAGCCGCTGCAGCCGCTGCAGGTCGCGCAGGCGCTGCTGGCGCTGTGTCGCACGCATCAGCCGCAGCTGGTGATCCTCGGCAAGCAGGCGATCGACGATGACAACGGACAGACCGGCCAGATGCTTGCGGCGCTCTGGGAGCGCCCGCAGGCGACGTTCGCCTCCAAGGTCGAGCTCGACCCGGGGCAGGCACGCGTGACGCGCGAGGTCGATGCGGGTCTGGAGATCCTCGAGGTGCAGCTGCCGGCGGTCATCACCACGGACCTGCGGCTCAATGAGCCGCGTTACGTGCGACTGCCGGAGATCATGAAGGCGCGCAAGAAGCCGCTGGAGATCGTGACGCCGGCATCGCTCGGAGTGGGTGAGAACGGCGCGCGTGTGAAAGTGCTCAAGTACGAGGCGCCGGCGCCACGCGCGCGCGGCGTACGGGTGAGCAGCGCCGCCGAGCTCGTGGAGCTGCTGGCGCAGCGCGGTGTGCTGTGAGCGCCGCGGCGGGCACAGCGGCGAGCGCCGTGCTGGTCGTCGCCGAGCACGCCGGCGGCCGGCTCAACCAGAGTACCGCGCGCTGCGTCAGCTGCGCCGCGCAGATCTGCGCGGCGGCCGGCGGTGCGCCGCTCGACGTGGCGGTGCTCGGTGCCGAGGTGACGGCGGTGGCGCAGGCGGCCGCGCAGCTGCACGGTGTCCGGCGCGTGCTGACGCTGGTGCGCCCCGAGAACGCTGAGGCACTGGCGGCCGTGTGGGCGCCGCAGCTCGCCGCGCTGGCGCAGGAATACTCGCACCTGCTCGGCCCCTCGACGACCTTCGGCAAGGATCTGATGCCACGCGCGGCGGCGCTACTGGGCGTGGCGCAGATCAGTGATGTCATGGCGGTGCAGTCCGCATGGCGCTTTCGGCGCCCGGTGTACGCGGGCAACGCCATCGTCACGGTGGAGGCGCCTTCGCACAGCAAGCTCGTCGCCACGGTGCGCGCCGCCTCCTTCGCCCCCGCCGCCAGCGACGGCCACGCTGCCGTCGAGCCGCGCACGCAAGCCCTGTCGCTGCCGACGCATACGCGCTTCGTCTCGCGCTCCGAGCCGATGCCCGGCAGACCGGACCTGCAGACTGCGGCGCGAGTGGTCTCGGGCGGCCGGGCACTGGCGAGCGCAGATAATTTTCAGCTGCTCTACCGGCTCGCCGACGCGCTGGGTGCTGCCGTGGGGGCCTCGCGCGCTGCGGTGGATGCCGGCTACGTGCCCAACGATCTGCAGGTGGGACAGACCGGCAAGATCATCGCGCCCGAGCTGTACATCGCGCTGGGCATCTCGGGGGCGATCCAGCATCTGACGGGCATCAAGGATGCGCGCACCATCGTGGCGATCAACAAGGATGCCGACGCCCCGATCTTCGAGGTCGCCGATATCGGCCTGGTGGGCGATCTGTTCCAGATCGTCCCGCAGCTCGAGCAGCTGATCCGCGCGCGCGCCCGGCACTAGGCACGGCGCTGCGCCTCAGGCCTCCGACGCCAGCCGCACGGCGAGCGCCGCCAGGCCCTGCAGCGGCACGGGCAGCCACGTCGGGCGGTTGGCGGCCTCGTAGCACACCTCGTACGCGGCCTTCTCCAGCAGGAACAGGTCGAGCAGCCGCCGCGCGTCCTCTGGGCTGCTCCAATCATGCGGCAATGCCCGGCTCGCCTCGGCATAGGCGCCGAGGAAGGCATCCTCGGAGACCTGGTGAAAGCGCTCGATGACGGCCTGCTTGCGCGCCTTGACGAGCTCGGTCTGTCCCGCCCCGCCACTGGCGAGGCCGCTCGCGGCGAGGTAGTCGAGCGAGCGCACCAGACCGGCGACATCGCGCATCGGGCTGCTCTTGGCACGCCGCTCGCTCAGCGGCCGCGCAGGCTCACCTTCGAAATCGATGAAGCACACATCGCCGCTGGCCACCAGCACCTGTCCCAGGTGCATGTCGCCATGGATGCGCATGCACAGCGAGCCCAGCCCCGCGCGTGCCAGCGCCGGCAGCAGTTGCAGCAACGTGTCGCGCCGCTGCAGCAGCGTCTCGGCAAGCGGGCGTTGCGAGGCGTCCTGCACGTGGGCGAGGACCTCGAAGGCGGCCTGCAGCTGCCGGGCAACGGCCTGCTGCCAGGCTTCGCAGTCGGCCTCGGTGGCGTGATAGGGACTGAAGGCCTCATCATCGCTGGGCCGGGCGAGTACTGCGTGCATCTCGCCCAGACGCTGCCCCAGGATGCTCGCGGCGCTGCCGAACTGATGGATGACGTCGAGCTGCTCATCCACCGGCACGCCCTCGGGAAGCGCGATCACGGTCTGTACGGCCCGGTCGAGCACGTTGCGTGACCACTCCCAGGCGTTGCCCTGATTGAAGACGAAGGACTGCATCACGGCGAGCACGGTGGCGGTGCCGCCCGCATCCAGCAGCGCAACCTCTCCGAGCAGCGCCGGGGTGTGTGTGAAGCCCTGTTCGGTCAGATAGCGGCCCATCTCCGCTTCCGGGTGCGGGCCGGCGTGCACGCGCCGAAACAGCTTGATGATGGCCTGCTGACCGACGATGACCGAGCTGTTGGACTGCTCGAGGTTGGAGCGGCGCACCTCCGCATCGGCCGCGATATGCAGCCCGACGAGGCGTGAGGTCGACTGGAACAGCAGCTTGCCGCCGGGCACATCGAGCGCGGTACCGGCGCTGAGCAGTTCCACCAGCCGGTGAATGACGCCGTCGAGGCTCAAGGCATCGGTCAGCAGGCCGACGCGGCCGCCGCGGCGCACGCGGGCGAGCGCCAGCTGCTGCGGCAGCGGCGTGCTGACGCCTTCCTCGGATACGAAGCCGAAGGGCAACAGGTAGCGCTCGGTGCCGTGCGGTGGCTGCACTTCCAGCTGCACCAGCAGCACCGGCGGGCTCAGCGCCGGCAGCGGAGTGACCGCAGCGATGCGCACCTGCTGGATCTTCTGGTCCTTGGCCCCGAACCAGCGCCGCTTGGGCAGATACGCCGGCAGTACTTCCTTTTCGAGAATCGAGCGGGCGGGATCGGCCAGCAGCTCATCGAGCGAGTGGCGAATGACGAAGGTGCGATAGTCGGGCAGCGGCTCGGGAGCGGGCGTGTGCCAGGCGGGCATCTGCGCCTCGGAGGCCATGAGGAACCAGAAGAACCCGTAAGGCGGCAGCGTCAGCAGGTAGGGCAGCTGGCCGATCGGTGGAAAGGCGGAGCCGCCGAGCATCTCCACCGGCACGCGCCCGGCGAAGCTGCTGAGCTCGAGCTCCACCGCCTGTGCCGAGCGCGACAGATTCGCCACGCACAGCATCGTGCCGGTGTCGTTGCCATCGGCGTATTCGCGCAGGTACGCCAGAATGCGCCGGTTGGTCGGGTAGAGCAGGCGCAGCGAGCCGCGACCGAACACCTTCTGCTGCTTTCTGATGCTGAGCATGCGGCGCGTCCAGTTCAGCTGCGAATACGGATCGCGCGTCTGTGCCTCGACGTTCACGGCCTGATAACCGTAGAGCGGATCCATGATGGGCGGCAGCACGAGCTGGCCGGGGTCGGCGCGCGAGAAGCTGCCGTTGCGGTCGGGCGACCACTGCATCGGCGTGCGCACGCCATCGCGGTCACCCAGATGGATGTTGTCGCCCATGCCGATCTCATCGCCGTAATAGATCACCGGCGCGCCCGGCATGGACAGCAGCAGCGAAGTGAGCAGCTCGATGCGGCGGCGGTCGCGCTCGAGCAGCGGCGCAAGCCGCCGGCGGATGCCGAGATTCAGGCGCGCGCGGCTGTCGGCTGCATACTGCTGCCACAGGTAGTCACGCTCCTTGGCCGTGACCATCTCGAGCGTGAGCTCATCGTGATTGCGCAGGAACAGCGCCCACTGGCAGTTGGCAGGAATGTCCGGCGTCTGGCGCAGGATGTCGGTGATGGGGAAGCGATCCTCCTGCGCCAGCGCCATGAACATGCGCGGCATCAGCGGGAAATGAAACGCCATGTGGCATTCGTCACCATCCCCGAAGTACTGCTGCACGTCCTCGGGCCACTGATTCGCCTCGGCCAGCAGCATGCGGCCCGGATATTCGGCATCGAGCGCCGCGCGAATGCGCTTGAGGACCGCGTGCGTCTCGGGCAGGTTCTCGTTGTTGGTCCCTTCGCGCTCCACCAGGTAGGGCACGGCATCGAGCCGGAAGCCATCGACGCCCATTTTTGCCCAGTAGCGCAGCACCGCCAGCACCGCGCGCAGGACCTGCGGATTGTCGTAGTTCAGGTCGGGCTGGTGCGAATAGAAGCGATGCCAGTAATAGGCGTTGGCGGTGGAATCCCAGGTCCAGTTGGACTTCTCGGTGTCCAGAAAGATGATGCGCGAGCCGGCGTACTTGGTATCGGTGTCGGACCACACGTAGAAGTTGCGCGCCGCCGAACCGGGCCTGGCGCGCCGCGCGCGCTGAAACCATGGGTGCTGGTCGGAGGTGTGGTTGATGACCAGCTCGATGACGACACGCAGCCCGCGAGCATGCGCCGCGCCGATCAGGCGTCGCACGTCGCGCAGCGAGCCATAGTCCGGATGCACGCCACGATAGTCGGCGATGTCGTAGCCATCATCGCGGCGCGGACTGGGGTA
This sequence comes from Steroidobacteraceae bacterium, assembly GCA_036561485.1. Lineage (GTDB taxonomy): Bacteria > Pseudomonadota > Gammaproteobacteria > Steroidobacterales > Steroidobacteraceae > FEN-1191. Next base: position 12,614 of record DATBPG010000255.1, on the reverse strand, counting down.
GAAGGGCAGCAGCCACAGCGTGTTGACGCCGAGCGCGGCGATGTAATCGAGCCGCTCGATGAGCCCGGGGAAGTCCCCGACGCCATCGTTGTTGGCGTCGAAGAAGGACTTCAGGTGCAGCTCATAGATGACGGCGTCCTTGTACCAGAGCGGATCGTCGCTGAATGGCCGCTTGGGCGGTCGTGCCCCGGCGGCGTGTGGATCGGTCGGCTTGATGACGGCATCCAGCATGGGGGCCCTTGACGCTGATGTGCGGGGTTACAGGAAATAGTCGAAATCGCGTTCGCTGCGCACGCGGCGGCGAATGCGCAGAATATGGGCGGGACCGGTGGCGGGGTCCAGCCCCACGTAGTTGCGCTCGCCCTTCCACAGGAAGCGCGCCCCGGAGAGCAGGTCATGGGCCTGGAAGGCACCCCCGGCATCCTCGGGCGCGAGCGCCGTGTCGAGCGACACCCAGCCCGACTGGGCGTGGTGCGGGTCGAGGTTGATGATGACGAGAATACGGTCGCTGCCGTCGGCGCTGCGCTTGCTGTAGGCAAGCAGCGCCGGGTTGTCGATGGCGTGGAAGCGCAGTCCGGCATCGCTCTGCAGCGCCGCATTCTCGCGGCGGATGCGATTGATGAGCGCGATGAAGTCGCGCAGGCTGTCAGGCCGGGAGCGGTCCCAGAAGCGCACCTGGTACTTCTCTGAATCCAGATACTCCTCGCTGCCCGGATCGCGTGCCTGATGTTCCATCAGCTCGAACGGCGGCCCGTAGATGCCGTAGCTTGCCCCGAGCGTCGCCGCCAGCACCAGGCGCGCCATGAAGGCTGCCCGGCCGCCGAACTGCAGCTGCTCGGTCAGGATGTCGGGGGTATTGGGCCAGAGGTTCGGACGGAAGAAGTCGCTCACCGGGGCGCGGCGCAGCTCCTGGAAATAATCACGCAGCTCCTGGCTGGCATTGCGCCAGGCGAAGTAGGTGTACGACTGGCTGAAGCCGAGTTTAGCGAGGCGGTACATGACCTTCGGGCGCGTGAACGCCTCGGCGAGAAAGATCGCCTCCGGACAGCGCCGCCGCACGCGGGCGATCAGCCACTCCCACAGGGCAAAGGGCTTGGTGTGGGGGTTGTCGACCCGAAAGATGCGCACGCCCCGGTCCACCCAGAACTCGAAGATGCTCGCGAGCTCGAGCCACAGCTCTCTCCAGGCACTGCAGCCGAAATCGAAGGGGTAGATGTCCTGATACTTCTTCGGCGGATTCTCCGCGTACTGGATCGAGCCGTCCGGGCGCTTCAGGAACCACTCGGGATGCTCACGTACATAGGGATGGTCGGGACTGCACTGAAAGGCGATATCCAGGGCGAGCTCGATGCCCAGCTGCCCGGCTCGGGCCAGCAGGCGCTGAAAGTCCTCGAGGGTGCCGAGCTGCGGATGGATGCTCTTGTGTCCGCCTTCGGCGGCGCCGATGGCCCACGGACTGCCGGGGTCCGAGGCCGATGCAACCGGCCGGTTGTTCGGCCCGCGCCGCTCACTGCGCCCGATGGGGTAGATCGGCGGCAGATAGAGCACATCGAAGCCCATCTGCGCCACGTACGGCAGCAGCCGCTCGCAGTCCGCAAGAGTGCCATGGGCCTGCGGGCTCGCGGCGGCCGAACGCGCAAACATCTCATACCAGGTCGAATAGCGGGCGCGCTCGCGCTCGACCAGCAGCGTCAGCAGAGCCGAGCGCGCCAGCGTCTCGGGAGCCGGATGCGTGCGGGCGAGCGCGTGCAGGGCCGCATCCTGTGCCAGCTGCAGCCGCTGCTCCAGCGGGGCGGCATCTGCGAGCGATTGCGCCCATCGATCCAGCAGCGCGGCATCCTCGCCGGCCTGGTTGGCCAGCGCGCGTGCCGCGGCGGCCCGTGCCAGCTGCACGCCGCGTTGCAGATCGATCTGCAGGTCCTGTCCGGCCGCCTGCTTCTTGAGCAGATCCGCCCTCCAGGTCTCGAGCGCATCGACCCAGCCCTCGACGCGGTAGTGCCACAGGCCGAGCCGCGCGACGACAAAGCTCCCCTGCCAGCGGTCATTGCCGAGCGCGCGCATTGCGGTGCGCTGCCACTGGGCCTCGCTCTCGTGACGATAGAGCAGCAGCGCGCACAGCGCGTCATGGCCGTCGGCGAACACATCCGCCTGCACCAGCACCTCATCGCCGAGCGTTCGTTTGGCGGCAAAGCGCCCGGCGTCCACACACGGGGTGAGGTTCTCGATGACCGCTCGTACGCGCCCCTCCGCCGGCGGCACGGGACCAGGCGTTGAGGCGCCCTCTTGCGCGACCTCAGGGACGGACGCGGCCTTCATTCCGGTGCCAGAAACAGTACCGCCAGCGGCGGCAGCGTCAGCGTCAGGGAATGAAATTGTCCATGCGAGGGCAGGGGCGAGGCTTCCACCGCGCCGAAATTACCCTGTCCGCTGCCGCCGTAGTGAACGGCATCGCTGTTGAGTGCCTCGCGCCAGCGCCCGCCGCGCGGCACGCCCAGGCGATAATTCATGCGCGCCAGCGGCGTGAAGTTGCACACCACCAGCACGCATCCGCCGCTGCGATCCTTGCGCAGAAAGGCAATGACGCTCGACTGCGCATCGCTGTGGTCGATCCACTGAAAACCCTCGGGCGAGAAGTCGAGCTCATGCAGCGCGCGGGTTGCCCGATAGATGCGGTTCAGATCGCGCACCCATGACTGGATGCCCGCATGCAGCGGGTATTGCAGAACGTGCCACTCGAGGCTCTCCTCGTGCTGCCATTCGCGCTTCTGCCCAAACTCCCCACCCATGAACAACAGCTTCTTGCCCGGATGTCCCCACATGTAGCCATACAGCGCCCGCAGGTTGGCGAATTGCTGCCACTCATCCCCGGGCATCTTGCCGATCAGGGCCCCCTTGCCGTGCACCACCTCATCGTGGGAGAGCGGCAGCACGAAATTCTCGCTGAACGCGTACCACAGCGAGAAGCTCAGCGTGTTCTGATGGTAGCGGCGGTAGAGCGGATCGGTGCGAAAGTACTCGAGCGTGTCGTGCATCCAGCCCATGTTCCATTTAAGACCGAACCCCAGGCCGCCGAGGTAGGTCGGACGCGACACCATCGGCCAGGCGGTGGACTCCTCGGCGATCGTGTAGCGCTCGGGATAGTCGCGGCCGATGGCTTCGTTGAGTTCTTTCAGGAACTGAACGGCATCGAGATTCTCATGTCCCCCATAGGCGTTGGGAATCCATTCTCCGGCGCGGCGCCCGTAGTCGAGGTAGAGCATCGAGGCGACGGCATCCACGCGCAGCGCATCGGCGTGGTAGACATCCAGCCAGAAGAGCGCGTTGCTGCCGAGGAAATCGCGCACCTCGGCGCGCCCATAGTTGAAGATGGAGCTGTTCCACTCGGGGTGAAAGCCCTGACGTGGGTCGGCATGCTCGTAGAGGTGCGTGCCGTCGAAGTAGGCGAGGCCGTGCCCGTCGCTCGGAAAGTGCGAGGGTACCCAGTCGAGAATGACGCCGATGCCGCGCCGATGCAGGTAGTCGATCAGATACATGAAATCCTGCGGTTCCCCGTAGCGCGCGCTCGGTGCAAAGTAGCCGGTGACCTGGTAGCCCCAGGAACCGTAGAAAGGATGCTCCATCACCGGCAGCAGCTCCACGTGCGTGAAGCCCATGTCCAGCACATAGTCGGCCAGCGGCTGGGCGATCTCCCGATAGCTCAGGGAGCGATTGCCCTGTTCGGGTACGCGTCGCCAGGAGCCCAGGTGTACCTCGTAGATCGACCAGGGCGCATCCAGTGCATTGACGCGTGCGCGCGAGGCTGGCCAGTTCTGCTCGTTCCAGTCGTAACCGAGGGGCCAGACGATCGACGCGGTCAGCGGCGGTTCCTCGCAGCGAAACGCGCAGGGATCGGCCTTGTCAAAGCGGTAATCATTGAAGCGCGAGTGCACGTGGTACTTGTAGCGGGTGCCGGCGCCGAGCTGCGGCACGAACAGCTCCCAGATTCCGGACTGGTCTGCCCGCAGCTGCAACCGATGCTGTCCGGGCTGCCAGCCATTGAAGTCGCCGATCAGGCTGACGTCCGCAGCGTTGGGCGCCCAAACGGCGAAGCGGGTGCCGGGCACGCCGTTGTGGGTCTGCAGATGGGCGCCCAGGTGCCGGTACGCGCGCAGCAGCGTGCCTTCGCGAAACAGATACACATCCTGGGCGGTGAGCTCGGCCATGCGCAGCAATTTGAACAGCACTCCCCGCAACGGCTGTCGGTGTGCGGATGGCGTGCGTGTGGTCCTGCGTGCCGCGCGCGCCGGAGCCTTCCTACGCGTGCACACGCGCGCCATTGCCGGGCGACTTGGCCGACAGACGTGCCAGCGGCGGCAGTCTAGGGTGCGACGCTCGGAGGGCTCATGCAACTGGCGGCCTTTGCATTCGATTACGACGGCACGCTGGCACACGACGGCTGTGTCTCAGCTGCCACGGTCGCGGCCCTGGGGCGCCTGAAGGCGGCTGGCCCGCGGCTGCTGCTCATCAGCGGACGAGAGCTGCCGGACCTGCAGCGTGTGTTTCCGCATTATGCGCTGTTCGATGCCATCATCGCCGAGAATGGTGGCCTGCTGTTCCAGCCGGGGCTGCATGAGGAGCGCGTACTCGGCAGCGCGCCCCCCGAGGCCCTGGTGCAGGCCCTGCGGCGCCGGCACGTGCAGCCGCTGTCGATCGGGCGTTCCATCCTGGCAACCTCCAGGCCTCATGACGCCGAGGTGCTCGCGGCCATCCGCGAATGCGGCGTGGAATGGCAGATCATCTTCAACAAGGGCGCGGTCATGTGCCTGCCGCCGGGGGTGAACAAGGCCAGCGGGCTGAGCGCCGCGCTTGCGACGCTGCAGCTCTCGGCGCTCAACGTGCTCGGGGTTGGTGACGCCGAGAACGATCATGCCATGCTGCAGGCCTGCGGCTATCGCGCTGCCGTCGCCAATGCCATCGATACGCTCAAGCGCGAGGCCGACATCGTCACGCAGGCTTCGGATGGCGCCGGGGTCGTGGAGCTGGTCGAGCGCTTTCTGTCCGACCCACCGCAGGCGGTCACCGCGGCGGTGCGCCGGCACGACACCGCCATCGGCCGCGATGCGGACGGGCGCGAGGCGGTGCTGCCCCCGGATGCCACGGTGCTCATCGCCGGGTCCTCGGGGGGCGGCAAGTCACGGCTGGCGAAGCTGCTCATCGAGCGCTTCACCGCCCATGGCTTTCAGCTCTGCATCGTCGATCCGGAGGGGGACTACGAGGGTGTGCCCGGGGTCATGGCCCTGGGCGATGAGAAAACCGCGCCCGGCCTGCCCCAGGCGGAAGGCTTGCTGCGCGAGCCGCGCAATCACCTGGCGCTGAACCTGCTCGGCGTCGATCTCACTCTGCGGCCGCGCTACCTCGCCAGCATCGCCGCCATGGTGGAGTCCCTGCGGGTGCAATGGGCGCGCCCGCACTGGCTGCTCATCGACGAGGCGCATCACACCATTCCCGCCGCCACGCAGGCCGCGCTACTCGCAGCCCCGCGGCAGCTGCCCGGAACGGTGCTCATCAGCTCGCGTCCCGACGCGCTGGCGCGCCATGCGCTCGACACGGTGCAGATCCTGATCAGTCTCGGCGAGGAGGCGCGGCAGGCGATCGAGAGCTTCTGCCGCGTGCTGCAGGTGCCCACGCCCACCCTGCCGGGGCGCGCACCGCAGAGGGCAGAGGCGCTCTACTGGGATCGCCGCGGCGCCGCGGTGCCTGCCGGCGGCGAGGCGCCGCGGCTGGTGCAGCTCGATGAGCCCGCGCAGCGCCATCAGCGCCACCTGCGCAAGTACGCCCGCGGCAGCCTCGGGATCGACAAGAGCTTTCACTTCCGCGGCCCTGCCGGCGCATTGAATCTGCGCGCGCAGAACCTGTCGGTGTTCCTGCAGCTGGCCGAGGGCGTGGATGACCCGACGTGGTTGTTTCACCTGCAGCGCGGCGACTATTCGCGCTGGTTCCGCGACGCCATCGACGATGAGGAGCTGGCCGATGCGGCCGCGCGCGTGGAGCGGGAGCACGACCAGGATGCCAGAACGAGCCGGCAGGCGATGCGCGATCTGGTCAATCGCCGCTATACGGCGCCGGCCTGACGCAGAATGCTGGGATCCACCGCTGTCACATGCGTGCGGCCGGTGAGCGCGAGGGTCACCAGCAGCTCATCGCGCAGGATGCTCAGTGCCCGCGTGACACCACGCTCGCCTTGGGCGCCGAGCGCATACATATAGGCCTTGCCGATCAGGCAGCCGCGTGCTCCGAGCGCCAGCGCCCTGAGCATGTCCTGTCCGGAGCGGATGCCGCCATCAAAGAGCACCTCGCAGCGCCCGGCGACCGCGCGAACCACCTCCGGCAGCACTGCGATGCTCGAGGGGGCGCCATCGAGCTGACGACCACCGTGGTTGGAGACGATGATCCCATCGACGCCGGCCGCACAGGCAGCTGCTGCATCCTCGGCATCGAGGATGCCTTTGACGATGAGCCGTCCCGGCCATTGCTCACGGATCCACTCGATGTCCTTCCAGCTGACCGAGCGATCGAACTGCGAGGCAATCCACTGCGAGAGGGTCGAGAGCCCGCCGGTATCGGCCAGGCGTGACGCGAGGTTGCCGAACGTGCGCCGCTGGCCCAGCAGCACGCCCAGCGCCCAGCGCGGGCGCAGCGCGACCTCGAGCGCATTGCGCAGCGTCAGCCGTGGCGGCACGGTCAGGCCATTCTTGGCATCGCGGCGCCGTAGCCCCTGGATCGGCAGGTCCACCGTGAGTACCAGCACCGGGCACTGCGCCGCGCGTGCGCGCGCGATGAGCTCCTGATTGAAGCCGCGATCGCGCATCAGATAAACCTGGAACCAGAACGGCTCGCGTACGGCGGCGCGTACATCCTCGATGGAACAGATCGACAGGGTGCTCAGGCAGAAGGGCACGCCGAAGGCGCCCGCCGCGCGTGCGCCATGGATCTCGCCGTCACCGTGCACGAAGCCACCCAGGCCGATCGGCGCGATGGCGAGCGGCATCGCCACCTTCGCGCCGAGCAGCGTGCTCTCGAGCGACAGCGCGGAGAGGTCCACCATGATGCGCTGACGAAATTGCAGCGAGTCGAGGTCGGTTCGATTGCGACGCAGGGTTTGCTCATCGTAGGCGCCGCGATCGACGTAATCGAACAGGGCGCGCGGCACACGACGGCGCGCCAGCGCGCGCAGATCCTCGATGCTATTGATGACCGGCATGGCGAGCCTCCTGGGAGCCACACTCACGAGGTCGCTGGGCGCTCGGCGCGCGCGGCGAATCCCTCGAACAGCGGCGTGAGCAGTGTCGCCAGTGCCAGGTTCAGCAGCAACGTGTAGAAGGCGCTGTAGCCCGGCAGGCTCCAGCCGGCCACGTGCAGCGTGTACGCAGGGGTCAGGTGCGTGGCAAAGGCCATCGCGGTGCCGGCGATGGTGCCGGCCGCCCAGCCGATGAGCAGTGCCCAGTCATTGAACCAGTCCGAGAACACGCCAAAGATCACGGCCGGCAGCGTCTGGATGATCCAGATCCCTCCGAGCAACTGCAGATAGATTGCATAGTCGGTCGGTACCCAGAGCACGAACGCGAGCGCGCCGAGCTTCATCACCAGCGCTGCTGTCTTGGCGATGCGTGCCTCACGCCGCTCGCTCGGATGCGGATCGATGAACTCGCGGTGGATGTTGCGTGCATAAAGATTGGCCGAGGCTATGGCCATGATGGCTGCGGGCACCAGTGCCCCGATGCCGATCGCCGCAAAGGCGATGCCGACGAACCAGCCGGGGAAGAGCTGCAGGAACAGCGCCGGGACCGAGAAGCTGTTGCCGTAGAGATGAAAACCGGCCGCGAAGGCCGGGCTCTGGGCAACCCCGGCCGCAATTGCGAAGAAACCCAGGAGCACCAGCAGCCCCAGCAGCAGCGAGTAGCTCGGCAGCAGCGCGGCATTGCGCTTGAGCGCGCGGCTGCTGCTGGCGCTGAGCACCCCGGTGATGGCGTGCGGATAGAGAAACAGCGCCAGTGCCGAGCCGAGCGCCAGCGTTGCGTAGGCGCCGTAGCTGCCCGTGCTGTGGGGGCCGGGGGCGGCCAGCAGCAGCTTTGCGCGCGGCACGACGGCGAACACGTGAGCGAAGCCGCCCAGGCGGATGGGCAGGTACACGATGGCCGTCAGCGTCGTGGCGTAGATCAGGATGTCCTTGACGATCGCGATGGAGGCGGGCGCGCGCAGGCCGCTGGAGTGTGTGAACACCGCCAGGATCGCGAAGGCGATCAGCAGCGGCAGGTAGCTGGCGATGCCGCTGCTGCCGACACCGAGTGCACCGATCACGACCTGCAGTCCGAGCAGTTGCAGGGCGATGTACGGCAGGGTCGCCACGATTCCCGTGAGCGTGATGGCCAGTGCGAGCCAGCGGTTGCCGAAGCGCCCGCGCACGAAATCGGCCACCGTGATGTAGCCCTCGCGGTGACAGATCTCCCAGAGGCGCGGGAACACCATGAAAAAGATCGGATAGGCGAGAATGGTATAGGGCACGGCGAAGAACGCCGTCGCCCCGGCGCCGAAGGCCAGAGCCGGTACGGCGATGAAGGTATAGGCGGTGTACAGATCGCCGCCGACCAGGAACCAGGTGACCAGCGTGCCGAAGCGCCGGCCTCCAAGCCCCCACTCCTGCAGCCGGTCCAGATCGCCGCGGCGCCAGCGCGACGCACGCATACCGAGCCATGCCACGAAGATGAACAGCGCCGCGAAGATGGCCAGCGCGACCCACTGCGGGTGATTCACGGGGAGTGCCGCGTAGCGAGGTAGACCACGGCCGTGCACAGACCGCCGAGTACGACCCAGAGCAGTTGATACCAGTAGAAGAAGGGGATGCCGAGCCACGAGGGATCGGCGCGGTTGTAGAACGGCGGCCAGAGCACCGCCACGAACTGCACCAGAAACAGCAGGTACCACCAGCGCAGACGGTTTGGCCGCGATGCATGCAACGATGAATCTGCCGCGGGCGGCGCGCAGTCCCTATCAGCCGCTGCAGGGGTGGTATCGATCATGTGACATGGCGCGATAGTTTTTCTACCCATATTGTGCCAGTAGTCGCGCTGCCAGTAGCATCGATTCACAAGCGGCGGGGGCAAGTGCCGCCTTCGGGCGGCGTTTTCATTTCCGGGCCGGCCAGTCAGCGAGCACGCGATCGGCGCAGGGCACTCGCGCCGAGGATGGCGGCCAGTCCCAGGAAGAGCAGCAGCGCGCTCCATCGCCGCGACAGCTCAAGCTGTGCGATGCCGATCCAGAGCAGTGCCAGCCAGCCGAGCACCAGCCCCGCCAGGCTGCCGTCATCGATGAAGAACGCCAGCAGCGAACGCAGCGCGCGACGCAGTGCCTGCATGGCTAGCGCGCGGGCAGCGCGGCCCGGCTGGCGTGCGCGCGCCGACAGAGGCCCACCCCGAGCAGCGCGACCAGCAGGTAGCCGGCGACCAGCCCGAGCAGGGACCAGTCGTCCCCCGGCCAGTGCACGCCGATGCCCTCGCCGACCCAGAAGCTGCCGAAGCTCGTCAGCAGCACCCCGACCCCGAACTTGAGCGTGTTCTCCGGAACGTGGGCCAGCGGCCGATGCAGCAGCACACCGAGCGCAGCCACCAGCAGCAGTGCGGCGAGCGCCCCGAGGCTGGCTGGAATCCACAGGTGAGGGCCTCCGGCGGCCACCGCGACGACGATGAAGACGACTTCCAGCCCTTCGAGCAGCGTGATTTTGAAGCTCGCCAGCAGCGCGAGCGTATCGTGGCGGCCGGGTGCGGGCTGCGCCTGTCCCCAGGACTGCAGCTGCGCGGCATAAGCGGCATTTTCATCGTGTAGCGCAAGGACGCCCGCCGAGCGCAGCATCGCCTTGCGCAGCCAGCGCAGGCCGAAGAGCAGCAGCAGCGTGCCGACTACCCGCTGCACCGCCCGCAGCGGAATATGTGACAGCGCAGGTCCCAGCGCCAGGATCAGCAGCAGCAGGAGCAGCAGCGCTGCAGCGCTGCCGGCCAACGCATCGCGCCAGCCGCGCGCGGCGCCCACGGCCAGCACCACGGTGAGGGCCTCGACGAATTCCACCAGCGAGGCGAGGAAGGCCGCCAGCATCGGCCCGAGCGAGTGCAGTGTGGCGGCGCTCATTTGCCTTCAGATCGAACCGGATGAACGTGGAAACAGCGTGTCGACATTGTACCCGGCTTGACGCAACAGCGGCCCGGCCCACAGCAGGGGAGGGTTGCGCCTTTGGGACTCACACGGTAGTTTGCCGGCCGCAGTATAGGACTGCCCCACGGCCTTCCAACCCTTCTGATGCGACTCACCGACCGGATAACCGCTGAAGGCCGCCGACTCTTTCAGCTGCGCAGCTTCATGCCGCTGGTGCTGTTGCCCGCACTCTATTTCGCGCTGCTGCAGATGGCGCAGTTCGAGCAGCGCTGGGGCAAGCAGGCCGAGAACCGCTGGCTTGTCTTCTGCGTCTGCGTCAGCGCATTGGGCCTGCTGACGCGCAGCCTGACCGTCGGATTCGTGCCCGCGGGTACCTCCGGCCGCGGTCAGGGCACGCCATCTGCGTCCACTCTCAATACGCTCGGCATGTACTCGATCGTGCGCAGTCCCCTGTACCTTGCCAATGGCATCATGTGGCTGGGGGTGGCGCTCGCGACCACCAGCGGCTGGTTCGTGGTGGTGAGCGTGCTGGTTTACTGGCTCTACATCGAGCGCGTCATTGCCGCGGAAGAGGCATTTCTCGAGGTGCAGTTCGGCGATGCCTTTCGCAGCTGGGCGCAGAGCACGCCGTGTTTCCTGCCGCGTCCGTCGCTCTGGCGCGCCCCGGCCATGACCTTTTCACTGCGCACGGTACTGCGCCGGGAGCATTCGGGTCTGATCGCCGTTGGCGTGGTGTTCACGCTGATCGAATTCATCTCCAACGCCCTGATCCCCGGTGAGCCGCCGGCGCGCTGGCTCGTCACCGATCGGCCCTGGGTGATCTTTCTCGCCGCGACGGTGGTCACGGGCTTCATCCTGCAGATGATGAAGAAGGGCCGCTGGCTCGACGCCGCGGGCCGCTGAGGCGGCTTGCCGGGAGCCTGGCCTGAGGGTACGGTTGTAGCGATGACGGAGCTGCCTCGCGCACTGTCGGACATCCGCTCGATTCGCGGTCCGCTCGCCCGCGGCATGCAGTTTCACGCCCATGGGTACCGCCAGAATGAGCTCGGCTAGCTCGCGTCGGCGTTCGCCCGCGTTTGCCTACGAAGGTCTCGACCGCGTCATCCATGAGCGCGCGCGCCTGGGCGTGCTGACTTCGCTCGCCTCTCACCCCAAGGGCCTCTCCTTCGGGGATCTGAAGCTGCTGTGTGGGCTGACGGATGGCAACTTGAGCCGCCATCTGCGCGTGCTCGAGCGCGAGCGGCTGATCACCGTCGTCAAGGACCAGCGGCAGCGTCGTCCCCAGACGGTCTGTCGCGTCACGGCCATCGGGCGGCGCCGATATGCAGAGTACCTGGGCGTGCTCGAGAAGGTGCTGCTCGATGCCACGGCCGCCGTGCGGCCGGTGAGCAGCGCCACGCGTTCCCGCTCTGCGCTGGCGAGCGTTTGAGCCTCCGGGGCCGCGGGCGCGCGCGCGCCCGCTGTCACGGCAAATGCGCGGAGTAGGTGAGCATCACGCCGCGGGAGATCGGTTCGAGCGCCAGCGTTCCATGGGACGCCTGGTTCTGTCGGCGATTCATCGCGAAATGCGCACTGGCGGCTCCGAGCGCAGCGCCCGCGACTGTGTCCGAGAGCCAGTGCGCGTTGTGGTTCAGCCGCTCATAGGCGGTAAAGCCGGCCACGCCGTAGCCCAGTACACGCCGTACCCAGCGGTAGTGATTATTGCCTGACTCTGCCAGCACCGTGCCGATGGCGAAGGCCACCGTCGCATGCTCTGATGGAAAAGAGGTGCCCGATCTCTCCCAGCGATTCGGATCAGTGGTCTGGTTCGGTCCCTCGCGCCGCGCGATGTAGCCGACGGCGTACGCGGTCGCGACGCTGAGGACACCCGCCTCCATCATGGCATGCGCCTCCTGGCGCCCGTCGTCGTCGTCGGTCAGATTCGCGAAGCCCCAGGTGCCCAGAAACAGCGCCGCCGCTGGCAGCGCGTCCTGCAGCCTGTCGGGGCTGCCGCTGGAGGCAGAGGGGCGAGTAGCGCCGGCGAAATGATCCCGCACGGAGCTGTCGAAATGATGTGCGACGCCGACGGAGGCGAGCGCGCCCCCGAACAGCAGCCAATCACGTGCGTCCCAGCGCGCCGGGGCGCTGACGTAGGCTTTGATCGCCCCGAGCGAGCGGCTCAGCGGCGTGGGACAGCTCGGCTCGTCCGGATCGGCGCTGCAATCGACGGCGGGTTCGGAAGAGGCGGGCGATCCGGATTGAGACGCCGTGCTGGCCGTGGTCTCGGGCTGCGTCTGCGTCTGCGTCTGCGCCGCGGCGCTCAGCGGTGCTGCGGCCATGGCGGCGGCCAGCAGCGGCAGCAGCCAGCACGTTTGAAGACGCTGCAGCGCTGCGCGCACGCGCGCCGCAGCCGTGATTTGAATCGGCGGCAATTTCCCCATCCGAACTGAGCA
>DATBPG010000254.1:0-11231 GCA_036561485.1 Steroidobacteraceae bacterium | reverse complement strand
CAGCGTCTAGCCGCCGGCGATCGGGTGCGCGTGCCCCCGGTGCGCATGCAGGAAGCCGGCGTGGGCTCGACGGGCGGGGCGGGCGCAGCGGTGCCAGCCGCGCTGATGCGTCGCCTGGAAGCCAGCATCCTGCACAGCGATGAACGACTGCTGGTGCTCGATAAGCCCTCGGGCATCGCCGTGCACGGGGGCAGTGGGCTGTCGTTCGGAGTCATCGAGGCGCTGCGCGCCTCGCGTCCCACCGAGACGCTGGAGCTGATTCACCGCCTCGACCGCGATACCAGCGGCGTGTTGCTGGTGGCGCGCCGGCGCTCGGCGCTGCGCACGCTGCATGCGCTGCTGCGCGAGGGGGCGGTGCGCAAGAGTTACCTTGCGCTCGTGGCCGGAAAGTGGCGCCAGGGGCGGCAGAACATCGATGCACCGCTGCGCACCGATCTGCGCGTCGGGGGCGAGCGCACGGTGCGCGTGGATGCGCGCACCGGCAAGGAGTCGCTGACCGAGTTCCGTCTGCTCGAGCGCTACGGCGATCGTGCCTCCCTCATCGAGGCCATCCTGCACACCGGACGCACGCACCAGATCCGTGTGCACGCCGCGCACGCCGGCCATCCGGTGATCGGGGATGAGAAATATGGTGACGCTGCCGTCAACGCGCAGCTGCGCCAGCTGGGCTTGCGGCGCATGTTCCTGCATGCGCACAGCTGCGCCTTTACCTGGCCGGAAAGCGGTGTGGAGCAGAGCTTCAACGCACCGCTGCCCACCGAGCTCAGGCAGGTCCTGGATCGGCTCGTCGCGCCCGCGGCCGCCGGTGTGTCGGGGGCCACCCGAACTCGTCAAAAGTGAATTCAAGCGCCTGAGAGGCCGTACGGGGCGTGCCGGCGCGTATCCAGCTGGCACGTTCGCGGTCGACCGACAGAAACCAGGTCTGGCGCCGACGCACGCCGACGGCAACCATGAAGGCTGCCGCAGCCAGCACGGCCCCGGCGCCGCCGTGCTGCGGGTCGCGCACCGAGCGGTAGCGGATCAGCTGCACCTGCGCGGTGCGGGCCATGCGCGCAAAATCCTGGCAGGTCGAATAGTCCTCAGGATCGTTCCAGAACGGCTGGTCGCGGCGAAATGGCGGCGCACGCAGATCCACCGCGGTGGCATACACCATCGCCTGGAAAATGGTGTGTGGCACCGCATCCAGCCGACGTAACCCGACGCTGTCGGTGACGAATCGCCAGCGCCAGTAACCCACTTCGGCGCAGGCGGTACGAATGCGCTCCGCGCCATACCAGACGCCCGGATCGCCATAGGCGCGAAAGCGCGACCCCCGCGGCGGGGGCGGATAGCGAAACGGCGTGTACAGCAAATAATCCAGGCCGGCGGCAGCCACCCGCGCAGGCACGGCGGGCTTATCGCGCTCGAGCAACGCCTCGAGCAGCTCCTGTTCCTGCCGGCTGTCGACGAGCGTGCGAGTGGCCACCACGTGCTGTGCCTCCACGGCGCGCCACAAAGGCAGCTGGCAATGGGTGGTCCTAGATGCGACCTCGAGCGGCGTCCAGGTATTGGACGACATGGATCAGGCCCTCGGCGGTGATGATGCGATCGGCCGGCGGGCCGCCGCCCAGCGCATCGTTACTCGAGTGCAGCCAGTCGCGCATGGCCTGCCTCTGACCGCCGGTGATCGCTGACAGCGACCGGTACAGGCGTACGAATGCCGTGGCCAGCTCCCAGGACTTGCTGTCTGCGCGGATCTGCCAGAGGCCTGCCGCCAAACGCGAGGCGCTGGCGGGGGACAGCCCAAGGATGCGGGCGAGCTGGACCTGCCGCAAATCTAGCTGCGACGCAGCACGAATGACCGCCTTCGACAGCACGGCCTCGGGCGATGGGGCAGGGGCAGTTGCAGGGGGGTGGGCCATGACTGCGGCTTTTTTCCTTGCTCCAGAAAGAATGCGCGCGATTTCTTTCTGGGGCAAGCAGAACTGCGGACCTGGTTGGACCGCGCTCGCACACCGCGCCCGCAGCGGAGGGGTCGGGTGAGCGTCAGGGGATGGGGTGGCCGCACTGCCGCAGTGCGCGGGCGAGCCCGATCAGCGGCAGCCCGATCAGCGCCGTGGGATCCTCGGTGGCGATGCGCGCGAAGAGGCTGATGCCCAGGCCCTCGCAGCGAAAGCCACCGGCGCAGTCCAGTGGGTTGTCCTGCGCGATATAACGGTCGATCTCGGCCTCGGTGAGGGCGCGGAAGTACACCGTCGTGGTATCCACGAACTGCAAGGTCTGAGCGCGCTCGGGCTGCAGGACTGCAACGGCCGTGTAGAAGGTGGCCGCGGACGCGGACGCCCAGCGCAGCTGCTCGCGACAGCGCTCGGGGCTGCCCGGCTTCTCCAGCAGCTCCCCCTTGCAGACCGCGAGCTGGTCGGAGCCGATGATGGTGGCCTGCGGATGCGCCGCAGCCACGGCGCTTGCTTTGGCGAGCGCGAGCCGCTGAGCGCGCTCCAGTGGGGCCTGAAGCGGGGTGGGCGCCTCATCCACTCCCGGAGCCAGGGCGGTGAAGGGCAGTCCCAAGCGCTTCAGCAGGGCGCGCCGATAGGCCGAGGTGGAGGCGAGAATCAGCATTCAATCAAACAGTTGCTGAGGCGTGCGCTTTTTGACTTGCTGGTGCAGTGAACCTATCATACGCGCGCCCATGGCTGCCCCGAAGCTACGCGACGTCAGAAAACTGGCCGACTCGCGGGCAGTAATCGATCTGGATGTGGCGCTGACGGCGCTGCCGGACTTTCCCGCCGAATACGTGAGCGGCGGTGGCTCGGTCAAGGCGCATCTCGTCTTCAGCCGCGAGCAGGGCTTTGCAATGGCGCGTGTCGAGCTGCAGGCGCAGCTGTCGACAACGTGTCAACGTTGCCTTGGGCTGCTGCCGCTGAACGTTCAGGCGAGCTCGCCCGTGCTGATCGTCGAGTCACAGCAGGAGGCCGAAAGCGCCCCGGCTGGATGGGAGACGTTTCTGGCCCCCGAGGGCCGTCTGGTGCTCGAGGCGTTGATCGGCGAGGAACTGCTGCTCGCCCTGCCGATCGTGCCGGTGCATGAGCAGAGCTCGGAGTGCAAGCCACTGGCTGATGCGCGGGATGTGGACATCGGCGCACCGTCGGACGCCGCGCCCGACACGCTGCCCGACGCGCAGGGTCCGCCGGCATCGGAGGGGCCCGCTCAGGGCACGGTGCGGCCGTTTGCGGACCTGCGAGCGCTGCTGGAGCGCGCTGCAAAGCCAGGCAGTGGCGGGCCGCGTTGAGTACATTGGTTTGATGGTCATCGATTTCAGGAGTTTTAGAACATGGCCGTACAGAAGAGCCGCAAGACACCGTCCAAGCGCGGCATGCACCGTTCGCACGACGGGCTTGACACACCGGCGCTGTCGACCGATCCGCAGTCCGGTGAACGGCACCTGCGCCATCGCATCACGCCCGACGGCTTCTATCGTGGCCGGCGCGTGATCGAGAAGCAGGCCGAGGAAGAGGCCCAGGATTAGCGCTTCGGCGCGGCCTCGCGCAGGCGCTCGAGTGTACTCACGCATTATCGGCACCGGCAGCTATCTGCCCGAGCGGGTGCTCACCAATTTCGATCTCGAGAAGCTCATGGATACCAGCGATGCCTGGATCCGTGAGCGCACCGGTATCGTGAGCCGGCGCATCGTCGCCGAGGGTGAGTCCAACACCGACATGGCCGAGCACGCGGCGCGCGCTGCGATCGCGGCCGCCGGGCTGACACCCGGCGATATCGATCTCATCGCAGTCGGCACGACCACTCCCGACCTGGTGTTTCCGAATGCCGGCACGCTGCTGCAGGCGCGGCTCGGTTGTCGTGGCGCGCCCGCCTTCAGTCTGGAGGCCGCCTGCAGCGGCTTTATCTACGCGCTCGCCATCGCCGACAAGTTCGTGCGTGCGCGCGAAGCGCGCTACGCGCTGGTTGTCGGCTCCGAGATCCTCTCGCGCATCACCGACTACACCGATCGCAGCACCGCGATTCTGTTCGGCGATGGCGCCGGCGCCGTGGTACTCACTCCCTCGGAAGAACCCGGCATTTTGTCCACGCATCTGCACGCCGATGGCAGCTATCAGCAGCTGCTCTATTGCACCGGAGGCCCGGCGCGCGGTCCTGCGCCCGGACCGGCGCCGCGTGCCGATCAGCCGCAGAATGATTTCGTGCGCATGCAGGGCAGCGAAGTCTTCAAGATCGCAGTCACGGTGCTCGGTCGCATTGTCGATGAGACGCTCGCCGCCAATCAGCTCGACCGCAGTGCCATCGACTGGCTCGTGCCGCATCAGGCGAATTTTCGCATCATCCAGGCAGTGGCCAAGAAGCTCGGAATGCCCATCGAGCGCGTCATCGTGACGATCCAGGACCATGGCAACACTTCTACCGCCTCGGTGCCGCTCGCGCTGGATATCGGCATTCGCGACGGGCGCATCAAACGTGGGGACATGCTGCTGCTCGAGGCGCTCGGCGGCGGTTTGACCTGGGGATCGGCGCTGCTGCGCTACTGACGCGCTGGCGCTGACTCGGGCGCGCCTGGCTGCAGCGTCACCGCGTTGCTCAAAAGAAAACGCCGCGCAGAGCGCGGCGTTGTCCGCCCGCACGGGGCGGGCCAATCGCAACGAGAGAGGCGGGTTACTTGGAGACCGACCGCCGGAACATGCGATTGATCTTCTCGTTGGTCGCGTCGACCGACGACTGCGCAGCCTGAGCAGCGGAGAGCGCCTGATTGGCAGTGCTCTGCGCGGCGCTGGCGGCCTGCGAGGCCTGATTGGCCGAATTCTGCGCGGCCTCGGCGGCGTGCGCAGCATTGTCAGACGACGTCTTGGCCGCATTCACGTCCTGCTGAAGCTGAGACACCTGCGTCTTCAGCTGGTCGAGCTGGGCCTGCACGGGTTTGAGGTCGGTGCAGCCGGCGAGCGCCACGACCGCAGCGGCCGCGGCCAGCTTCACGACGATTGTCTTGTTCATTCGAGTCCCCTTTGCTTGAACGAGTGGATCCGCATCGCGCCGCCTTCCTACGGAACGCCTTTGCGAGGCTGCAACTTGACCAAATTTAACCCCCAAAAGCAATAGTTGGCAGTCATTTGGTCGCGTGCATAAACCCGCGCCAGCGTAACCGCTTGCGGCCGTATCGGCGAATTTACCTGCGCTTTCCTTAACGGTTGCTTAAGGAATCGTCATTGGCCTTCAATGTCGTCGACGCGCGACGTGCACGATGCGCTCGCCTTCTGCGCAGGCGCGGCCAGTCCTGCAGGATGCGTTTTGCAGCATTGTGACCGGGCATGCCGGTGACGCCGCCGCCTGGATGCGCGCCGGCGCCGCACAGGTACAGGCCAGGGATGGGTGAGCGGTAATCGGCGTAGCCAAGCACGGGACGGGCCGCCCACAGCTGATCGAGCGAGAGCGCTCCGTGGAAGATATCCCCACCGATCAGTCCGAAACGCTCCTGCAGATCCGCAGGCGTCAGCGCGCTGTGAGCAAGCAGCGAGCGTTTGAAGTTGGGCGCGTAGCGCTCCACGGTGTCGAATATCAGGGCAGTCATCTGCTCGCGCGCGCTCGCCCAGGGCCGACGATCGGGCAGTTCAGGGGCAAAATGCTGACAGAAGAGACTGGCCACGTGAGCACCGGGCGGTGCCAGCGATGCATCGAGGGTGCTCGGGATCAGCATCTCGATGACGGGAGCGCCGGAGTAACCCTGCAGGCGCGCCTGGGCGAACGCGTGATCCATGTAGGTCAGCGATGGGGCCAGGATGATGCCGGAACCCAGATACTGCTGGCCGTCCACTCCGGGCGGCGCGGGGGTGCGTTCCGCAGCGGTGAAGCGTGGCAGTTCAGCCAGTGCGACATTGATACGGAATGTCGCGGACCCGCAACGGTAGCGGCGCATTGCGTCAATGAATTCCACCGGCAGATGCTGCGGATCGACCAGCTGCAGGTACAGCAGCTTCGGATTCACGTTCGCGGCGACCACGCGCGCCTCGATGCGCCGGCCGCTCTCGAGCTGCACCCCGCAGGCGCGCCCGTTGCGCACCTCGACGCGCGCGACGGCATCGCCGGTCTCGATGCGCGCGCCCTGTGCCTGCGCCTCCAGCGCCATCGCATTGCTGATGGAGCCCATGCCCCCGCGCGCATGGCCCCAGAGGCCGCGATGACCGTTGACCTCGCCGAAGGCGTGATGCAGCAGTACGTAGGCACTGCCGGGTGTGTAGGGACTGGCGTAGTTGCCGACGACGGCGTCGAAGCCGTACAGCGCCTTCAGCGCATCGCTCTCGAACCAATCATCCAGGATCTCCCCGGCGCTGCGGGTAAGGAGCTCATAGAGCCTGCGCGCGCGTGCCAGTGGCAGCGCGCGCCAGCGCCGTCCCACCGACAGCAGCCGCATCAGATCCGGCCAGCGTGACAGATCAGTCGGCGGTGTCTGCAGCGCCAGCCCGCGCAGCAGATCGGCCGCCTCGCTGATGAACTCACTCCAGGCCGGCAGCCGTTCGGCGTCGCGCCTGGAATGACGCGCGACCTCGCGCCGCCAGGCATCCGCTTCGCGCGGCACGTACAGCGCATCTTCGGTGGGCAGCGGCAGAAAGTTCTGCATCGGCCGGGGCAGGATGACCAGGCCGTGCTCGGCGAGGCGCAACTCGCGGATGATCTTCGGATGCAGCAGACTCACGGTGTAGCTGGCGGTGGAATTGCGGAAGCCGGGCGCAAATTCCTCGGTGACTGCCGCACCCCCGACGATTCCGCGCCGCTCGAACAGTGCCACCGACAGGCCCGCGCGCGCGAGATAGGCGGCGGTGACGAGGCCGTTGTGGCCGGCCCCGATGATGGCGACGTCCAGGGGGCTCTGAACGCGGGAATTTACAGGCATCTGCTTCTACTGTATAAATTTACACATGGCTACCCTGACGCCCAACCAGACCCGGGTGCTGCGCTTCCTGCAGCGCGCCATCCGCGAGAGCGGCATGCCGCCCACGCGCGCGGAGATCGCCGCGAAGCTGGGCTTTCGCTCTCCGAACGCGGCCGAGGAGCACCTGCGCGCTCTGGCCCGCAAGGGCGCCATTGAGCTGCTACCCGGTACTTCGCGCGGCATCCGCCTGAGCGAGGCGGAGCGCGAGCCATCGGGCCTGCCGCTGGTGGGACGCGTGGCCGCTGGCCGGCCGATCCTTGCCGAAGAGAACATCGTCGAGCACCTGACGATCGACCCCGCGGTCTTCACGCCGCGCCCGCATTATCTGCTGAAGGTCGTGGGCATGAGCATGAAAAATGCGGGCATTCTGGACGGCGATCTGGTCGCCGTGCAGCGCACGCCCGAGATCCGCAATCGCCAGATCGTCGTGGCGCGGCTGGAGAACGAGGTCACCGTCAAGCGCTATCGGCAGGAGGGCAGCATCGTCTGGCTGCTGCCGGAGAATGCGGATTTCGAGCCGTTGCGTGTGGATCTGAAGGAGCAGTCCCTGCTCATCGAGGGCGTGGTGGTCGGGGTGTTACGGCGTGGTGCCATCGCCGGCCGCGCGGGCGCGGCCGTGAGCGCCCCTACCTCCCGGGACTGACCACGGGAAGCCGAAGCTCGCGCGCTATTTGCGCGACCGGCTCTCGCCGTCGAGGAGCGAGCCCGGGGCGCTGCCGGAATCGTCGACGTCGTAATCCTCGAAGTCACTGATCAGCTCGGCGGTGCGTCGCTGCTCGAGCCGCTGCTCCAGGCGTCGCCAGGCAGGTTCGCCCACTCTCTCTCCGCGCCGCTTGGCGATATCCATATCCTTGATGGCGCGCGCGAGATCGAGCTCTTCTTCCTCGGGCGCGATCTGCTCGCCATCGTCCTCGTCGAATTCTTCGGAATCCGGATTTGCACCCATGGTCGTTGCGGTGTCATTCGATAGCCAATGACGTGGCCGAAAATAATGCGAATCAAACACGGATGCAACGACTGTCCCGTGACACAGCTCCCACTGCCAATCACTGCTGCCCCCGGACGGCAGCCCGGGCAGCGTGGGGGCCTGCGCAGCGGCGCCCGGGAGGGCCCAGGCCGCGCTGGTGCGCTAGTGAATGAGCTCGTTGAGCTCGAAGATGGGCAGCAGCATCGCAAAGACGATGCCCATCACGAACAGGCCCATCGCCACGATCAGCAGCGGACCGAGCAGTCCCATGAGCGCTGCCAGCAGCGACTCCAGTTCGCGCTCCTGATTGGCCGCCGCGCGCTCGAGCATGGTCTGCAGCTGGCCGCTGGCCTCGCCGCTCGAGATGAGGTGCACCGTCATCGGCGGGAACAGCCGCCCGGCTGCCAGCGAGCGGCCGATGGGCGCGCCCTCGCGCACGCGCGAGGTGGCTTCCGTCACCGCCTCGCGCATCGGCACGTTGGTGATGACCTCGCCGGCAATGCGCAGCGCGTCGAGCACTGGCACGGCACTGCCGACCAGGATGCTCAGGGTGCGCGTGAAGCGCGCGGTATTGAAGCCGCGCAGGATGCGGCCGACCAGTGGCAGGCGCAGCAGCAGCTGATGGAAGCGGCGGCGATTGGCCTGCACCTTTAACGCACGGTTGAAGATGACCGCCGCCACCGCCAGAGCGATGAGCAGATAGATGCCGTAGCTGCGCATGAAGTCGCTGACCGTCACCAGCACCGTGGTCGCGAGCGGCAGGCTCGCGTGGTTTGACTCGAACACCTCCACCACCTTGGGCACCACGTAGGCGAGCAGCACCGAGACCACTGCGAAACACAGCACGGTCAGCACGATCGGATAGAGCAGCGCGCCCATGACCTTCTGGTACATCTGCTCGCGCGTCTCGGTGTATTCGGCGAGCCGCTCGAGCACGTTGTCCAGATGCCCCGACTGTTCACCCGCGGACACCGTGGCGCGATAGATCTCGGGGAAAACGCGTGGAAAATCCGCCAGGCCCGCGGCGAGCGGATGGCCTTCGACGACCTTGGCGCGCACGCCGAGCACGATGCTCTGCACGCGTGGCTTTTCGGTCTGCTGAGACACCGCCAGCAGCGCCTCCTCGAGCGGCAGTGCGGCGCGTACCAGCGTCGCCAGCTGTCGGGTGAGCAGTGCCAGATCCGCCGAGGAGACGCCGCGGCGGAAGCTCAGCCCGACCCTCTGCTGACGGCGCGACTCCTGCTGCGCGACCTCCTCGATACTGACCGGCAGCAGCTGGCGCTCACGCAGGAGGCTGCGCACGTGGCGGGCGGTATCGCCTTCGATCACACCCTTGCGCGAGCGGCCGAGCGAATCGAGCGCCGTGTATTCGAAGGCGCCCAAGCGGCTCAATCCTCGCGCGTGACGCGCAGGACCTCTTCGACGGTGGTCTCGCCCTTGAGCACGCGCGTCAGGCCATCCTCACGGATCGAAGGGGTGAATTTGCGCGCATAGCGCTCGATATCGTGCTCGCCAGCGCCGTCGTGGATCATGGTGCGCAGCGTATCGTCGATGACGATGAGCTCGTAGATGCCGGTGCGACCGCGATAGCCGCCGCCGGCGTCGCGACCGGGACGATACAGCGTCGGGGAGGGCTCATCGTCGGCGAGGCTCAGCAGGCGCCGCTCGTATTCGCCGGCGGTGAAGGCCTGGCGCGTGGCCGGATCCAGCACGCGTACCAGGCGCTGTGCCAGCACGCCGATCAGGCTCGAGGAGAGCAGGAAGGGCTCGATGCCCATATCGCGCAGGCGCGTGAGGGCGCCGGCGGCGGTATTGGTGTGCAGGGTGGAGAGTACCAGGTGACCGGTGAGACTGGCCTGCACGGCGATCTGCGCGGTCTCCAGATCGCGGATCTCGCCGACCAGCACCACGTCCGGGTCCTGACGCAGGATGGCGCGCAGGCCGCGCGCGAAGGTCATCTCCACCTTGGTGTTGACCTGGGTCTGGCCGATGCCGTCGATGTAATACTCGATCGGATCCTCGACCGTCATGATATTGCTGGTGTTGTCGTTCAGCCGCTCGAGCGCCGCGTAGAGGGTCGTGGTCTTGCCCGAGCCGGTCGGCCCGGTTACCAGCAGGATGCCGTGGGGCTTGTGGATCAGCTCATCGAGCAGGTGCAGTGTTTCGGGCTGCATGCCCAGGGATTCGAGCTCGAGCCGTCCGGCCTGCTTGTCCAATAGTCGCAGCACCACGCGCTCGCCGTGGCCGGAAGGGATGGTCGAGACGCGCACGTCCACCGCGCGGCCGGCGATGCGCAGACTGATGCGGCCGTCCTGTGGCAGGCGCTTCTCGGCGATGTCGAGCTTTGACATGACCTTGATGCGCGAGACCACCAGCGGCGCGACGCCGCGCTTGGACTGCAGCACCTCGCGCAGGATGCCATCGACGCGAAAGCGAACCACCAGACGGTTCTCGAACGGCTCGATGTGGATATCGGAGGCGTTCTCGCGGATGGCTTGCGTGAGCAACGCGTTGATCAGACGGATGATGGGTGCATCGTCGTTGCTCTCGAGCAGATCGGCCTGCTCGGGCAGATCCTGCGCCAGATGTGCCAGGTCCGCGCCCTCATCCAGGCCCAGTTGCATCGCATCGCTGCTGCCGCCCTCATAGGTCTTGCGCAGCAGGTGTTCGAACTCCTCGGCCGACACGACCGAGAGCTTCATCGGCAGCTGCAGATACCGGCGCGCTTCGGCCAGGGCCACGGGCGAGCAGGGCGCCCGATAGACGCACTCGGCGATGCCGTTGCTCACGCTGCGTACCAGCACCCCGTGCCGGCGCGCGAATGTGAATGGCAGGCGTGAGTCGCTCGTCATGGAAGCACGCGCTGCGGAGGCGGGGGCTGTCGCGGGCGCGGCCGGCGCCGCAGCGTGAGGGTCGGCACGCGACCCGGGCGGGTGAGCGACGCTGGCGTTGACGGCAGCGCCCGTGGCCGTGGCAGGGGCGCTGCTGCGCGCCGCCTCGGCGCTGCGTGCCAGGGCGGCGCGACGCGCGAGCTCCGCGCGCAGCGCCGCCGAGCGTTCGACGGGTTGACTCATGGAGTGCTTCCACCGCCAGGCGGTGGAGACTGGGGATGTGGCGCGGTTGCCGGCGCGAGGGGCGGCGTAGCGGACACAGGTGCACCGGCACCGAACATGGGCGGAACAGCGCCATTGGTGACCGGGGGCAGCGGCTCGGCGGGCTGGTAGGGTGCCAGCGGCAGCAGCGTGCTGTCACGCATGACCTTGCGCTGCTCGCCACGCATGTAATTGTATTTGGCGTTGGTCTCGATGGCCGCCTCCTCGTCGTCGCGCATGATGTGCGGCTGCAGGAAGA